>JAQBYI010000094.1 GCA_027622655.1 Gemmatimonadota bacterium | reverse complement strand
GGAGGCGGCCGCGACCGTCCAGGATTTTCTCGGGCGGGAGCTGCAGTATCCGCAGCGCCTTCGGTGGACGATCCTCAACGCCGCGGACGAACTGTTCAGGGTGGCCCAGTAACTGCCTGGACCCGAAGCTCCCGTCCGCCGTCGCCACGCTGCGCTCGTCCGGCGTCCGGCTCCGCCCGGCGGGAAATCGGCCGGCAGTCATACCCTTCCGCTCCCGTCGCGAGTAGAACCCGTTTCCCACACCTGCCGTCGCGGCATGCACCGGCAGTGCTCATTCGGAGGTCACGGATCGCGCAGACCGAACTCGCGCCGAGGAATCGCGCCGGCCGATTTCCGGCTTCGCCCTGCGTCGCCGGGCTCCGAACGGCCGCCGCACGAGCGCAGCATGACGGCGGATTAGGTGTGCGAGGCCTGGCGGATCGGGTGTGAAGGTCGTTGGCTGCGACGCCTGCAGCGTAACAGTTCGGTCCCTGTGGTTCCGGTGTGCCCATAACCGCCTGGCGTTGATGCAGTTGGAGGGATACGCGTGGGCACCGACTCGTCGACGATAGCCGCGAGGCTCGCAGCCAACGACCCGCCGGAGGGCGCGTCGCCCCCGCAGCCAACGTGCCTGGCATCCGGCCGCTCATCTGCGTGCTAGGATGCGCTCGTACAGCGGTTTAGCCTGAAGTTCCCGCCTTCGGTAGGCAGTATCCCCCTTTGGAGTCTGTGAGATGGCCGGAATCCAGGTGCAGGCTTCTGGCTACATCTGAATGGACTTGAGTAGGTTGTAGGCACGCTGTTGCGTCGGGCTGGGGGTGGTGATGACCTTGAAGGTGGGCTCGCCGGCGCTCGATGCCCCGTGCCGGCGACACGTGTTGCTGACGATGCTGCTCAGATCCTGGAGCAGCGTGTGAAAGCTGTGGACCGGGGTACCGTCGTCGAGGACCTTGGTATGCACTTTGGCAAGCGCGCCATCCGAGCGTTTGGCGGGCGCCACCGGATCGCGGGTGGTCTTGGCTTGTTGGTCTTCATCGGAGAAGAGCAGCGGGCGCCACGCTTCCATCATGTGCCACGCGACATGGTGCGCCAGCATGCAGAGGAAGATGTGGGCCTTGACGCGATCCTCGAGTCGGTGTCGGATCGGCCGGACGTCGAGATCAATGGTCTTCAAGGAACGAAAGGCTCGCTCGACCTGGCTGAGCATCTTGTAACTTCGTACCACAGCGTCGGTGGCCAGGCGTTGCGCGGGCACGCTGGTCCTGATGACATAGAGTCCATCCAGAGCCGCCTCTGCGGAGATCTTGTCGTCATCGAAATGGAAGTCGAATCCCTCATCGCGAATGTCCAAGACCACGTGCTTGGACACTTTGTATTTGTCGACGACTTTTCCGATGCGCACGCCGATGGCGTCTTTCCCCTTGATCGTCCCGCGCAAGATCATGCCTCGCACTCTCTCAAGTTCTCTGGACGTGGCGTCCAGCAGCGACTGGCGCTTGTGTGCCCGCAGCAGGGCCAGTTGCGGGTTTCGACACGCCACGAGTCGTTCGCCGGGAAAATCCGGATGCGTCACTTCGAACAGGTTGCGCTCGTCGAACAGGCCGAGCTGGATGTGCCCCCCGTCAACTAACTTGTGAATGGCGCCCGTCCTGAGGGCCGTAATCCACTCGAGGCCCTCGCGCTGTTTGAGTGCAGTAATCTGCTGCTGCGAAATCATCCCCCGATCGCCCACGAGGACGAGCTGTTCGATCGCAAAGGTCTTCTGCAGTGTCTCGACTTGCGGCATCACGGTCGTCGGGTCGCCGGTGTTCCCCGCGAACACGGACACGGCGACCGGGCACCCCCGCGGGTCGGTGAGCAGGCCGTAGTTGACTTGGCGCTTGCCGCGCTTGCCATCGCGGTTGTACCCGAGTGCGGCCAGCGGACATGTCGTGCCTTCAAAGTAACTCGAACTCAGGTCGTACAGCACGAATCCGCCCGCGTGGAGATGTCGGGCGGCGAGCTTCTTCTCGATGTGCGCTTGGCGCGTGATCAGCCAATCGAGCGCGGCATACAGGTCATCTGCATCGGCATTGGCCACACCACAGATGTCGGGAAGCGTCGTGGTGTGCCACCACCGCGTGGTCGCCAGTTTGCTGGCGGGCTCGAGGATGCGGGCCATCACCATGGCCACGATCAGGTCGCGGTCGCGAGAGGGGCGAGACGCGAGGAGGGGCTCGAAGCCAAGCTGTTGCATCGCGGTCCGAATGGCCTGCACATGGCCGTGATGATGCGAGTGCACGATCGCAAAGCGATCGGCGAGGGGCACGAGCGTCTCGCCCCTCAAGGTCTTGCGAATCGCCTCGACTTGCTCGGCCGAGAGCGCCGATAGATTCGCCAAAGTGCGTTTGCGCACCCGGGCGCCCTCCCGATAGGACTCGCGGAGCAGGACCGCAGGGGGCGAGTGGCGGTTCGGCACGATGTCGATGTGCATGACTACATTATGCACCTATCAGTATCTATAATCAATATATTACATGGCTACATGATGCACGGTGGATCGAACCTATCTCTATGGACACATTGGGCTTTTAGAGATCTGGGGCGGGGAACTTCAGTTTAGAGCCACAAAACGGTGACGCGGCCGGTCGTGGTTGGCTGCGAGCGGCACGGCTCGACGCGGTCTAGTTAATAAGTAGGCCTCTCGAACACGGACTTGGTCCTGACGAGCCAATACGACTACATTGAGGGCATGGCTTCCGAGCCCCTTACTCGCGACGTCGCAACGGCACGACTGGCGTACGCCGAATCGGACATTCGCGCCCTGGGAGTGGCACGCCTCGCGTTGTTCGGCTCCGTCGCTCGCAACGAGGCACGGGCGGACAGCGATGTCGACCTGCTCGTGCAGTTCGCGCCAGGAGAGAAGTCATTCGACCGGTTTATGGCGCTCTCCGACCTCCTGGAGTCGCTCCTGCAGTGTCGGGTTGAGCTGGTCACCACCGAAGCGCTCTCGCCCTTCATCGGTCCTCGAATCCTGGCGGAAGCGCGGGATGTCCTTCGAGCCGCGTGATTTCCTTCGGCACATCCAGCTAGAAGCCGACTACCTGGTCGAGCGGAGCCGGGGCGTCGAGTTCACGGCGTTTGCGGCAGATCCGACGCTCAGCCGGGCCTTCGTGCGGAGCCTGGAGATCATTGGCGAGGCTGCCAAGAAGGTTCCACCGGACCTCCGAGCCCTGTATCCCGAAATCGATTGGCGCGGCATGGCCGGTATGCGGGACCGCCTTATTCATGACTACTTCGGCGTGGACTATGAGCTCGTGTGGGACGTGGTTCGCAACCGCGTGCCCGAACTGCGGCGCCAACTGGCGGCGATACTCAAGGCATAACCTTCAAATGGAGCCGACGCCCGACGGCGGCTTCCGCGTGTTCCGGGCGCGGCTCATTTGAACCGTTAGACCCCTAAAAGGAGCAACGTGGCGAAACGCGTCTTCTTTAGCTTCCACTATCAGGACGTCGTCGATTTCCGAGCCAATGTGGTTCGGAACCACTGGATGACGAAGCCTGATCGCGAACAGGCAGGCTACTTTGATGCCTCTGTCTGGGAGACTGCGCGGCGACAGGGTGACACGGCTCTGAAGCGGCTGATCAACGGGGCCCTCGACAACACCTCGGCTGACGTACTCACGTCCTTGGGTGCGCTACGAGCTGCTCAAGAGATTCCGCCGAGGGAACCACCTGTTTGGCGTCCACATCAACGGCATCAAGGCGAAGGATGGGACCACAAAGAACTGCGGGCCGAATCCCCTGGAGTACGTCGGCGTTACCTTTTGCGCAGACGGCCAGACTGCAACGCTCTGGGAAAAGGGCGGAACTGAATGGATCAAGTACGAGCGCATTGATGGTTCGGCTGACTACGGGTGTGATGTGGCACAGCAGTACCGCAGCAAGGGATTCAATCTTGCCAACTGGTATTCGACATACAAGTGGAATGCGGATGATGGATACCAGAACTTCGCGACGTGGGTGAAATGACGAACCCTGAGTCAGCGCTCACAGAGGCCTCGCCGTCGGTCCAAGCGCATCTTGGGATCCTGCAATCCGTGATTCAACGGATGGCCGGGAACAGTACGTCGTGCAAGACGTGGTGCATCACAGTCGTCTCGGCGCTTCTCGTGATCGTCGCCGAACAAGGAAGGCCGGAGTCCGCTCGCATCGCACTCGTCCCCACGTTGCTGTTCCTCGCTCTTGACGCCTACTATCTGGCATTGGAAAAGGCCTATCGCGCCTCGTACGGCGTCTTCGTGCAAAAACTGCACTCCGGGACGGCGAAGGCAGCTGATCTGTATGCGGTCGAACCGTCTGGAAGCCACTCTCGGCACCAGGTTGAAGCGCTGAAATCGTTCTCCGTCTGGGGCTTCTACGGGACGTTGCTCGTCCTTGTCGAATTGGTTCGAACCGTTGTACTCGAATAGGGGTCTAACTTGGCATGCAGCCGACAGCGCACGCGAACGCGAGCGCGCTGCGGCTGATGCCCGGCGTTAGGTGCGCATGCAGTACGCATACACCGCAATCGGACGCGCTGTTTTCGCGGCCCAGGTGTTCGAGACCACGCTCGTCCCGATATTCGAGTTCTTCAAGATGCAATCGGATCCCGCGTACCTCGAAAGAACTGGCGGGTATATTCCAGCTGGGGCGTTTCGTGTTCCGGTGAAGAGTATCGTGCGAACTTTGGCGGATGGTGGGAATATCGCGCCGGATCTTGAGGATCGTTTGTCAAGGTACGTTGAGGATCGCCACACCCTCATTCACCGTTGGGTGCAAGAGCGCGGTTGGCCAGACGATAGCGACGCTGCTGGCTTTGTCCCAATCATTGAACTCGCAGTTCGGGTTGAAAACGAAGCGAAGTCCCTGACCGTAGCTTTCGCACGTTACATGGTCAAGTTCA
>JAQBYI010000042.1 GCA_027622655.1 Gemmatimonadota bacterium | reverse complement strand
CAGAAGGGGTTGAAGAAGTGTCACCCATGTCGCCGGACACCTGTCACCTATGTCCCCGGGTTGTACCGAGCGGGTAGCTCACCGCCAGATGATTGCGTGCCCGGGTCATCGCGACGTAGAGCAGTCGTCGTTCTTCTTCCACTTGCTCGTTGTCGCCAAGCGAGCGCGCGAGAGGAAACCACCCATCCACCGCCCAGATCACGAACACGGCGTCCCATTCGCGGCCTTTTGCGCTGTGGGCCGTGGACAGTACGAGGACGTCGTCTTCACTGTCTGAGCCGAACCCGAGGTCCTGGGTTGACTGCGGGGGCTCAAGAGCCAGCGCATTCAGGAACGCTGCCCGCGACGGGTAGCCGCCGGCGATGATCTCCAGTTGATCGAGATCGGCGAGCCGTGGTTCGACGCGGTCGTATCGCTCGCGGAGGATGCTGTCGTAGAACTGCCTGATCGCTGCGATCTCGCGTGACAGCCCGCCCTCGCCATCGCCCGGCGCGCATCTCTGCGCCTCGAGCAGGTCGGCAACCGCCTGGTGCGCCGCGCGCGCCCGTGAGGGCGCAGAATACGACGCGAATGCGTCGCGATGCCATCCGGCGGCAGTCATATGATTCATGGCGGCGCGTGCGGTCGTATCGCCGACTCCGGGGAGCAGCAGGAGGAGTCGGAACCAGCTTACCTCGTCCCGTGGATTCTCGAGCACTCGCAGGAACGCGAGCACGTCCTTCACGTGCGCGGCCTCGAGGAACTTGATCCCGCCCCACTTTTCGAACGGAATGCGCCGGGCCGCGAGTTCGATCTCCAGGTCGGCGCTCATATAACCCGCCCTGAACAGCACCGCCATTTCGCGCAGCGGCACGCCTTCTTCGTGCAGTTCGAGGACTCGGTCGACAACGAATCGCGTTTGCGCCTGCTCGTCGTGCGCCGTCACGAGCCACGGCTTGTCGCCGCCGGTGCGTCGCGTATACAGATTCTTCGTATACCGCTCCTCGGCGCGTGAAATCAACGTGTTGGTCACATCGAGAATCGGTTGCGTCGAGCGGTAGTTCTCTTCGAGCGCCATCACGACCGCGCCCGGAAAATCGCGGGGGAAGTCGAGAATGTTGCGGACCGTGGCCCCCCGAAATGAGTACACGCTCTGCGCGTCGTCGCCAACGACTGTGATGTTGCCATGCGCGCGCGTCATGCCGGCCAGGATTCGCGCCTGCAGCACGTTGGTGTCCTGATACTCATCGACGAGTACATGGTCGTAGAGTCCTGCGATCTTCGCGGCCAGTCCCTCCGCGCCGCCGACCAACTCTCCGCGCGTATCAACCGCCGACCCATCGATCACGGCTGACTCCGAGCTCGCGCCCACCCTGGAAACGTTACGTCCCGGCGCATCGGCTACCAGCATCGCCCAGAACAACAACAGGTCGTCGTAGTCGACGAGGTTGCGGTCCTGTTTCCGGGCGGAATAGTCCGCGAAAATCGCGTGAAATGCGGCGTCGTGTTCTGCGAATTGCGGGTACTCGTCGGCGAGCAGAGACGCCACCGGGATTTCCGTGTTGATGTGGCGACTATAGATGTGTTGGAGCGTGGCTTTCTTGGGGAACCGTTTCTTCTTGTCGGCGTAGCCGAGCTGCGCGCGCCCCATCTGCATCAGGTCTTCGGAGTCGGCCTGATCCATGATGGTAAAATCTGCGGCGATCCCGCATTGCGGGCCAAAACGGCGCAGCAGGCGGTGCGCCGTGCCATGAAACGTTCCGCCGTGCACGGCGCGACTCCCGCTTCCGACGAGCCGTTCAACGCGGGACAGCATTTCGTGCGCGGCCCGTCGCGTGAACGTCAGGAGCAGAATCCGCTCCGGACGCGTGCCGGCATCGAGCAGTTTCGCCACCCGATGAACCAGAGTGCGCGTCTTGCCTGTTCCCGCGCCGGCAACGATGAGCAACGGGCCGCCACCGTGGGTCGCGGCGCGCTCCTGCGCGTCATTCAGGCCGAGCACATCGGCCTGCGGGCGCGGCTCGACTTCGCGGTCGCGGGGCGTGTATACTCTGGCCGGTCCGGTCACACCGGCAATATACCGAAGCGATAGGGCAACGGCTGCGTGGCGGCGGCGGTGTCCGGCAGTTTACTTCTGCCAATCGCCGGTCCCCTACCTCGTGAGCAGCCCACCAGCCCATATGCGCGGCGACAGCGTGTGAACCAGGAAAGCAGTTTTTCCATGAGGCGGAGCGACACCGTCGGTGCGGTGCTCGCCGTAATTGCCATCGGCGCGGTCGCGCGGTTTCTGTTGGCGGCCACGGTGGGGCTGGGAGTGGACGAATCGTACGCCGTCGCCGTCGCGCGCCAGTTTTCCTTGTCGTACTTCGACCACCCGCCGCTGCATTTCTGGATCGCGGGCGCGGCAGCGAAGCTGGCACGGAGCGAGATGGGCGAGGTGGTGCGATTTCCGTTCGTGCTGTGTTTCGCCGGGACGACGTGGTTCATGTACAGCATTGGGCGTCGGCTGTTCGGCGATCGTGCGGGACTTTACGGCATCATTCTATTGAACGTGTCTGCCGTGTTCAGCCTCAGCACTGGCGGCTGGGTCCTGCCCGACGGACCGCTGATGCTCTTCATGGCCGCCGCGGCCGACCGGATCTCGGTGATTCTCTTCGATGACACGCCGGCGCCAGCGATTGGTGCGTGGTGCGTGGCGGGACTGCTCACCGGCCTCGCCATGCTGTCGAAGTATCACGGCGCCTTCATTCTGGCCGGCACGTTCGCTTTCATCGTTAGTTCATCAACGCACCGCCGATGGCTGGCCACGCCTGGGCCATACATCGCAACTGCGATTGCGTTCGCGTTTTTTGCCCCAGTGATCATCTGGAATTCGCAGCACGGTTGGGCATCCTTCGCGTTCCAGGGCGCCCGCGCCGGAGCGACATCCGCCATCAATCTGGGTTCGTTTCTCGCCAACATAGGCGGGCAGATGGCATGGGTGCTGCCGTGGATATTCGTGCCACTCGCGGCTTCGGTATGGCGTGCGGTGCGCGGTGGACCCGGAGACGAGCGTCGATGGTTCTTGTTGTGCCTCGCGGCAGGTCCGATTGCGATCTTCACGCTGGTCTCGTTGCGTGGCAATCCCGGTCTTCCGCACTGGCAGGCGCCCGGTTGGCTGTTCGCCTTCCCGATGCTGGGCGCTGCCGTTGGCGAACGGCTCGATCGTAATGAGCGTCGCACGAAGCGTTGGCTCAGGTGGAGCGTGTGGGGATACGTGGGGCTGATAGCCTTGCTGACAACGCACGCTTCGACCGGCTGGATGGCGCGAATTGCTCCGGAGGCGTTTTCGAAGGGCGACCCATCCGGAGATCTGGTAACGTGGAGTCGGCTGCTGCCGGCGTTGGCTGAGGCCGACTTTGACCCGGCGACGGACTTTGTTGCAGCCACGAGCTGGATTCAAGCCGGCAAGGCAGCGGTCGGAGCGGGGCCGCGCATACCCGTGCTGTGTCTTTGCGCTGACCCGCATCACTTCTTCTACGCCTACAGCGATAGCGCCTATCTGGGTCGCAATGCGATCATCGTCCACAAGGTGCGTGCCGGCGACGATGTTATCGAGCGTTTTGCGCCGTACTTCGAACGGATCGAACCGCTGACGGAATTCGCGGTGATGCGCGGTCCGCAGGACGTAATGGCCGTCGAGCTGTTTCGGGCGACGAACTTTCGAGCGCTGTACCCAACGACTCAGCAGCGCTGACCAAGGCGAATCAGTCGGCGAGCGCGCTCCGTGTGACGTCTTCGAGTTGAGCGCGACCGATCACAGTCGGTTCAAGTCCGAACAGTGCACCCGTCGCGACCGTCACGGCTGAACCGACATCGTCCAATAACGTGGCCGATGGTCTGGCATACGCACTGTCGGCGCGGTCTGCCATCTCACGGTGGACGCTGGTCATTTCGACGTCCGTAATGCCGCACGGCACCATCACGTCGAAGAACGACAGGTCCGTGGTGACGTTCAGCGCGAACCCGTGCGAAGTCACCCATTGTTTTGCGTGCACGCCGATGGACGCGATCTTGCGGCCGTTCGTCCAGACACCTGTCTTGCCGGGGTTGCGGTCGGCGCTGATGCCCAATGTCGCCAGCGCGTCCATCAGGAGTTGTTCCACCTGCCTGAGGTACCAGTGCAAGTCCTCTTTGTGGCCCTTCAGGTCGATGATCGGATAACCGACGATCTGTCCCGGCCCGTGGAAAGTGACGTCGCCACCGCGTTCGACGTCGAAGAGCTCGATGCCGCGCTCAGCCAACGCGGCGCGATCGAGCAACAGGTTCTGTTCCTTGGTGCTGCGACCCGTGGTGACCACGGCCGGATGCTCGAGCAAGATAAGGAGATCGTGCGCGAGCCGGCCGTCAATCCGCGCCCGCGCCGCATTTCGCTGCAGTGCGAGCGCATCGGCGTACGGTACAACGCCGAGGGATGCGACCAACAACCGGCGTGGGCCTGACGTCATTGCGCCGGAGGGCCGAATGGCGGAAGCACTGGTTGGGGCTCTCTTGCCGGGAGCAACTCATCACCTTTCCCAATCTGGCCATTGATGTTCGAACCCCAGCACCACACATCGTCTCCGTACATTCCGCACGAGTATGCCCCGCCGACAGCGATCGTTTCAAGCGTAAGATTCCTGGCGACGGCCGTAGGAACGTGCTTGTCGATCATGGTACCATCACCAACTTCGCCGTTGCCGTTCCAGCCCCAGCAATAGGGGTGGCGCGCGGAAGTGAGCGCGCACGTGTGGCCGTAACCACCTTGAAAGGCCGGCGGCGGGGCGAATGCGCCGGTCGCGAATCCACTGCTCGCCACGAGTTGCACGTACGTCAGCCCGCCCGCGACGAGCGTCGGGGCGCTGCGCGCCTCGGTCGTGCCGTCGCCGAGTTGTCCCGTAGCGTTGGCGCCCCAGCAGTAGGCGTCGCCCTGCGTCGTGAGCCCGCACGAGTACCGTGAACCGAGTGAAAGCTGAGTGAACTTGAGGCCGCCAGCCACGGGGACGGGCGATCGGCGGACTACCGTGTCGGCCGCGCCAATACCGAGCTGTCCAACCGTGTTCGAACCCCAGCACCATGCGTCGCCATCGGTCGTGATGCCGCATCCGTGGAGCCATCCCGCCGCGATCGAACTGAACGTGCGTCCGCCGTCCACGAGGGTGGGGACGGCAACCCTCGCTCCGATTTCAGTAGCGGCCGACCCCAATGCGCCCTGTTGATTGAGACCCCAGCAATAGCCCTCACCCGTTTGGGCGAGTCCACACGTGGTCAACCGGCTAACTGAAATGTCAGCCCAGCGGATTTCGCCCGCGACAGCGACGGCTCCGTTTCCAGAGTTGGCCACCGCGCCGCCGCCGAGCTGGCCGGCGTCGCCGCGCGCCCAGCATATCGCCCGGTTGTCGCCATCGATGCCGCAGAAGTGCGTCCCCACTCCCAGGGCGAACTTTGTCAGCAGGAAAACGCTTGGCATCTGCGTCGGTGCACCGCGGCCGGGAATAGCTTCGGGCGGCGCGGCGTACTCCCAAAAGTTCGAGTTGAGTCCCCAGCAATAAACGCTGCCCACACCGTTGAGCGCGCACGCGACCCGTTCGCCCGCGATCAGTCGGCGCCCAAGCGTTGAGCCCGACCGGGGTCCGACCGGATCACCGCATGAGAGCGCGCCTAGCGTGCATACGGCGAGCACCACGAGTGCTCGACATGCGTGCTGTCGTTTCAACCGATTCATCCACATGTCCAATGATGGAGGTCCGTTCACACTAGCGGCAGTAGTATCGTGCGTCCGGTGGTTTCGTTCCATCAGGTAAGGACGGAGATGACCCCGGGCGCCGCAAATGTTCGGGAAGTCGTAGATTCTTCACGAATGCGAATGGAGGCTCGCTCGGGGGCCGACACTCGTGCGCGCCCACCGACTCACCCTTCAAGCTGAGAGCCCTCACATGCTTCGATATCGCTGCGTCATCGGTCTGGGAATCGTCGCTCTCGCGCTCGTCGGCTGCTCGGGTGGTAGTGCCGGATCCGGCGGCGGTAGCGCGGCTGCCGGAGCGGACGGCAAGCCCATCGACTGGGCCGTGGCCGACTCCGAGACCGTGCGCCATTTCCAGGCGATCATGCGGATGGACACGCGAGATCCCGGGGGCGGTGAGAAGCCAGCTGCAGACTATCTCGCAAGCGTGCTCCGCTCGGAGGGAATAGAGGTTCAGACGTTTGCGCTCGAGCCGGGCCGGCCCAACGTCGTGGCGAGAATTCGCGGCAACGGTTCAAAACGCCCGATTCTTGTCATGGGCCACACCGACGTCGTGAGTGTGGACACCTCCAAGTGGTTGCATGCCCCGTTTGCCGCGGTGCGGGACAGCGGTTGGATTTACGGGCGCGGAGCCGTCGACGACAAGGACAACGTTGCGGCGTCGCTCATGGTGATGCTCCTCCTCAAGCGGCAGGGCGTCGCGCTCGACCGCGACGTGATCTTCCTTGCTGAGTCAGGGGAGGAAGGCGCTACACATGTTGGGATCCAGTACATGGTCGAGCAGCATTTTCCAGAGATCGACGCGGAGTACTGCCTCGCTGAGGGCGGACGCGTGTCGCGCGTGGGCGGCGCCGTGACCGTTTCGACGGTGGCGACGACGGAAAAAATTCCGCGAGCCATCACGCTCACGGCACGCGGGATATCGGGGCACGGGTCGGTGCCGCTGGAATCCAACGCTGTTGTTCAGTTGTCGGCAGCAGTTGCGCGCTTTGCCTCGTGGCACCCGCCCGTGCGCCTCAACGAGACGACGCGCGAATACTTTACGAGACTGGCCAGGATTTCACCGCCGGAACGTGCCCGGTACTACCGCGATGTAGTCAGCGGCGATCCGCGCCGGGTGGCGATGGCCGATGAACATTTCTTCCGGAACGAGCCGCGGCACGCATCAATGCTGCGCACGTCCATTTCACCGACGATCGTGCAGGGTGGTTATCGCGTGAATGTCATTCCCTCTGAAGCGACCGCTACGCTCGATGTCCGGATGCTCCCCGACGAAGACCCGACGGCGTTCCTCGAGGTGATTCGGCGGACGGTGAACAACCCAGCCATCGAGGTGGCGTACGGGCAGCGAGCGGTGAGGCCGGGGACGCCCGCTGCCAGCCTGGCGTCCGAAGCGTTCCGCGCCGTTGAAGCGGCCACGACTTCGGTCTACAACACCACGACGCTCCCGACGATGCTGACCGGCGCGACCGATATGGCGTACCTGCGCGACAAGGGCATGGAGTGCTACGGAATCGGTCCGGCGGTGGATGAGGAGGATGTTCCGCGCGGCTACGGGGCTCACAGCGATCAGGAGCGAATCCTCGAGGCCGAACTCACGCGGTTCGCGCGATTTCAATACGAGGTTGTGCGGGCGCTGGCTGGGGCGCGAGGGCCGACCGAACGCCCATGAGTGAACGGAAAGAGCTTACACGCGGCAACACTGGATCTGGCGCGCTGTGTCGAGTGATGTCACTCGACATACTTCTGCCATGCGCGACCAACCCTCAGCACTGGCGTCCATGAACGGCAGTACCGTGCTCGTCACCGGAGGTGCCGGGTTTGTGGGGTCGGCCGTGGCGCGGCGGCTGAGCGCCCCCGATGTCGGCGCTCGCGTCATCGCGCTCGACAACCTGCACCGGCGCGGCAGTGAGCTGAACGTGCCGTTGCTTGCCGATGCCGGTGTAGAGTTTGTGCGCGGCGACGTACGAAATCGCGACGAGTTGGCCGTAGGGGGCCGCCCCATCGACCTGATCGTCGAGTGTGCCGCCGAGCCTTCTGTGTTGGCAGGCTACGACGGCGGATCGCGCTACGTGCTGGATGCCAATCTTGGCGGGTTGATGAACTGTCTGGAACTCGCACGCGAACGCCGTGCCCGGATGATCTTCTTGTCGACGAGTCGCGTCTACCCGGTTGAGCAGGTCAATGCGCTGGCGGTACACGAGACTGCGACACGGTTTGTGCTCGAAGACAAGCAGGGCGTGCCCGGGGCATCAGCACATGGCATCGCTGAGGACTTTCCCCTCTCAGGCGTTCGTACGCTCTACGGGGCCACGAAGCTCGCGGGCGAGCTGCTGCTGGCCGAGTACGCCGCGTACGGGGTCGAATACGTGATCAACCGATGCTGATTGTCGCGGACCACCAGGACTTCCATGAAGTCGGCGCCGCGCGCAGCTTTCGTTTTTCACCCTCCCCGGTGCGACGCCCATGTCCCTCACGTCGATGCTGCGACGCATCCCCGGCCTGCGCGGGCTGATTGACATGCGGCGCGAGGTGCTTGCGATGCGCTGGGATATCCTCGCGATCCGGAAGGCGACGCAGGATCAGCTTGGCGCGATGGCGGCCGCGTACGTAGACGATCTGCTGCAGCAACCCTGCTACGCCGACCCGCGCCACCTCGCGCGGGCGGAACTCCGGATTCACTCGCAGAACGGTGAGGACGGAATCATCGCCGAAATCTTCCGGCGCATCGGCACCACGAGCCGCACCTTCGTGGAAATCGGCGTCGAGTCGGGCGTCGAGACGAACACGACGCTGTTGCTGCGCCAGGGGTGGCGTGGCTACTGGATTGAAGGGCGCCCGGAGCTAGCGGCCATGGCTCAGGCGAACTTTGCCGCGGAAGTGGCATCGGGACAGTTGACGATCATCGAGGCAATGGTCACGAGCGACAACGCTGCAGCGCTCCTGCGCGAGGCGGGCGTGCCCACCGAGGTGGATCTGCTTTCGGTGGACATCGACCGGAACACCTGGCACGTCTGGCGTGCGCTCGGTGATTTGCGCGCGCGCGCATCGGTCATCGAATACAACGCGAGCTTTGGACCACAGATGGACTGGGTCATCGACGACGCGCCGTCACTGTCGTGGAACAACACCGTCAACTTTGGCGCCAGCCTGTCGGCATACGACCGGCTTGGGCGTGAGCGCGGGCTGTCACTGGTCGGGTGCACGCTGAATGGCAGCAACGCGTTCTTCGTGGAGTCGCCGCTCGCCACGGCGCATTTCGTCGGGCCGTTCACGAGCGAGGCGCTCTGGGAGCCGCCGCGCTACTGGCTGCGCTGGCGCGACGGCCACCCAACTGGGCCGTTGCGCTAGCGTCCGCGCGTGGCGGTCAAGCACGAGCATGTGATTCTGCGGCACGGCCTGCCATCGCTCGTCGGATGTCAGGCGTTCCGACGCAACTACCATTGCCTCGGCTTCGTCTTGATCTTCACGGGGCGCCGACCCGTCTTGTCGAAGAATCTCATCAACTTCGGCGGATCAAGCCCTAGGCGTGAATCATCCGCCCCATCGAATCCAGCGCTGCCTCCGCGATGGCCTCGCTCAGCGTCGGGTGCGCGTGGATCGCTAGCTCGATCTCCTCAACCGTGTACTCGTTCTCACGCGCCACCGCGAGTTCGTGAATCAGTTCGGTGGCGTGCGCGCCCACTATGTGCGCGCCGAGGATCTCACCGTACTTGGCATCGCGAATGATCTTGACGAAGCCCTCTGTCTCACCCGATGTGCGCGCCCGACCATTCGCACTGAACGGGAACTTGCCGACTTTGTAGTCGAGCTTCTTCTCTTTCACCTGTGCCTCGGTCATCCCGATCGACGCGACTTCGGGGTGACAGTACGTCGCGTTCGGGACGTTGCCGTAGTTCAGCGGGTGGAATTTATGCCCCGCGATTACCTCGGCGACGATCATCCCCTCGCGTTCGCCCTTGTGCGCGAGCATTGGCGGGCCGGCAACGTCCCCGATCGCATAGATGCCCTTGGTGCTCGTTTCCATCCGTTCGTTGATCTTGATGAACCCTCGATCGGTGAGTGCGACGCCGGCTTCCTTGAGGCCGATATTCTCGATGTTCGCGGCGCGTCCGGCAGCGACCAGCACGATCTCTACGTCCATTTCGTTCTTCGAACCACCCGCTTCAATGGTCAGCGAGACCTTGGACTTTCCGACCTTTGCGGACGTGAGTTTTGCGCCTGCCATGACGTCGATGCCGCGCTTCTTGAAGCTGCGGGCGACTTCCTTCCCTGAATCTTCATCTTCGAGCGGAAGGATCTGCGGCATCACTTCGATCAGCGTCACCTTGCTGCCGAACGCGTTGAAGACGTCGGCGAACTCGCACCCGACAGCGCCGGCGCCGACGATCGCAATGGTCTTCGGAGCTTTCGCGAGGACCAGCGCTTCGTCGGACGAAATTACGGTCGTCTTGTTCAACTCGAGTCCCGCCTGCGGCAATCCCTTCACTCGCGAACCGGTGGAGATCACCACGGCCTTGGAGGCCACGTGGGTTTCGGACTTGCCATCCGCCGTGGTGACCTTGACACTCTTGCCGGAGCCGAGCGTGCCGGTGCCCTTGATCCACGTGATCTTGTTCTTCTTGAACAGGAACTCGACGCCCTTGGAGTTCTTGGTGCTCACGTCACGCGAACGCTTCATCGCGACCCCGTAGTCCGTCTTGATCTCACCGACGGTGACGCCGAATTCCGCGGCGTGCTTCACGCGATTTGCGAGACTCGCGGCTTCGAGGAGCGCTTTCGCCGGGATGCAACCCCAGAGCACACACGTGCCGCCAAGTCCTTCTCGTTCGATGACCGCGACGTTCTGTCCGAGTTGTGCGGCACGAATCGCGCCCACGTATCCGGCAGGGCCGCCGCCGAGGAAGATCACATCGAATGATGCCATGAGTCAGTTCTCGTTTGAGACGCCAGTCGCGGTTCAGTACACGAGCATCAGCGGATTCTCGATCATCCGCCGCAGGGTCTGAAGAAACCGTGCACCCACCGCTCCATCTACGGCGCGATGATCGCACGACATGGTGACGCGCAGCTTCTTGCGGAACGACACGGAGCCGTCGGCTGCCTTCACAGGTTTGTCTTCGATCGCGCCTATGGCCAGAATGCCGACTTCCGGCGGATTGATGATGGCGGTGAACTGCTCGATCTGCATCATACCGAGATTCGACACGCTGAAGGTCGAGCCGGTGAACTCGTCCGGCTTGAGTTTGCGTTCGCGCGCGCGCTGAGCAAGCGACTTGGATTCCGCACTGATTTCCGCGAGGCCCTTTGTGTTTGCGTCGAAGATGACCGGTACAATGAGCCCGTCGTCGGTGGCGACAGCCATGCCGATGTGTACGCGGCCCCAGTAACGGATATGATCGCCGAGCCAATGCGCGTTCACTTCTGGGTGCAACGCCAGGGCAGTGGCGGTGGCTTTCAGGATGATGTCATTGAACGAGACTTTGTAATCCGGTCCCATCTCTGCCATCGAGGCCCGCATTTCCGCGGCCCGCTCGAGGTCAAAGTCCACTGTGAGGTAAAACGTTGGGATCGGGCCGATGGACTCGCCCAGCCGTCGGGCAATCGTCTTGCGGATCTGCGTGAGGGCGACGTCGGTGTAGTCACCGGCCGCTGCTGGTCGACTGCCCGTCGGCGCGTGACGGCCGCCGCTGGCCGCCGCTGCCTCGATATCGCGCTTGATAATCCGCCCGCCCGGACCGCTACCAGTAAGTGCCGCCAGATCGAGACCGCGTTCGCCGGCGATACGCCGCGCGAGCGGTGAGGCGAGTGCCCGCCCGCCGCTAGAGCCGCCGGGAGCTCCGCTCGATGCGGCCGCGGCCGCGGGGGGCGCAATGTGAGCAGCCTGTACGGCGGAATCCGGCGCAGTATCCGGCGCAGTATCCGGCGCAGTATCCGGCGCAGTATCCGGCGCAGTATCCGGCGCAGCCTTTGGCGAAGCCGCGCCGGCGCTCGCAACGAGCGCGGAGATGTCTTCGTCAGCTGCAGCGATCACGCCGATCAACGAACCAACTGGTGTCGTATCCCCGTCGTTGATCAACCGCTTCCGCAGCACGCCGTCGCCGCGGGCGACGAGTTCCATGATCGCCTTGTCGGTTTCGACCTCGGCGAGCACGTCGCCCGATTTCACGGCGTCGCCCTCGTTCTTGAGCCACTTCGCCAGACGACCTTCTTCCATCGTCGGGCTAAGGGCTTCCATGAACACTTTAGTAGACATAGGGAATCAGAAATAAGAAATGGGAACGCCCGATGGCGACGCGCCTAGCGGTACATGACCTTGTTGACCGCGGCGATCGTTTTCGCCACGTCCGGCTTTGCCGCCTTCTCGATCGCCTTCGCATACGGCATCGGCACATCGGCCTGGTGCACTCGCAGGACCGGGGCGTCGAGGTGGTCAAAGCAGTCGCGCTGGATGTAATCCACGACCTGTGCGCCGATGCCGCACACTTCCCACCCTTCTTCGAGCACCACCGCGCGATTGGTTTTTCGCACGCTTGCCGTGATGGCGTCAACGTCCATGGGGCGAATAGTGCGAAGGTCAACCACGTCGATGCGGATGCCCTCCTTTGCCATTTGGTCGGCAGCTTGCATTGCGACGAGTGCCATCTTGCCGCTCGTGATGATTGAGCAGTGATCGCCCTCGCGCTTGAGCTCTGCCTTGCCCAACGGAATCACATAGTCTTCGTCGGGAACTTCGCCTTTGGTGTTGTATAGCATTTCGGCCTCGAGCACGATGACCGGATTGTCGTCGCGGATCGCGCTCTTGAGGAGCCCTTTCGCATCGTACGGCGTACCAGGCGTCACGACCTTCAGGCCGGGGATATGCGCCAGCCACGACTCCCACGCCTGCGAATGCTGGGCGGAGAGCTGTAGCGCGGCGCCGTTCGGTCCACGGAACACCATCGGCATCGGGAACTGACCGCCCGACATGTAGAGCATCTTTGCGGCGGCGTTCACGATCTGATCGATCGCCAGTAGCGCAAAGTTCCAGGTCATGAACTCAATGACGGGTCGCAGCCCAACCATCGCGGATCCCACACCGACGCCGGTGAATCCGAGTTCGGTGATCGGTGTGTCAACCACCCGCATTTCGCCGAACTCCTCTAGCAGGCCCTTCGAGACTTTGTACGCACCGTTGTACACGCCGACTTCCTCGCCCATGAGGAAAACGCGGTCGTCGCGGTGCATTTCTTCGCGAAGAGCCTGGTTCAGCGCGTCGCGGTAGGTGATGATCGGCATCAGGTCGTCGTCTCCACGTACACGTCCTCGTACAGCGCTTCGAGTGGCGGCTCGGGACTGTTTTCGGCGAAGTCCCACGAGTCCTGCACCGTGGCGGCGATTTCGGCTTCCATGCCGGCCACGTCGCTCTTGCTGAGAGTCTTGTCGGCGAGCATCCGGCGTTCGAGCAGGGTGATCGGATCCCGCTTGCGGTATTCCTCGAGCTCATCCTTGGTTCGATATGTGCCGCTGGCCGCGTCAGACATCGAGTGGCCCATGAACCGGTAGGTCCGCACCTCGAGCAAGGTCGGCGCGTAGTCTTTCCGGGCGCGGTCAATCGCTTCCTGCGCGGCGTCACGGACGGCGAACACGTCTTGCCCGTCCACGACCGCATTGGCGATCGAGTATGTGTCACCGCGCTTGTACATGTCCTTGATGCTCGAGGCGCGATCGACCGCCGTCCCCATACCGTAGCGATTGTTCTCGATGACGTACACCACCGGGAGCCGCCAGAGGCCGGCCATGTTGAGCGATTCGTGGAACGCCCCGTTATTGACCGCCGCTTCGCCCATGAAGCAGATGCAGACTTGATCGCCGCCGCGATACTTGATGGCAAATCCGACGCCGGTCGCCATCGGAACGTGTGCGCCAACAATGCCGTGCCCGCCCAGGAAGTTCACGTGGCGATCGAAGAGGTGCATCGACCCGCCCTTACCGCGCGAACACCCGTCAATGCGTCCGAACAGTTCGGCCATGACGCTGCGCGGTGACATCCCTCGCACAATCGCCTGGCCGTGGTCGCGGTAGGTGGTCAGCACGTAATCGTCGTCGCGAAGCAACGACAGGATCCCGGTGCTCACGGCTTCCTGGCCGATGTACAGGTGGCAGAAGCCTCCGATTTTCCCGAGCGCATACGCCTCGGCGACCTTCTCCTCAAATCTCCGTTGCAGGATCATCGAATGCAGTAGCTCTTTGTGGAGCGCCGCGTCAGCGTCGGATTTCTTTTTTGAAGCCATGAGGTGAGTTCGTGTCTATGTGATCTGCGTGTTCTGCGGCCAGCATCGCGCGGGCCGAAGCGTCAGGAAACGCCCGCTGCCTGCACCTGCTCCCACGCGTGGTAGCTCGAGCGTACCAACGGCCCGCTCTCGACGTGTCGGAATCCCATCCGCATTCCTTCTTCGCGGAACATCCGGAAATCATCAGGCGTCACGTACCGGTCGAGCGCGATGTGGTCGTTCGACGGGCGCAGGTATTGGCCGAGCGTGAGGATGTCCACGTCGACCGTACGCAGGTCGCGCATCGTCTCCAGCAACTCCTCGTTGGTTTCGCCGAGGCCCAGAATGATCCCCGTCTTCGTCGGGATGTGCGGGGCGTAAGCCTTCGCGAACCGGAAGATCTCCTTCACACGATGGTATCGCCCACCCGGTCGCGCCTTCTTGTAAAGGCGCGGGACGGTTTCTGTATTGTGATTGTAGATCTCCGGCCCGGCGTCGAGTACCGCACGAATCGCCGGCTCGCTTCCCTGAAAGTCCGGGACGAGAACCTCAACCGAGCATCCGGGGACCTGGGCATGGATCTGTCGGATGGTTTCCGCGAAGATCCCTGCTCCGAAATCCGGGAGGTCGTCGCGATCCACCGACGTGATCACTGCGTGCTTAAGGCGCATCTGCGCAGCGGCCTGTGCCACACGTGCCGGCTCAGCTGCGTCGAATGACGGCGGACGTCCGTGGGCGACAGCGCAGTACGCGCAGTTTCGCGTGCACACGTCGCCGAGGATCATGAAGGTGGCAGCGCCATGCTCCCAGCATTCGCCGATGTTCGGGCAGTGGGCCTCTTCGCAGACCGTGTGCAGCCCCATCTCGCGCATCATGGACTTGAGACGGAGATAGTTCTCCCCGCCCGGAGCTCGGACCTTCAACCAGTCGGGCTTCCGCGCAGGGAGCGCAGGAGCCCGGTGCCGACCCATGATTTGATAGAGAGTATCTGCCATGCCTGCAGTCGCTCCGGTTAGCGTGCGGAACTGGGAGAGAGGGTCGAATCTAGAGGGCGCTGAGAGTCGCCGCCATACCCAGTAACCGCTATAAATCGGTTAGACGGTTACTACTGCTTGGGCACGAATTCGTGCTCGGCCCGGGTAATCGGAGCAGTGGCGACGCGGCGAGGCTTCCGCGACCATGGAATATGCCCGGATCCTCTGGCCTCTCCCCCCCCTCCGCCACGGCTCGCTGAAACCCTTCGAGTGGGTCGTGCGTAATGAAGGCAGCTCCGACAAAGGAACCCGCAATGCTACGCACCCTGTTTTCTGTTGGCATCATGGCGATGGTTGGCGTCTTTCTGCTGAAGTTCGCATTCGGACTTTTCGGCGGATTCGTCGTCCTGATGCTCTGGCTCCTCGGAATCGCCCTCAAGATTCTGATCGTCGGCGCGCTGATTTACTTCGTCATTCGGATCATCAGTCCGTCGACGGCGCGCCGCATGACGGATTCGTTCTCCGAGCCACCGGCGAGCTGATTGAGAGCTGCGTCTGAGCCAGCTTGCCGTTGTACGGCGAGCTGGGATTTGGTGTGCAGTGGCGGGCGGGAGATGCTGAACAGCGCGGGGCCGTACATTCAAGCGGCCCCGCGTTCGTGATTCAGCGACGGTCGAGACGGTCGATGATGGCCCAAGCGAGCATGGGGATCATCAATTCGTGGTGTCCAGTGATTTCGTAGCCGGCGCCGCTATCGATGTTTGGGCGCTGCACGACGTTGACGCGCGGCCGGTAGTGGCGCTGCATGTCCAGGTCGCACGTGACGAAGCCACGCGGCCTGCCCTCTCCCAGGTTGCGCGCGACCGTGAGCGCCTTGAGGAAGACTTCGGGCATGATCACGGCGCTGCCGACGTTGAGCGCCACCCCCCCTTCGTCGAGTCGTTCCAGGCTTGCTGCGAGGCGCCTGAAGTCCCGGTGACTCGTGTCACCGATGGCCGCGCCGTCGGCGGCGGGGTGCTGGTGTATGATCTCGGCCCCTAGAGCGGCGTGAACTGTGGCCGGAACGCTCAGCCTCGCGGCGGCCATGAGCAATGAGACCTCGGGGTGCGCGAGTTTCGGCTCGGCGGCGAGCGCACGCGCGACGGCCTCGCCCATTCCCCAGGACTCGGCACGCCCGCGGATGAACGCCTCGTTCATGCCGCGACCGGTTTCCTCGGCCATGCCGAACGTACCATCGCGCAAACCGGCAGCGACATCTTCCGACGTCGCCCCAAAGCGCGCAACCTCGTAGTCGTGAATCGCAGCTGACCCGTTCATCGCCAGGTGCGTGATGATCCCACGCTCCATCAGGTCGATGATCACACGCGAGAGGCCTGTCTTCACGACATGGCCGCCCAGCATCATTACTACGCCTTTGTGCGCCGTCGCCGCCGCGGCCACGGCGTCGGCAACGCGAAGGAAGTCGCGGGCGACGAGTATGTCAGGGAGCGAGGCGAGAAACGCGCCAAAGCTGCGGTCGGACGCCGGAGGAACAGCAAAGTCCTCGGCGCGCACTTTGCTTGCGCGGCCAGCGATGGGGACAGTGCGCACGGCCGCGAGATCACTTTCGCGCGGACGTTCGTCGCTCATCGGCTGAGCGCCCCGGACGAGTCCGGCACGAGCGGTGGCAGCGTGACTTTGCGCAGGTACAGGTTCAGTGAACCGAAAGGGAGTTTGGACTTCATCTGCAGCAGAATGCGCCGATCATCGTCCGAGAGCCATAGCTCGGCGTGGCCGCCCTCGGCGAAAATCCCGTTCGTCTTGATCATCGGTTGTATCACTATGGCGTCAAACTTGCCGGCCGGAACCTCGATCTGTTCTTTCCGCAGCACCCGGATGCTGACCGGGTTTGCCTTCGGGTCGAAGTAGCGGTGAAACTCGTACGACTTGCCCACCTCGAGCGGAATCGTCCGGATGAAATAGAAAAATGACGTGTCGTCGAGCGGATTGAACACCGACGGCTTTTCTGCTTCGTCGTTGAGTTGGAAGACGCCACGGTCGGGGAAAATCTTATAGACACGGTCGCGCTTCTTGCCGAGTTCCGACAGGTGCTGCTCGAAACGGAGCGAATTATGCGTTTCTGCGTCGAGCCAGCTTTCGAACACGTCCTCTACGCGCGCCATCCACACGCCACCGGAAAAATCGAACTTCAGGTGCCACGTGTCGCGCCCTCTGACCGTGTCGCGTCCCAACACCTGCATTCGGCCTGAACCGGCCTTGATGACGCCGAACTTCAGGTTGTACTCCAGAAATTCTCCGGTCGCCCACGGGGTGCGCGGGCGCGGCGGCGCCTGGGCCGAGGCGGGCGCAGCTAGCGCCGTAGAATCCTGCGCGGCCAGCTCGGCAGGCGCCGAGCCAAGCGCAGATGCGGCAAGCGCCGCAACGAGCGCCAGCCCGCGCGTCATGTGCTGCGAACGCGCGCCGGAGCGCGCAATGCGCGTGTAGCCCAGCCCCGCTTGGCGACGGCCACGGCATCCCGCCACGGAGTCGCGCGGGTGGGTCGCGACCGAAGATCCCAGCACGGACTCAATTGAACCGTCTCGACGCGTCGCGAATGGCGGGCGATTTCGCGCGCCAAGTCGGCGTTCGCAGCCGACACGGGAACATCCACTACGGTGCTCACCTCGCGAGTCTTGAGCAACTCGCGAACCACAGCGAGTCGTATGAGGCGATACGCACCGAACGGGTCGGCGATTCCGGGGATCCCCACGAACGAACGAAACGGCCACATCGTGTTGAGCCGGCGAAGCAGGCCGAGACGCTTGCGTTCGCCTTCCGGCGCCGACTCATCCACGAGGCGCTCGGTCACGACAAAGTCCGCGCCACCTTCGAACCGTTTTACGAGTTCGGGCAGGTGTTCAGGTTGGTCGGTGAAATCGGCCTGCATCAGCACCACGGCGTCGCGCCGCGGGTAGCGAGTACGCTCATTGGCAGCCCGCAGTAGAGCGTCCACCGCGCGAGCATACCCAACCCGATCGTGCGAGCCAAGTACCGTCAGGGGCATGACTTTGCCGTACGGCGCCAGCGTGTCGCGCGTGGAGTCCGTGCTCGCGTCGTCATAGACGAGCACTTCATACTCGCGCGAATAATCCGCAAAGACTTTGCGAATGCGCCAGAGCAGGACTCCGACGGTTTCGGCTTCGTTGTGTGACGGGAGGCAGATGTAGAGCACGAGCGGTTGGACAAGGGAGAATGAAAACTAACCTTCGTGTCGTACTACCCGCCCGAACGCCGCGAAGAGCCCTCCGGCCCAGGGGGTTCCGTCGTCAATGAGGTCCTCGGGATGCCACTGCACGGCGACCATCCACCATTTCGGATCAACGGACTCCGCTCCTTCGATGATTCCGTCCGGCGCTGTCGCCGTGACGCTAAGTCCTGTGGCGATCCGGTCAATGGCCTGGTGGTGGTACGTGTTCACGTCGAGTTCAGTTGTCTTGAGCGCCACGGCCATTCGCGAGCCGGCCGCCAGGCTGACGGCATGCCGTCGCAAGGCGCGCAGGCCTGGCTGGTCGTGGCTGATGCTCGACGGATGCTGCGACGGGATGTCCTGCAGGAGCGTTCCACCCATGGCGACGTTCACGAGTTGGATTCCTCTACAGATCGCGAACACGGGAAGCCGCCGCGCCGTGGCCGCCGCGAACAGGGCCAACTCGGTCGCGTCGCGCATGGGGTGCGTGGTTGTGACGGCTGCGTGCGGCTCAGCACCGTACAGCTGTGGCGCGACGTCCTCGCCCCCTGTGAGGAGCAGCCCACCGCACGCCGCGAGAATGTCGTCGGCCACTTCGTGAATGCGAAGCGGCGGGACTATCAGCGGTACCAGCCCGGCGCCCTCAAGACTTCGCACGTAATTCGACCACAAGCGTACGCGCTCGGCGCCATCCCACACGGACGCCGTGGCTGACACGGCGATCAGATGTGATCGGGTCAATACGGAGCTCCTGAAGCTTCAGTACGCGCCAGCGTCGGCGAATTCGAGCGGAGCGCGGCGTTGCTCCGGCCCGAACCGCTACGGTAAGCTATCGTAGAGCGCGCAGGGTGCGAACGCTCCCGATGCGCTGCACACGTGAGGACCGGAGATGTTCGAGAGCCTGAAGGCTGCCATTCACGATCTGCTGCACGGCAATGTCGCTCCCGGCGACCGCCATGCAGTGATCGCCGACATGAAGCGTGCGTTGGTATCGGCCAAAATGGGAATCGGCGACCTCCAAGAGGGCGTGGAGGTCACACGGCGACGACTTGAGACCGAGCAGTCACAGTTGGCCATAGTGCAGCGTCGAAAGGCCCTTGCGGAAAGCGTGCCGGACGCCGAAACGGTCGCGCTCGCCGAGAAGTACGAACAGCAGCATTCCGAGCGCATCGCCGTTCTGGAGCGAAAGCTCGAAGCGCAGGAGGCCGAAGCTGCGCTGGCCGAACGCGACTACGACGAAATGCTCAAGCAGCTCAAGGCGGCAAGTGCGGGTGTAGGGAGCGGAGCCACGCCCGGATCACGCGGCCCGACGGACGCGGATCTCGGGCTCCCCGACGATACTGGACTGCGTTCCGAACTCGATGCGCTCAAGCGGCAAAGGTCGCGCGCCGACGCCGACTCGGCGGCCGACGCGCAACTTGCCGAACTCAAGAAAAAACTGGGCCGCGACGGGTAGCGGGTGCCGCGGTTGGCCGAATCGAGAGCGTGCTAGTGATCCGTCACTTCGCTGCTTTTCATCATGTTGCGCAGCGGGATGATCAACAGCGCCATGATTCCCGTGGCGACGAACAAAGACATCGCGGTACGGTAGAACAACACCGGCATCAACTCGAGTTTCTCGGGGTCGATGTTTCCACCGACGAGTCCGCCGATGAGGTTGCCGACGGCCGACGCCATGAACCAGACGCCCATCATCTGGCCGACGTAGCGGCGCGGCGCGAGCTTCGTCATCGAGCTTAGTCCAACGGGACTCAGCGAGAGTTCGCCGAGCGTCTGCAGCAGGTAACTGCCGGTGAGCCACCAGACGGAAACCTTCACGATGCTACCGCCGCCGCCTGCAATCACCTTGTTTGACGCAAGCAGCATGACGTAGAACGCAACGCCGCACATGAACAGTCCCGCTGTGAACTTCGCGGGGCTGGACGGCGAAATCCCACGCTTGCCGAGCCATACCCAGAGCGCGGCAAATACTGGAGCGAACGCAATCACAAAAAACGAGTTGATCGACTGAAACCAGGTGGCCGGCATCTCGAACCCGAAAACCACGCGATCGGTGAAATCCCTGGCAAAGAGATTCAGTGATGTGGGCGCCTGCTCAAACGCCGACCAGAAAGTTGCGGCCGCGAGGAACAGCACACCAATGACGACGATCCGCTTTTTTTCGTCGGGGCTGAGTCCGCCCAGGACGAACAGGTACGCGAAGTAGAGAATCACAATTGAGATGATTCCAGCTGTCGAGTACGCGGCGACCGCCACCGGATTGAACGGGACGACGCCCGACCCGACCAGCGCCACGGCGATGATGATTGCCCCCAATACGGATAGTGCAATTTTTTTCGCTTTCTGCTGCTCGGCGGGCGGCACGGCGACGTCGGTACCAATCGGGCCGAGCGTGCGCTGCGCGAAGATCTTGAACGTGATCAGTCCGCAGACCATTCCGATGCCAGCGGCGCCGAAGCCGATGTGCCATCCGACGCGCTCGCCGAGGTAGCCGGTGACGATCTGCCCCAGGAAGGCCCCGGTATTGATGCCCATGTAATAGATCGAGAACCCGGCGTCACGGCGTGCGCCGCCACCCGGATACAGATCTCCGACGATGGCCGAGATATTCGGCTTGAGTAGGCCGGTGCCAATGACAATGAGCACGAGCCCGAGAAAAAACGCCGGCTGCTTGAATATTGCCGAGAGCCCGATGCTCAGATGGCCGAGGGCGATGATGATGCCGCCATACCAAATGGATCTTTGCAGGCCGAGCCAACGGTCGGCGACCCAGCCGCCCGGGAGCGATGCGAGGTAGACGCACGCTCCGTAAATGCCGACGATCGCGCCGGCCGTGGTACGGTCGAAGCCGTAGCCGCCGTCCAGTAGCGCGGCGGTCATGAACAGAATCAGAAGGGGGCGCAGGCCATAGTAGGAGAAACGCTCCCACATCTCGACGCCGAACAGGGTTCCGAGTCCCCGCGGGTGCCCAAAGAACGAACGGTTCTCGACGACCTCGCTGGCGGTCGGCGTGCCGGTCTTGGCGGATTCAGTCATCTGCTTTCGGGAAAATGGTCGGTGGATTTGCGCCGATTGCACCGGCGCCTGATTGCGGGTCTACAAACTTGGGGGTACGGCCTTCGTGCATGCTACCAGATGCGCTGAGCCATGTCCCTGCGCTTCCTCGGCGCCAGAACTGGAACCAGCGGCAGAACCAGCGGCAGAACCAGCGGCAGAACCAGCGGCTGACTCCCCAGCGGGCGCCCGAAGCGGGGGCACCGCTGCCCGGCACACTGCGTCCTTGCTGGGGTGGGGGCAGCGCGGATAAAAGGCGCATCCTGGTTCGGCGCCGCCGCCTGCGCCCGGATCTCCGGCGAGCGGGGTTCGTGCGTGCCGATCGCGCGGGTCGGTCACTGGAACTGCATCGAGCATTGCCCGCGTGTAGGGATGCTTCGAGGCGGCGAAGAGCGCCGTCACCGGCCCTTGCTCAACGATCCGGCCTTGATACATCACCGCGACGGTTGACGCCACGCTCTGCACAACCGCGAGATTGTGCGCGATGAACAGGCAGGTGAGTACACGTGCATCGCGCAGGCTGGCAATAAGGGCGAGCACCTGGGCCTGTGTGGTGACGTCGAGTGCCGACACGGCTTCGTCAAGGATCAGAAACTCTGGATCGACGGCCAACGCCCTCGCAATCGCGACTCGCTGACGCTGCCCGCCGGAGAGTTCCGCCGGGTACCGCACGGCGTCTGCGGCGGACAATCCGACTTCTTCGAGAAGTCTGGCAACTTTCGCCGCCACCTCCGCGCCCCGCGCGAGATCGTGGACAATGAGTCCCTCACCGACGATCGAGCCTACTGTGTGCCGGGGATTGAGTGATGTGAACGGATCCTGAAACACGATCTGCATCCGCTTGCGCTGGCGGCGAAGCGCTTCACCACGAAGCGCGCGCAAGTCGAGGCCGTCGTACTCAATCGTCCCGCTCGATGCATCGATGAGCCGGAGGATCGCCCGTGCCGTGGTCGTCTTTCCGCATCCCGATTCTCCAACGAGCGCGAACGTATCGCCACGGGCGATGTCAAAACTGATCCCGTTGACCGCGACAGAAACACGCGCTGGTCCGAATCCGACGGACCGGTGCACGACTCGGAGGTTGCGTACAGCGAGGATCGGCCGGGCGGTCATGCGGGCCTGACGATGCGTGGCATGGCCGCGAGCAACTCGCGCGTGTACTCGTGCGCCGGAGCGTGAAAGAGGTCGTCCACAGACGCCGACTCCACGATCCGGCCTTCACGCATCACCAGCGCTCTTGCGCACGTTTCAGCGACAACTCCGAGATCATGGGTGATCAGCAGCACCGCCGTCTGCGCCTCGCGCTGGAGGTCGAGGAGAAGCGCGAGTACCTGAGCCTGCACGGTCACGTCGAGCGCCGACGTCGGTTCGTCCGCGATTACCAGCGCCGGCCGGAGCAGCAACGCAATGGCCAGCATGACACGCTGTCGCATGCCGCCCGAGAGTTCGTGCGGGTACGCTCGATACCGTTCGTCTGCGTCGGGGAGGCCCACGCGGCCCAGCATCTCGATCGCCTTGGTTCGCGCCGCCCGCTTGTCGCGCTCGCCGTGCACGAGCGCGACTTCGGCCACCTGATCACCGACGCACATCACGGGGTTGAGGGCTGCGGCGGGTTCCTGAAACACCATCGAGATGCGCCGACCACGAATGTCGCGCAGTTCGCGTTCGGGAGTCGCCAGAAGATCGCGTCCCTCGAAGCGAATCGCGCTTCCCGGTCCGACGCGCGCATTCGCCGAGAGAATTCCCATAATGGCGAGGCCCGTGGCTGTCTTGCCGCTTCCCGACTCGCCGACGAGCGCAACGATCTCACCGGGCTCAATGGCAAACGAAATGCTGTCCACCGCCATGCGCTCCGCATCGTTCCGGGCGTACGTCACGGTCAGGTTTTCTACGGAGAGCAGCGGCGTCACGACTCGGTGCTCCCGAGCGTGTCGTGGCGCTGCAGGCGCTCGCCAAGGACGTTCACGCTCATGAGTGTGGCGGCAATTGCAAGCGTGGGGAAGAGGATGAGCCACCACGCGTCGAGTGGTCTGGCGCTGCCGTCGAGCAGGAGCAGGCCCCAACTCGGCGTTGGCGGCGCGATACCGGCACCGAAGTAGCTGAGCGCTGCCTCGAGCGGAATCACGGATGCGATCGCCATCACGGCACCCGCGAGGACGGTTTGCAACGTGCCGGGCAGGATGTGCCGGATGAGGATTCGCGACTTTGGTGTGCCGAGTGCACGAGCCGCGGCGACGTAGTCTGCCACGGCAAGCTCGCGTACGCGAGCACGCACGATGCGACTCATTGGCGCCCAACCGGTGAACCCGAGCAGCAGCGCAAGCGTCGTGGCCGACATGCGCTGCGTAAACGCGACGAGCGCGAGAACGAGGAGCAGCCTCGGCGTCGCCAGCATGGCGTCCACCAATCGCATCATCCATCGATCGAGCCATGCCGGTGCGACGCCGGCAATGGCACCCCACACGACGCCAACGCCGACCACGACGATGACTGCGAGCGCGGCAGTGCCAAGCGAGACTGTCGTTCCGGGCGAAGCTGTCGAACGCTGCCAGCTCAAACCGTACGCCCTTGTCCCACGACACGAACCGGAACGGCCCGTTACCAACCGGATGGCGAGCGAATTCGGACGAACGGAGCGAATCGCGGGGAATCGCGGCGAGGAGATGCGCCGGAAGCGGCACGAGGTTGTACACCAGCGAATGGAACTGCTCGGCAGAGCGCGCCTTGAACCACACTGTCACCGTCAGCGAGTCGTCGGCCGAAATCGAGTCGGCGATTCCGGCAAGGTCGGTGCCCGGCGCCGACGGAACCGCAGGGTCGGTGAATACCTGAAACGCAAATCGCACATCGGCCGCTCGTACCGGAGCGCCGTCATGCCAGCGCGCACGTGGATCGAGCGAAAACGTGATTTGGAGAGAGTCAGCGGACCAACGCCATTCCGTAGCGAGGCGCGGCTCGTAGCCACCGTCGCCGACGGCGTTCTGCGCGGCGCCTATGTCGGCGAGCTTGTCGAACATGAGTTCGGTGTAGACGCGGGCCTGGGCCTGACGCCACAGCAGCGGGAAGACGATATCGCCATCGCCGCCAGCGGCGATCACGACTGTCTTGTCGCCTTCGCTCATGTCTACGCACGCTGCAGCAGCGCACAGCGCAGCAACACTACACCAGCGGACACCCAGCTTCACGGCGTACTCCCTCTCACGGGTGTGCGCAAAGGTTACCGGACTACCGCCGCCACGTCCACTCCGAATCCGCGTACTTCGACACGAATGGGACAGAGCAGTCGATCGCCTCGCCCGCCGCAAGCGGCTCGGCTCGGCCGACAGCAGTCTCGAGGGCCGCGCGAAGAGCTGCGTACACCTCCGCCCGCTCCACGGAACGGCCGAGCGCGCCTTCGACTGTGGCAGCAGGTGCTGGCGTCGGCATCGGCGTCACTGCCAGATCGACGAGCGACCGTTGACGGTCGACGAGCAATATCGAACCGTGCTGAAGAAGCGCGCCTCCCTCCTGGCGCTGAGCGCTGGCCACGAGCTTGCGATCGGCGACCACGAGTTCGCCGGCCGAAGGCGCGGCAAAACACGCATCGTGGCCCGGACTGCGCTCGCGGCGCGTAACAATCGCCGGTGCGGCATCGATCCCCAAACGATGAAGCGCATCAGCGAGCACCGCGTTGATTCGCGTGAAGGCGGCACGCATCGGCTCGGCGCTACCGGTCGGCGCCGTCACGCTGTACGTCACGTCTCCATCGTGCAGGAGCACGCGGCCGCCTGTTGGCCGGCGCACCGCGTCGTAGCCCCTGGCCGTGAGGGTCGCGCGGTCGAACCGTCCGCGCACAGCCTCGTGACGCCCGAACGACAGCGTGGGCCGGCTCCACTCGTACACGCGGAACACTGATTCCCGTGTGTCACGCGCACGAGCCATCAATCCAGCGTCGACGGCCATCTGCTCGGCACCGCTGGCCGGCGCCGATTGCAGCCATCGCCAGCGAACGGGCGTCACCGCGCCCTCAACGAATCACGGCGTAGTAGATGACGTAGATCCAGCCAAAAAAACCCTGGACGATCGCCCAGAAGAGCGAATGGTGTTCACTCCAGGAGATAGCAATCGCAAGCGCGCTGCCGAAGCTGATACCGGCTCGCGCCGCCCCCCTGGCTGACATGATGGTTACGCGCGGTGAGTTTGTCATGCCGACAAATTACGCGGGTCCGTCGGCAAATGTGACGCCGGGCAATCGTGTGCAGGCGCGGAATTTCTCTGGCGCGCTCCGCCCGCTGTGTTACGCGTCTATTTTTCACGCTTCACCCGATCCCCAACTCACGTGACCGCCATTCCTCGTCCCGACACATTCGTCTCGCGCCACAACGGCCCCAGCGACTCCGACGTGGCCGATATGCTCGCCACGCTTGGCATGCCATCCATCGATGCGCTCATGGATGCCACGGTCCCGCCGAACATCAGGCTTGGGCGGCCGCTGGCCCTTCCACCGGCCATGTCCGAGCAGGAGGCGCTCGACGACTTCCGCGCCATGATGTCGCCGAACGAAGTCTGGCGAAGCTTTATCGGACTTGGGTACTACCCCACGCATACACCGGCTGTTATTCAACGGAATATCCTGGAGAATCCCGGCTGGTACACGGCCTACACGCCGTACCAGGCCGAGATCGCGCAGGGTCGCCTTGAGGCGCTACTCAACTTCCAGACCGTAGCGACCGACCTCACCGGTTTGCCGATGGCGAGCGCATCTCTGCTCGACGAGGCCACCGCGGCTGCAGAAGCGATGCAGCTTGTGCACGCAGTCGCCGACGGGCGGAACACGTTCCTTGTGGCCGATGACTGCCACCCACAGTCGATCGACGTCGTGAAGGCCCGCGCCGCCGCACGGGGAATCAAGGTGCGGGTCCAGCCTGCGGATGCATTCACGCTTGACGCCAAAGTCTGCGGAGTGATGCTGCAGTATCCCAACACGTTCGGCGCCGTCACCGACTACCGCGCATTGGCGGATCGGGTGCACGAGGCAGGTGCGCTGGTGACAGTGGCAACCGACCTGCTCGCGCTGACGTTGCTTGCGCCACCGGGCGAATGGGGCGCTGACGTTGTCTTCGGCAGTGCGCAGCGGTTCGGCGTGCCGATGGGTTATGGCGGCCCGCACGCGGCGTTCCTCACGACGCGCGACGCCTACAAGCGCCACATGCCGGGCCGAATCATCGGCGTGTCGAAGGACGTCAACGGGCAGATGGCGCTTCGCATGGCGCTCGGAACGCGCGAGCAGCACATCCGACGCGAGAAGGCGACCAGTAACATCTGCACGGCGCAGGTGCTTCTCGCCGTCATGAGCGGGATGTACGCCGTCTGGCACGGGCCGGACGGACTCGCGCGGATCGCGCGACGGGTTCACCTCCTGGCCGAGACCTTCGCGGAGGCCGTCCGTGCGCAGGGGCACCGGGTGCTGCACGAAGTCTTCTTCGATACGGTGCAGGTGCAGCCGACAGTGGCGCAGCCGCTTGCGGCCATTCGAAAGGCGGCCAAGAAGCGTCGGCTCAACCTGCGCTACTTCCGTGACGGGTCAGTCGGCGTTTCCTTCGGAGAAACGCACACGGAATCCGATCTGGACGACCTACTCGCCTGCTTTGGCGACGCGCAGGCCGGCACGGCCGCGGCTGCGGCAGAAAAGGTGGACGGCCGGTATGACGAACGGTTTGCGCGCGCGAGCGCGTTCTGCACTCACCCAGTGTTCAATACACACCGCTCCGAAACCGATTTCCAGCGTTACGTTCGCCGACTCGAGTCGAAGGACCTGTCGCTCGTTCATTCCATGATCGCGCTCGGTTCATGCACGATGAAGCTGAACGCGGCGGCCGAGATGTTTCCCGTGACGTGGCCCGAGGTTGGCGCGCTGCATCCGTTCGCGCCGCCGGCCCAGGCAAAGGGGTACGCCGCGCTGTTCGAGCGACTGGAGTCCGCGCTTGCGGAGATCACCGGCTTTCACTCGGTGTCGCTGCAGCCGAACGCCGGATCGCAGGGCGAGTACGCAGGCCTTCTCGTGATTCGCGCGTACCATCGTTCGCGGGGCGACAAGCACCGCGACGTCTGTCTCATTCCACAGTCGGCCCACGGTACGAACCCCGCGAGCGCAGTGATGGTCGGGATGCAGGTCGTAGTCGTGAAGACCGACCCAAGCGGCAACATCGACGTTGCTGACCTCAAGGCCAAGGCCGAACTGCACAAGGACAAGCTCGCCGCGCTGATGGTGACATATCCATCTACGCACGGCGTGTTCGAGGAAGCCATCACCGAGATCACGGCCGTTGTTCACGCGAACGGCGGACAGGTGTATCTCGACGGCGCAAACATGAACGCGATGGTGGGGCTCTGTCGGCCTGGCGACATCGGCGCCGACGTCTGCCACCTGAACCTGCACAAGACGTTTTGCATCCCGCATGGTGGCGGTGGCCCGGGAATGGGGCCGATCGGTGTAGCGGAACATCTGGCGCCGTTTCTGCCCGGGCATGTTGTGATTGCAACCGGCGGCGCGAAGCGCATCGGCGCAGTCAGCGCGGCGCCTTGGGGAAGCGCGAGCATCCTGCCCATCTCGATGATGTACATCATGATGATGGGTGGTGACGGCCTGACGCTCGCCACGAAGTACGCGATCCTCAACGCGAACTACGTGGCCCGCCGGCTCGAGGCGTACTACCCGGTGCTCTATAAAGGCAAGAACGGAACCATCGCCCACGAGTGTATTGTCGATCCACGCGGGCTCAAACAGTCGGCCGGTGTGGAGGTCGAGGACATTGCGAAGCGCTTGATGGATTACGGGTTCCACGCACCGACCGTCTCGTTTCCCGTCGCCGGCACGCTGATGATTGAACCGACGGAGAGCGAGCCGAAGGAGGAACTCGACCGATTCGTCGAGGCGCTGATCGCGATTCGTGCTGAAGCCGCGGAGATCGAGTCGGGCGTTCTCCCGCGCGACGATAACCCACTCAAGCACGCGCCCCACACACTCGAGAGCGTGGTCACGGATTCATGGGCGCACGCGTACTCACGTGAGAAGGCAGCGTTCCCGCTCGAGTGGGTGCGCGGCCGGAAGTTCTGGCCTGCCGTTGGACGCGTTGATAACGCGTACGGCGACCGGAACCTTGTTTGCGCGTGCCCGCCTATCGAGATGTACGCTACCTGATAACGACAACGGCGAGTCGACAGCTCACGGTTGACGGCCTACGGCCTACGGTTTGAGCGCAGACGAGGAAGGGCCGGGAATCCGCACGGGATCCCGGCCCTTTCGCACGACCTACAGCCGTCAGCCGTGAACGGTCAGCCGTTCACGCGCGGTGTCGTCAGTTGCCGGCGAGGTGCGCCGTGTACGCCGCTCCGTCCATAAGCGCGGCCACGTCGGCGTCGCTGGCGACCTTCAGCTTGATCATCCAGCCGGCACCGTACGGGTCGGAGTTCACCGTCGCGGGCTCGGCGTCGAGTTGCGGGTTGATCTCGGTTACCTTGCCGGCGACGGGACAGAACAGATCGCTCACCGCTTTCACAGCTTCAATCGTGCCGAAGGTGCCGTGCGCGGCGAATGCTGTACCGGCTTTCGGAAGGTCGAGGAACACGATGTCGCCCAACTCGCCTTGCGCGTAGTCGGTGATGCCGACGAAGTATTCGCCGGGTGTGCCGGTTGGCTTCAGATACTCGTGATCGGAGGTGTAACGGAGGTCGGCGGGGACGTTTGACATGCGCGAATCCTACGCCCGGTGTCGACTGTTCTCAACCCAGTGCCGCACGCGGTGCGAGATCACTCCACAGGCTGTCCACCTTGTGAATGAGTTCGTCGCGCGAACCGTCGTTCACGAGCACGTGGTCTGCCATAGCCCGCTTGAGGTCGGGGTCGCCCTGCGCCGCCATCATCGCGCGTGCGTCATCTACCGCAACTCCCCGCTGCCGAATGAGCCGGTCGAGCCGCGCGTCCTCGGGGGCATGCACCAGAACGACGATGTCGAATTGGTCGTGCAGGCCGGATTCGAACAGGAGGGGGACGTCGCAAACCGCTACCGCGGTGCCCGCCGCGGCGGCTTCGGCCAGCCCGTTCTTCCGGAGGCGGGCGACCTCAGGATGCACGATCGCCTCGAGGTCCCGCCTTGCGGCCGAGTCGGCGAACACAATTCTGCCGAGCGCGGCGCGGTCGAGCGAGCCATCGGACATGCGCAGCGCGTCGCCGAATCGGGCGAGAACGCGCTCGAACCCAGGAGTCCCCGGCGCAAGGGTCGCGCGCGCGAATGCATCGGAGTCGAGCACGACGGCGCCATGCTCGGCTAGCCGCGCCGAAACCGTGCTCTTTCCGCTCGCGATGTTTCCGGTGAGGCCGATGGTCAGCATGCGCGAATATGGGGGGCGATCACGAATCCGGGGTATTACGTTTAGCCATTCGTCTCTTCCGTGACAAGCTGATGCCGCCAATGACGTGCAATACCATCCCGCATGCGCCACAGGGCCCGCCGTTCGATCGGCGCGGGTTCTCGATCATCGAACTCGCAATCGTGTTGGGTATTTCCGCCATTTTCGCAGCTGCCGCACTGCCGGCGATTGATTTCAATCGATACCGAATGGACGCCAACGCACGGTTGGTGCAGAACAAGCTGCTCTGGGCGCAGTCGCGGGCCGTACAGCGAAACATGCAGGTCCTCGTCGAACTTTATTACGACCGCAGCCAGTTCCGGATCGTCGAGGACAGTACCGCGAACGGGAGCTACACGAGCGGCGAGCAGGTATTCTGGACGACGCTGCGTGACGCCCAAGGCCAACACCAGCGCATCCTCGGCGAAGGACTTCCCGTCGAGCACGAGCGTGATCCA
>JAQBYI010000041.1 GCA_027622655.1 Gemmatimonadota bacterium | reverse complement strand
TTGGCGGGATTCACGCTCTAGTATCGAGACACCACCTGATGTTTTTCAACTAGATCTGGGACTTACCCCCGCAAACGACACCACGCAGAACGCAGCGGTGCGTGCGTATCTCGATTGCAGCGGTTCAGGTTGCGACCGCGAGTTTCTCGTGACCGAAATGACGTGGGTCAACTGGATGCGCGAACGACTCGACGCGGACTTCCACGTGCTGGTCACGTCGCAGGCTACCGGCTCCGGCGGGCGGGAGTACGTCGCGGTTGCGATCGGCCAGCGGGCGTTCGCGGGCAGGAGCGACACCCTGACGTTTACGTCGAACCCGAACGACGCGACGGATACCATTCGACGCTCCCTGCTGCGGGTGCTCGGTCAGTTGCTGCTCCCGCACGCGGCACGGGGGTCACTCGGACCCCGGCTGAACGTGACGTTTGCCGCTCCGGCGACCGGGCGCGCGGCCGCACCTGCAGCCGCCAAGGATAAATGGAATTTCTGGACGTTCAGTGTTTCGGGGAACGGCTTTCTCAACGGCGAATCGCGCCAGACGTTCACGAACGTCTCTTCCAATCTCAGCGCAAATCGCACGACCGAGCAGTGGAAGGTCAGGCTCAGCTCAAGTGTCTCGTACAGCGAGTCCGAGTTCAAGCTCGAGAGCGGCGACGCGTTCGTGTCGATTCAGCGAAACTCCGGCGCGAGCGGGCTGGTGGTGAAGAGCGCCGGCGACCATTGGTCGTACGGCGGACGCGCGACGCTTACCCGCTCGGACTTCAGCAATACCAATCTCGCGACGCAAGTAGGCGCAGCGGCCGAATGGGACTACTTCCCATACAAGGACTTTGCGCGCCGAAAAATCGCTGTTCTGTACACGGTGGGCGCAGTCGCGACAACGTACAACGCGCTCACCATCTACGATCGCCTGAACGAGACGCGCCCGCTCCATACGCTCAACCTGACTTACGCGGCGCGGCAGCCCTGGGGGTCGGCGAACGTGACGATCTCCGGATCGCAGTACCTCAATGAGCTCAAGTACTACAATGCCGGCATCAACGGCGGGCTCGACTTTCGGCTTGGCCGGGGACTCTCGTTCAACGTGAACGGGTCGCTTTCACGGGTGCGCGATCAGCTTTTCCTGCCTCGCGGTTCACGGTCGAACGAAGAGGTCATCGCTCGGCAGCAGGCGCTGGCGACCAACTATCGGTACGTCACCTTTTTCGGGCTCCGCTATCAGTTCGGGTCGATCTTCAACAGCGTCGTGAACCCGCGGTTCGGCAACATCTCGGGCCACGGTGGCGGCGAGTTCATCAGTTTCTAAATGGGTGGCCATAAGTGCAACGAGCCGCGGCACATCGCCGCGGCTCGTTGCAATTCGGTGACGAAGGCCGACGCTACAGCTGAATCAGCTTGTCGACCGTGACGCCTTCGGCTTCAGCCTGGAAGTTCATTACGACGCGGTGCTTCATCACGATCGGAATGATGGCTTTCACGTCGTCGAGGTCCGGTACACTGCGGCCGTCCATCGCCGCGCGTGCCTTGGCGCCGAGCACGAGGTTCTGCCCCGCGCGTGGGCCCGCACCGTAACTGACGTACTTGCGAATCTCGGCGCTCGCGCCGGGTTCGTGCGGGCGAGTTGAACGGGCGATCTTCACCGAGTACTCCACCACCGACGGCGGCGCCGGCATGCGGCGGACGAGCTGCTGCATTTCGATGATCTCGTCCGCGTTGAGCACCGGCTTGATCACCGCTTGATAGGCGCTCGTCGTCTGGGAGACGATCTGCTCCTCTTCCTGCTTGTTCGGATAGCCAACGACGAGCTCGAACATGAAACGGTCGAGCTGCGCCTCGGGGAGGTGATACGTCCCCTCGTGCTCGATCGGATTTTGCGTTGCAAGAACGAAAAACGGTTCCGGCAGCACGTACGTGTTGCCGCCGGTCGTGACCTTGTGTTCCTGCATCGCTTCGAGGAGCGCGGCCTGCGTCTTGGGTGGGGCGCGGTTGATTTCGTCAGCGAGGATGATGTTCGCGAACACCGGGCCCTTCGCAAAGCGAAACTTCTTCCGGCCCGTGCCGTCGTCTTCCAGCAATTCGGTGCCCGTGATGTCGCTGGGCATCAGATCGGGCGTGAACTGCACACGCGAGTACGATAGATCCAGCGCCTCCGACAGCGTCTGAATCATGAGGGTCTTGGCCAGGCCGGGTACGCCGATGAGCAGGACGTGGCCGCCCGCGAGAATCGCGGCGACCAATCCTTCGACGATTTCGTGCTGACCCACGATGCGCTGGGAAATCTGGACCGCGAGTTCCTTGCGTGCCCGCGCGAGTTTATCGAGAAGTTCAAGGTCGTGCGCATCGGTGGTGCCCTGCGCCGACTTCACCGCTGAAGCAGCTGCCACGCTCTGTCCCCGCACGAGTGAATGGGAGTGCCGAACTGCGACCGGAGAAGATAACAAAAGGGCGCCCCCTCAACAGACCTGGAACGGCGCCCTGCACACGAGATCGTCACCTGCAAGATGTCTTACGGATAGCGGGGGTGAAGCGTTTGTAGCGACCCGGTTGTTCCGGCACCGACCGCCTGGTCAGCCGCCGAGGTCCGCCAACGTGGTCAGCGAACGTGGTCAGCGAACGTGGTCAGCGAACGTGGTCAGCGAACGTGGTCAGCGAACGACGAAGGTAGCGCGCTGCTCCACCGGGAAGTTCTCGCTCGCGAGTCGCGCAACGGCCACGTACTGGCCGCGCGGCACGTCCTTCCAACGCTCACCGTACACGAGCGTATCGGAGGCGCGAAGAATCTTGTTCTGGAGAAGCTGCGTGAACAATTGGCCATCGCTCCAGCGCCAGACTTCGCGCCCGAGCGAGTCGAGTACGAAAACATCGTGCGTCTGGCCGCTTGGGAAGTTCATCTCGACCTTGCCGCCGCCGACGTTCGTGACGACGAAATCAAATCGCACTGCCTCGCCGGGACCGTTCACACTCACGGCGAGTGCCGACTCGATCTTCGGTGTCGCGGTGCGGGACTGGTTCTGTGCTTGGCTCGTCGATTCGCCAGTGCGCGGGCGCGGTGCGCAAGCAAACGCAAGCACGCCGAGCGAAACGAGGCCAAACACGACGGGGGGTTTCACAACAGTTTCAACTGTGCGACGAGTGGGAGAAGAAGTTCACGCGGAAGCCCCCAAAATTTCCTCATATCACAAATCTCGACGGGCCAACCGGTACCCGTACAACTTATCGATATCTGGACGATTCGTCAAACCGGAGGTCACGCCTAAGTCGCGGTATCAGGCCGGGTTGCGGAAGCCGGCCGGCTCCCCGGTGCAGAAATGACCCACCAGACCAGCCGCTGTGGGAAACGCAACCACCACCTGAGACGATACGATGGGCCTCCGCCGAGTGAAAAAGTTGCTTGCGAAATATTTCACAAGCTCGTAATTTCCCTTCGAAATCGGAGACGGACCCTGGCGCGCGGGAGGCTGGATGGCTGACGACCGCTGGGAACCGGCACCCGCCGACATAGCACGCCGGAAAAAGGAACTGCTGGCAGCCGCGCGTGGCGAAAAGGGCGACGGTGGGCCGAACCCCATGGCGGGACTCGGTTTGCAGTTCGTCGTGACGATTCTGGTTTGCCTTTTTGTCGGTCAGTGGCTCGACCGAAAGTTTGGTACGACGCCTTGGTTGCTTGTCGTTGGGGTGCTGTTCGGCGCAGGGCTGGGAATGTGGATGATGATAAGAACCGCGAGGAGCGTGAGTGAAGAGTCAGGAGAACGTGAGGAGAAGCGAGTGAAGGGAGGGGTGAGGGGCAAGGAGTGATGCGCCCCAACGGCTGGCTGGGGTTCGTCGGCGTGCTCCTCGTGGTCAACGGTGGCGCGGCGGCGCTTGCGGCAGCGATCACAGACGATCCATTCGTGCTCAGGGCGGTTTGGTTCAGCGCGGCAACGGCGGCGGTGGTGCAGTTGGCAGGGTTCGCGTGCGCGAAGTACCTGCTGTATCGGAAGCTGGGTTTGTTCTCGGCGTGGGGAGGGGCGATGGCGGTACGATTCATCTCTCTCGCGGTGTACGCCTTGCTCGTATACAAGACGCTGGGGCTGGTTCCGGCACCCGCGCTCATAACTTTTGCGGCATTGCTACTCGTGACGTCGATAGCTGAACCGCTCTTTCTCAACGCATGACACACAGCACAACTCGCAGCATCGTTCGATCAATCTCCTTCGGCTCTCTCGCGCTGCTGATCACGGCTTCCGCCGTGCGCGCGCAGGACGAGCGGCAGGACGAGCGGCAGGCTGAACCGGTACGGCTCGAATCAGGCGTGGAACAGGGTGGTGCGGCGGCCGCGGAGAAACCGAAAGACTTCGTGATGCCGCACGTGCTCAATAGCTCGCACATCGCCATCCCGTGGCTCGGTGCTGGGCTGGAGCACGAAATCGAACTTCCCAAATGGCAGCCGATTCACATCGGACCGATCACGCTCGACCTCTCGCCGACCAAGCACGTGGTGATGCTATGGTTCTCGGCGGTGCTCTGCCTGATTGTGCTCGTGGCGGCTGGGCGTGGTGCCGAAAAAGCCAGGGCCGAGGGGCGTCCGGCCGCCGGACTCGCGGGCGGCATTGAGGCGATGATTCTCTACCTTCGCAACGACATTCTGCTCCCAAACCTCGGCCACCACGGCGAGAAGTTCGTGCCGTTCTGCCTCACGGGGTTCTTCATGATTCTCTTCGCCAACCTGCTCGGCCTCGTGCCGTACATGGCCACGGCGACCGGAAATCTGTCGGTTACGGCAACGCTAGCGGTGCTCTCGTTCATCATGATCGAGGTCGCGGGGATGCGGGCGCTTGGCAAGGGATACATCAATACCGTGATCTACTGGCCGCACGATCTTCCGATCGCCGTGAAGGCGCCGATTTCGCTGATCATGACGCCGGTGGAAATCCTCTCGAAGTTCACCAAGCCGTTTGCGTTGGCGATGCGACTCTTTGCGAACATGACAGCCGGCCACATCGCGGTGCTTTCGCTTATCGGAATGATTTTCACGTTCGCGCAACTGCTGAATTACTCGCCGGCTTCGTGGGGCGCGGCGTTGATTCCGGTGTCGCTCGCAACGGCAATCATGGCCCTCGAAGTATTCGTCGCGTTTCTGCAGGCATTCATCTTCATGCTCCTGACCGCGGTATTCATCGGGCAAATCAGGGAGTCGCACCACTAGAACGACAAAAACGGGTGGACAGCTCACGGTTGACGGCCGACGGTTGTCGGTCGTGCGCACAACCGGCAGCTGTAAGCCGTCAACCGTAAGCCGTACACTCGCAGTTGTAGTAAGAGTCGTCGGACGTTTCGTTCCCGTCCTTCGGTTCTGTAGCCAGTCGAGCGACTGGTGAATCCCGTTGGGCCCCGGGGCTCGCAGACGGGAAGCGCGGACGGCTGAGAAACCGGTCTGCTCGAGGGCGACAGGCAGTTCAACTGAACCAATCGGAGCAACACCAGATGATGATTCCAATGCTTCTTCAGGCCGCAGCGTACACGCAGGACTACACGGCCGCGTGGGCGATGATGGGTGCCGGCATCGGCGCCGGTATTGCAGTCGTTGGCGCCGGCATCGGCATCGGCGGCGTGGGTGGAAAGGCCGTCGAGGCGATGGCACGGCAGCCCGAAATGGCTGGCCGAGTGGGTACGCAGGGTCTGATCTTTGCCGCGCTCGTCGAAGGCGCTGCGCTGATCGCGATCGTCGTAGCGTTCCTGATCGTCGGGAAGTTCTAATCACACGGATTCGTCGTGCGCGTGCTGACCCCCGGGGGGCGGCACACGCACGGCGGATCACACGGATCCAATCAATGCGATCGCTGAAACTGAGTCTCACTGCTCTTGGCGGGCTGGTCGCCGCCGCGTCACCGCTCATCGCGCAGGAGGAGCACGCTCCGGCACCGTCGGGCGGGCTGCTCTCCATCGAGGGCGGCCTGATGTTCTGGACGCTCGTCGTCTTCGTCATTCTCTTTTTCGTGCTCTCCAAGTACGCGTTCGGCCCGATCACACAGGCCGTGCGCTCGCGCGAAGAGGCCCTGAGGCAGGCGATTGCTGACGCGAAGGCCGATCGTGAAGCGGCCGCGGCGCTCCTCGTGGAGCACAAGGCGCAGATTGACGCCGCCCGTGGCGAAGCGCAGAAGTTCATCGCCGAGGGTCGCGCCACCGCCGAAGGGATGAAGACGTCCATGCTCGAAGAGGCGCGGAAGCAGCAGGCCGACATGCTCGAACGCGCGAAGCGTGACATCGACGGCGAGAAGGCAGCAGCCATTGCCGATCTGCGCCGTGAGGCGGTTGGCATTGCCATCGCCGCCGCAGGCAAGGTGATCGAGAAGAATCTCGACGACGCGCAAAACCGGAAGCTGGTCGAGGGATACCTCGCCGGGCTCCAGTAGCCGACGCCCGCACAACCGCACCAGACTCGCCAGATTCGCCAGACCAACGGATCCCCGACACCACCATCATGCGCGACGAATCAATCGCCAGGAACTACGCCGAAGCTCTCCTTGCCCTCGCCACCAAGGCGAGCGCAAGCGAGGAGTGGGGCGGGCTCATACACGCACTGGCCGGAGCGATCGAATCCAACGTGACGTTGCAGCGGTTTCTCGAGGCGCCACAGGTGAGCGCCGGGCAGAAGCGGGCCATTCTCGCCAAGGCGCTCGAAGGTCGCGCGCCGGCGTACTTCATCAAGTTCGTGCAGAAGCTCGTAACGAACCGGCGCCAGCTCATGATTCCGCAGATCGCGTCAGCATACACCGATCTGGTCGATACGGCGGCAGGCCGTGTGCATGCGCGCGTCACGTTTTCCCGTGCGGTGCCCGACAGCGAACGCGATGCGATCGTCGCACAGCTGTCGAAGGTCCTCGGAAAAACGGTCGTCCCGCACGTGACTGTGAATCCGCAGATTCTTGGCGGCATCGTGGTCCGCGTGGGTGACACCGTGATGGATGGCAGCGTGCGCCGCCGGCTCGGCGCCGTGCGCGCCAGGATGCTCGGCGCGCCGTAGCGCACTGCCGTCCAACTGCGGCGGTCCGTCCATGCGAATTCGCGACTATGCATGCACCGCGCTGTTCATTGCGGGCGCGTCGTGTTCCACGAGCGTCCAGCCTCCGATGACCGTCGTAAACGAGCTTCTCGCCGCCGATCGAGCGTTCGGAGCTTCCGGTGATCTCGTAACGAGTCTCGGGGCAATGTTTGCCGAAGACGTGATCATGCCGCTGCCCCAGGGACGCTTTGCGCGCGGGCGCGACGCCGCTCTCGAAGCGCTACGGACTAGCCCGGCGACTGGCGGAGCGAGGGCAGAGTGGGCGCCGGTGCGCGGCGGTGTTTCTGCCGACGGGCAACACGGCTTCACTTTTGGATTTATGACCACCACCCAGTCCGACGGGAAGACCGTACCTGGCAAGTACCTCGCGTATTGGGTGAAGACGAGTGCGGGATGGCGCGCGGCCGCGTACAAGCGTGGACCACGCGCTGCAGGAGACGTACCAACGGCAACGCGTGCTCCGTCGCTCCCCTCGGCGCTGGCGGAGCCGACCAGCGACCTGTCGGTGATCGAAGGGCATCGGGCCGGCCTCATTCGCGCCGAAAAGGGATTCTCTGATCTGGCTCAGCGGATCGGACTCGGCCCGGCATTTAATGAAACCGGACATGTGGACGCTATGAACATGGGCAGCCCGGCGGCTCCGGACTTTGTGCACGGCAACGCGGCCATTGCTGACTTCGTCTCGACGGGACTGGCGCCAACCGCTAGTCCGTTCACGTGGTCCGCCGATGACGCGCTCGCCGCGTCGAGCGGCGATCTCGGTGTCACCTTCGGTATCATCCACCAGAATGGCGCTCCAGCCGGCGCTCAAGCCGGCGCTCCAGCCGGAGAGCCAGCCGCTGCCGGATACGCGTTCTTCACGATCTGGCGCCGCGAGTCGCCCGCCGCGCCGTGGAAGTACATCGCGGAGTAGCGCCGGACCGACCTGAAAACGTGTGACCTCGTGCGGCGATGACCGGCGTGTACAGTGATCGCGCGTAGCCTCCGATGGGGTTACAATCCCTGCAATCACTTTTCGGGAGACGTTCTGCATGAAACAGGTACTGATCACAGGCACCGTCGTCATAGCATTGGGAATCGGTTACGGCGCGGGGCGTGTGACACCAGCCTCCGCTGGTGACGCACTGGCCGTTCAGGCGATGGGTGCACCAGCGGCTGTTGCCGATGAGCATTCCGCACACGATATGGGCTCGATGGGTGAGCCGCGCGCGGAGACGCAGCAGGGGTCTGCGATTCCGGCGTCGGCGGGCACCGCAGCTGATCGGATCGAGAAATCGCCGCGGCACGCCGAATGGGTCGCCATCAAGGTCGGCGCCACGGACAGCGTCATGGCGTGGGTTGTCTATCCGGAGCGGAGCGGCAAGGCGCCGGTCGTCGTCGCGATTCACGCGAATACCGGGATCAACACCTGGACACGCTCAGTCGCAGATCAGCTCGCGGCCGACGGGTTCATCGGAATCGCGCCCGACCTGACTACGATGTTCCGCACCGGTGATCTGACTCAGGATCCCGATCGCGCGGCTGGCTCAGCCGCAATCCGGCAGGTTACGCCGGAAATGGGGAACGCCATCATTGATGCCGTTGCGAAGTATGGTATGTCGCTTCCGGCCGCACTCCCGAAGTACGGCATCGTCGGCTTTTGCTGGGGCGGCGGCAGGTCGTTCTCACACGCGACGCATGCACCGGGCCTCAGCGCTTCGGTTGTGTACTACGGATCGCCGCCGACCGCCGACGAGATGGCGTCCATCAAGGCGCCGGTCCTTGGGTTGTACGGGGGGAACGACGCCCGCATCAACGCCACGATTCCGGCCACCGATTCGGCGATGAAGCGGCTCGGCAAGTCGTACGAGTACCAGATCTTCGAAGGCGCCGGACACGGGTTCCTGCGCGGGCAGGATGGCAACGAACCGAACACCGTTGCGGCGAAGGCAGCATGGCCCAAGACCGTGGCGTTTTTCAAGGAAAAACTGGGCGGCTGATAGGCTGATGAGTTCGGCGCCGCGGGTGCGTACTCCGCCGCGGCGCCGAGTTCCCGCTAGCGGCGCCGTTGCACCCGCCGTTGCACCCGCCGTTGCGCCCGCCGTTGCGCCCGCCGTTGCGCCCGCCGGCCGATACCGTAGGGAATTTCCTCAGGCGACCGTCGGGGAAACGGTAGACAGCGTCCGGCGAATTGCTGATGTGACACGCGAAGCACACCCCCCAACGTGTTACGGGAACATCAGGCGGATCCTCTCCCGTATTTCGCGGGGGCGCGTCACGCCGAACAGGGAGGTCCCATGAGACGCTTAGGGTACGCGCTTGCACTTGTGGTCGCGATTCCGACTCTCGCCAGTGCGCAGGGCACCGCCTGGCCCATAACCCCAGTGATGAAAGACGCGTTAAACACGATGGTGGCCAACGTCGCGAAGATCGAGTATGCACCGGAGCGCGAGCGATGGCAGGCGAACGTCGATCTTTGGAGGGTGCGCTTCGACAATCAGGGAAAGCTTTCGCCGGCCGCGATGAAGGCGATGGAGCCGGCATTCGCAACCATGGAGAGAAATGTCGGCCGGCTCATCGAGCCCAAGGAAAAGGAACGCTGGGCAACCAACGGCAACATGTGGATCATTGTGAGAAGTTCGGCGGAATCGGAGATGGAGCCCGATCCGGGAATGCTGAAGGCCTTGTTCACGATCATGCAGGCCAACGTCAAGAGAATCGACCAGCCGGAAGAAATGGAGCGATGGACAGCGAACGTCGCGCTGTGGAAAGCCATGCTTGAACCGTAGGGGCCGGCGAAGAGGGGCGACCGGGGCCTGAATCTCCCGGAAGCCCGGCGCAAGGCAAATCGCTGTGCGGTTGGCAATCTTTCCTGAGTGACCCAGCTCTCGCTCTCAGACGTTTCGATTGAATTCGGCGCCACGACGATCCTCACGGGCGTGACGTTCACCGTTGCCGCCGGCGAGCGATGGGGAATCGTTGGGCGCAATGGATCCGGCAAGACGTCGCTGTTCAAGGTCATCACCGGCGCCGTGAAGCCAGTGCGCGGCGCCGTGGCGCGCGATTCCGGGCTGCGCGTGTCGCTCCTCGACCAACACCGTGATTTTGGTGCTGCCAAGACGGTGTGGGATGCCGCCGCGCTCCCGTGGGCGGAGCTGCTTGACCTTGAGGCGTCGCTCGCCGAACAAGCCGCCGCGCTCGCCGACCACGGCGACGATCTCCCACAGTCGGTGCTCGACAAGTACGGGCACGACATGGAGCGCTTTGCGCACGGGGGCGGCTACACGTTTCATGCCCGCGTCGACGCCGTGTTGCAGGGCCTTGGTTTCGACGCTGAGGACTCGAAGACGCGACTGGTCGCAACGCTCTCGGGCGGTGAACGAGGCCGGGTGGGACTCGCGGGGCAGATTGCTGCGCCCGCCGACGTACTCCTCCTCGACGAACCGACGAACCATCTCGATCTCGAAACAACGGAATGGCTGCAGAAGTACCTCCGCGAGCTCGATGAAACCGTTCTCGTGATCAGCCACGATCGCGCCTTTCTAGACGAGATCGCCGACCACGTGCTCCATCTCGAGGCGCGCACGGGCACGGCATACCGCGGCGGCTATTCCAGTTTTGTGCAGCAGCGAACCGAGAATCGGCTCACGCTCGGGCGCCAGCACGCAAAGCAGCAGATCATGATTGCGAAGGAAGAGGACTACATACGGCGGAACATCGCAGGGCAGAACACGGCGCAGGCGAAGGGTCGGCGGAAACGGCTCGACCGACTCCCGCGTTTGACCCCACCGCCGGGCGCAGAGGGCGCGATGGTATTGCGTCTCGAAGCGTCCGAACGCGGCGGAGACCGCGTGATCGTTGCCGAGCATCTCACGGTTGGCATTGGCGATCGCACCCTGATCAAGGATTTCAGTTCGACGGCGAATCGCGGCGACGTGATTGCGCTAGTCGGGCCGAACGGCGCTGGCAAGACCACGCTGATCGCGACGATCATCGGCGAACACGATCCGCAGGGTGGGGACGTGAAGATCGGCGGATCTGTCACGCCGGCGTACTTTCGCCAGAATCTCGACCAGCTCCCGCTCGACAAGTCGCTGTATGACGTCATCTCCGACGTGCGACCGCTCTGGACGCGCGGCGGGATCCAGAATCACCTCGGCGCCTTCGGATTTTCCGGAGAAGAGGTCTTCCGCAACACACGGTCACTCTCCGGCGGTGAAAGGGCGCGCCTCGCACTCGCGCTCATCGTGTTGCAGCGAGCGAACCTGCTCATTCTCGACGAGCCGACGAATCATCTCGACGTGGAATCGATTGAGGCGCTCGAAGACGCGATCGAGGAATACGACGGAACCGTGCTGCTGGTGAGCCACGATCGCGCTCTGCTTCGCGAACTGAGCACGCGTGTGTGGGCCATCAACGGCGACCGGATGAAAGACTTCGGCGGGACGTTCGTAGAGTGGGAGCAGGCACGGAAGGACGCTGTGCTTGCCAAGCGGGCTGCCGATGCTGTGGAGGCCGATGAGCGGCGTGATCGTGATCGATCGCGCGCCAAGACGAACGCGGCCGGCGAAGCGGGCGCGCAAGCCGCACGAAAGGCGCGAAAGAAGGAACTCGAATCGGCCGAGCGCGCGGTGAAGGAAGCCGAGCGCACCGTGGCCGAGTTCAAGCGCCAGCTTGCGGATCCGGCGCTTTACGATGGGTCCGGCGCCAACGCGAAACGGGCGGGCGAATTGGATAAGTCACGGGCCGCCGCCGAGCGTGCGCTCGACGCTGCGATGGAGAGGTGGGCGGTGGTGGAGCGGGGGTAGACGCTGCGCTCCTTAGCGACGTCATCCGGACTGACGCACGGCGCGCGGGCGGAGGCTGAACCCGCGCGCCGTCTAGCTTGGGCGTTACGGTGACGGAGCGAACGCGGAGAATGTGAACCGGTACGTCTGCGCCGCCGCATCGTACTCGGCGTGGAACTTTGTGGGGTGCGCACCAATGCCCGGGATCTCGGGAATCGCGAGATCGAACGACTTCTTCTCCATTAGCACCGTCTTCGTCAGCATCGGCTCGATGAATACAGGTTGCCCTTGATTGTAGCCGATCACCATCGTGCCGCGGAATGTCTCGCTGCTCTCCATCTCAGAGACAAGCAGCGCGTGCATGCCCATTTGCGGAACGCACAGCCCGACCAGAGTGTCCACGCCCATCAGCTTGGCCATGTCCGGCGGAAGCGGGATGTCGGGGGTTGCGTACGCAGCCGGAGACTCGGCGGGCTTAATGTGGCCGTCGCAGCCAATCGCCATTCGCTCAGACGAAGGAATCGAGTAGAAGTGGAAGTCGAAGTGCGGTGTCAGGTACGGTCCCGGTGGATGCCCGTGGGCTTCCCAGTACATGGCGAGATGAGCAAAACCTGACTGCGCCCTGGCCGCCTCCGGAATGTCCACGACTGCGATGGCGACTGGCGGCCACACCATGGGGTCGTCGGCCGGGGCGTTCTCGATGCTGGCCAGCGGCACTGTAGCGCCGACCTCCAATAGAGTTCCGCCCTGCGTTCTGGCCCAAGTGCACACCTGCGCCGTGTACGCGTCGACACACCCTCCGCTCACTTCAGTGATCTCCGCGTCGGTCGCGCACGCAGCGACGGTCAGACACAAGGCAGTAGATGCTACGAGGCGGAAATGCTGGGCCATTGCGATTCTCCGATGGGGAGAAGCCGGTTTGCAGAGGACGAACATAGCGCGCCGAGGGCGGCGTGCGCGAATGGTGCGGGTTCAGTGCTTTTAGGACCCGCCGCGCGCTTTCCGCTCCAGAGCCGCCGCGAGGTTGGCGCGCGCCTCGCCGTCATCCGGTTTCATTTGCACCGCCTGTTCCAGCTCCGCGATCGCTTCATCCAGTCGGCCGGGTTCGTCCGTGAGGATCGTGCCGATGAAGTAGTGCGAGTTCGCCGCGACCAGCGATTGGCCGCCCGAGAGCTCGAGCACGCGCCGGAAGGGAGCAACGGCGTCAGCGCGTCGCCCCGTGACGAATAGCGCGACGCCGAGGCTGTAGTGAGCCTGCAGGTGGTCGCTCTTGAGTCTGATCGCGGCCTCGTAGTGCGTGATAGCCTCAGGCATCCGCCTTGGCGACCTCGCGAGCAGACGGCCGAGGTTATTGTGCTCCTTCCAGCTATCGGGATTTCGCTGAAGCGTGGCGCGATACAGCGTCTCCGCGTCGGTGTAGTTGCCGGCCTGCCGCCACGTCTGCATTCCGAGCGCGCCCAAGAGCGCGCCCAAGAGCGCGACCACCAGCGCGACCACCAGCGCCGCGCCAATCCAGCGGGTCCGGCCCACCTCAACGACGTCCGCACCCGCGCGAGCGAGACCGCCCCCGCCAACCCACTCGGCCGCCAGCGTGATCACCGACGCCGTCGCGACAATCACAGCCACGCTCGCGAGGTACAGAAAGTGGTCCGCCACGTACGTGTAGCGAAACGGGTAGATGTCCAGAAAACCGAGCACCGGGAAGAGCGACCCACAGAGGATGAGGAACGCCGCGATCGGTCCGCGCGTGCGCCTGCGCGAGAGCCAGAGCGCCGCTGTCAGCGCCGCGACCCCGGCTACGCGCAGCCAGGATGCGACCGCCGAAACCTCAATCGTCCAGCGCGGATAGGTGAACGCGAGGTCGACCGGCCAGAAGAGCTTCGACAGGTAAAATCCGATCACGCGCGCGGACAGGAGCGCGCGCTCCGCGAGGCCAAGGCCATACTCGGCCCCTTCGGCGCCAATGATGTGACGCTCCACCCACGCCGTGAAGAGCCCCCCGGCCGCGGCGAGGATGAACCAGGGCACGAGTGGGAGCGCGTCGCGACGCCACCCGAGCGTGCCGCGTCGCCACCAGAAGACGACGAGCAGTGCGGCCGGAAGGGTCGCGGTGACCGTCTTGGTCAGGAGCGCGAGGACGAAGAGCGCCAGCGCAAGCGCGTAGTCCCGCCGCGCCCGGCCCTCGTCGAACCGTAGGTAGACAAGCGCCGAGCTCAGGTAGAAGGCGAGCGAAAGCGTGTTCTTCTGCTCGGAAATCCAGGCGACGGACTCGACGTGGACCGGGTGTAGCGCGAAGAGAAAGCCGGCCAACCAGGCGCCCCGAATCCGGAGGCGCTGCGCGAGGAGCACGATCAGCGCAGAGTTGATGAAGTGGAGGAAAACGTTCGTGAGGTGGTAGCCCACCACCTGGTCGCCCCACAGCCTGGACTCGAGCCAGAACGCGGAATGGAGGAGCGGATAGTACTGCTGCGTGGAACCGACGTCGAACCAGATACGGCGGAGGCCATCGAGTGACCTAAGAGCCGTTCTCGTGACGTGGGCATCGTCATCCCAGACCAACCCGCCGCCGAGGGCCGGCCAGTAGGCGATGACGATGGCGACGAGGAGGAGCAGCCCCAGCCAGGCATCGTAGGGACGGCGCGGGGCGGTCGCTACCTGCGACACAGGTTGCCTGGCCGTTCGCGCACGTCGCGAGCGTTCGGCAAAAATACGAACGCTCGGACTGAGCTCGCTCCGCGCCCTACCGTGCGTTCCACCCGTTCACCGGTCCTCCGTTGAAAAACGCCGCGGGCGTCATCACGCCTCCTTGCTTGAAGACCATTCCGTTCTTCATCACGAACTGCACGTTTCGCAAGGCGTCAATGCTCTGCAGCGGGTTTCCGGGCACGGCAATGAAATCGGCCCACATGCCCACCTTGATCGGCCCGCGCGTGCGCTCGGTCTCGCTGACTTCATAGCCCGTGGTTGTCATCGCACGCAGAATGTCGGGCGCGGGAATCCCTGCCGCCTTCCACGTCTCGATGAACTCGATCGCCACTTCGCCGCGCGTCCTGCCGGGCACGTAGTAGTCGGCATCGGTCGAGAACGTGAGCGGCACCTTGTTTTCCCAAGCGTTCTTGAGCATCGCCACGGTGTTGGCGTAGCGCTGAGCTGTCTGGTGCCCCACGAGTGAAATCGGTGTCTCGGTGCCTGCACGGAAGATTCGTTTCTGAGCCATCACTTTGTGAATCGAATCGTTCATCCCGCGGTCGTGCGCGATGGACCAGATACCCGCGTCAACGGCGCGGCGCGCGCCGTCCACGGTCTGTACGTGGCCTTCGACCTTGAGCCCCGCCTTCGCGGACTCACTGATGAAGAGCCGAATCTCGTCGGTCGTGTAGCCCCACGGCTTGCAATCAACGCAGATCTTGATCACGCGCGCGCCGAAGAGGGCGTTCTGGCGCACGGCCTTGATGATCTCGTCGCGCGTGTCGGCTTCGAGGTACTCGGGGTAGACGAGTTTCTTGTCGATCGCCATTTCCGGCGTGGGCGAAAACTGGCCGCCGAGGCCACCGATGATGAGGCCGGACGGGATGATGGTCGGCCCGGGAATCCATCCTTGCTCGATCGCCTTCCGGAGCGCGATGTCGGCGTAGTTGCCGTTGTTTCCCATGTCGCGCACGATCGTGAATCCGGACGACAGCATCTGGATCCCGTTCGACACGGCCTGAATGGCACGGAACGGCGTGTCGTCGAGCACGTAGGTCAGGTAATAGATGTTTCGCTCTGGCACTTCCTTGTACGTGAGCGCGAGATGGTTGTGCGCGTCCACGAGCCCCGGAACCACGGTAAGCGCAGAGAGGTCAATGACCTGCGCGCCTGCCGGGATCGCGACATTGGCGCCAATCGCGGTGAAGCGGCCGTTTTGCACGAGGATGATCTGGTTCGTGGCAACGGTCCCGGTTTCGGGATCGACAACGCGGCCGGCGCGAATGGCGGTAACTGGCGCAGGTTGCGCGGCACCTGAGGGCGCGGCTTGCGCGGAACTTCGCGTGACGACCGCGCCGCTTGCGAGTAGAAACGCCGCGCCGATCGCGGTGAAGTGGTTGATTCGCATGAAAACCGTCCTGGGTGGGGTCCGCTCGTGAAGTGGAATCGAAACCGGAGGCTGACACCAAACGTTACGGCACAGGCGCGCAGGCCGCGAATTAGCCGCGCCCTTATCCCACCGGCCGCCAGTCGCCACCTTTAACGGATGGCAAAGGGCCCACTCGACCGACGCGAGTTTTTCTCGGAAGGCATGCGCCGCTTCTTCGGAAAGGCGATCGAGGTCGTCGAGAGCCGCGTCGCACCGGGGCTGTATGTCCGCCCGCCGGGCGCGCTACCCGAGGCCGCATTTCTCGGCGCGTGCACGCGCTGCGGCGAGTGTACTGTGCGCTGTCCCGTACGGGCGATTCGTCCGCTCGGGCCGGAGACGGGGCTCGCCTCTGGGACGCCTGCGCTTCAACCTGACCTAAACGCGTGTGTGATGTGTCTCGACATGCCGTGCGCTACGTACTGCCCGACGGATGCCCTCACCGTGCCCGACGATGGTTGGCGCCACGTGAAGATGGCGCGTGTCGAAATCGATACCGACCGGTGCATTGCGTACAACGGCACGGAGTGCGGAATTTGTGCGCAGGTGTGTCCGGCGGGGAACGAAGCTATCTCTCTCAACGAGCTGGGTCAGCCGTCGCTCGGCGATCGCTGCACGGGTTGTGGCACCTGCGTCATCGCGTGTATCACTACACCGAAGAGTATTTCGCTAACACCAGCGGGGATCCTGAATTGAGTGGACGCGTGGATGTGAAAATCGTGAACAAGCCGTGGGGCCACGAGGTGATCTGGGCCCACACGGACCAATACGTTGGCAAGGTGCTTCACATCAAGGCGGGGCATTCGCTTTCGGTTCAGTTCCACAATCAGAAGGACGAGACCGTGCACCTTCTCTCGGGCGAAATGATCTACCGCGTGAAGGGATCCGACGGCGAGTTGCACGACGAGAAGCTCAAGGCAGGCGAGAGCTTTCGGAATGAGCCGGGGACCGTTCACCAGATGGAAGCCGTGACCGATTGCCAGATGCTCGAGGCCAGCACGCCCCATCTGGACGACGTGGTGCGCCTCTCGGACAAGTACGGTCGAGAAGGGACGAGCGCACCGTGAGCGCACCCGTGAGCCAGGCCAACGCGCAGGCAGCGATCGCGAGGCGGGCATGAAAGTCATCATCCCACTCGCGGGCAAGGGCACACGCCTCCGCCCGCACACGCACACAGTACCCAAGCCGATGCTCAAGGTCGCCGGCAAGCCGGTGATGGACTACGTGCTCGACGACGTGCGAAAGCTCGGCGGGGTGGACGAGGTCATCTATATCACCGGTCACCTGAAGGACGCAGTCGAGCGGCACGTGCACGATGTTTACGGCGACATGAAGGCGACGTTCATCGAGCAGGTCGTGCAGGATGGAACGGCGGGCGCGGTGGCTCTCGCCGGCCCGCACGTGGACCAGCCGGTGCTCATCGTGTTCGTAGACACGATCTTCGATACCGATCTATCGGTGATCAAGACGAGCACCGACGACGGCATCATCTGGACCAAGGAAGTCGAGGACTACCAGCGGTTCGGAGTCGTGCTGGCCGACGAGAATGGCCACATGACCAAGATCGTGGAAAAGCCGAGCACGCCGATCTCGAAGCGCGCGAACATCGGCCTGTACTACGTCCGGAACTGGAAGCTGCTGTACGACGCCATCGAGCACGTCCTCACCCGGCCGAAGAACAAGGGCGAGTACTATCTCACCGACGCGTTCCAGTACATGATCGAGGCCGGCGCGAAGCTGAAGGTGATCGACGTCAAGGGCTGGTATGACGCCGGAAAGCTCGACACCGTTCTCGAGACGAATCGCGCGATGCTGGAACGCGGTCGTGCGAGGAAGGGCGCGGTTGGCAAAGATTGCACTGTACACGAGCCCGTTTATATAGAGGATGGCGTGACCATCGAACGTTCCACCATCGGGCCGAACGTCTCGATCAGTACCGGCTCTGTCATACGGGATTCGACGTTGAGCGACACGATCGTCGGTGCGAACTCGACGGTCGCCAATTCCACCCTGACCAAGTCGTTGATAGGCGACCACGCCGTCATCGAAGGCGTACGCGGATCGGCGACGGCAGGTGACCACGCGGAAATTCGGAGCGAACCATGACCGATCTCACACGGCGCGACCTCCTCAGGAATGCGGCACTTGCCGGGGCAGCAGTTGCCGCCGGTGCGGCCATCACTCCCGCAATCGCCGAAAACGTCACGGCTATCTCGCATCCAGACCTGGCGCCGCCGGCGCCGCTGGCGCGCGCCACGATGAAAAACGTGCCGTTCGAGCGCCGCGACACCGTGCGGTTTGGTATCGTGGGCACGGGACTTCGTGGCCGCTCCGTGCTTTCTGAACTCCTCGCGATAGACGGCGTGAAAATCGTCGCAGTGTGCGATGTGGTGGCGGCCAAGACCGCACGCGCGGCGAAGATGTGCACCGATGCGGGCCAGCCGGCGCCGGCCGAGATCGTGGCCGGCGACAAGGGGTTCGAGCAGCTCGTCGCGCGCGACGACATCGACTTCGTATACACCGCCACGCCGTGGGAATGGCATGTGCCGGTGATGCTTGCCGCCTTGAAGGCCGGCAAACATTGCGCGAGCGAGTGCCCGGTGGGGACGACGCTCAAGGACCTTTGGGCGCTCGTCGATGCAAGTGAAAAGGCGCGCCGTCATTGTCTCCAGCTCGAAAACTGCAACTACGGCGAGACGGAGATGTTGGTGAACCGCCTCGTCCACGAGGGCATTTTCGGCGAGGTCCTGCACGCCGAGGCCGCGTACCTCCACGACCTGCGCACGATCCTGTTCGAGGATCGTGACGAAGGACTGTGGCGCCGTGCGTGGCACACGCGGTCCAACTCCAACCTCTACCCGACCCACGGACTCGGTCCGGTGTCGTGGTACCTCGACGTACACGCGGGTGACCGCTTCGATTATCTGGTGTCCGCGTCGAGCCCGCAGCGTGGCCTCGAGCTGCACCGCGAGGCGACGGTTCCGGATCGCTCCGATCCCAAGTGGCGCGAGCGGTACGTCGGCGGCGACCTCAATACGTCGATCCTCAAGACCGTGAATGGCCGGACGGTGATGCTCCAGCACGACGTCGTGAACCCGCGTCCCTATACGCGCCACAACCGCGTGCAGGGAACCAAGGGTGCGTTCGAGGACTATCCCCCGCGCATTTACGTCGAGGGCCAGGCCGGCGGGCACCGGTGGGGTCCGATCGAGGAGTGGAAGGCGAAGTACACGCATCCGCTCTGGGCGAACGTGGGGGAGCTGGCCCGCAAGAAGGGCGGCCACGGCGGCATGGACTTCATCATGGCGTACCGATTGGTGCAGACGATGCGCGAAGGGCTCGCGCCGGACTTCGACGTGTACGACGCTGCGGCGTGGAGCGCGCCGCTGCCGCTCTCAGAAATGAGCGTAGCCAAGGGGAGTGCGCCGATGAAGTTCCCGGATTTCACGCGCGGCGCTTTCGCTTCGGCGCGTACGACCGGCTAGTCCGGCAACTACGCCACCGCGGAGATCCACGGAAAACGGCACGGAGATTCGCGGAGAACGGCAACTACAACTGCTTTTTGGGGGAACTGCACACCAGGCGGCGGAACGATGCGCGGGGGCCGAAGTTCAACAACAAGCCGAGTTCGATGCTGGACGCCCGCAGATAGTTGATAAGCTGCGCCTCGTGCACGGCCAAGAGGCGATCCGTGGTCTTACACTCGACGATGACTTTGCTTTCTACCACCAGATCTGCCCTGTAATCGCCGACCACCTCGCCTTGAAACTTGACTGAGAAAGGCACCTCAGCAGCGACCGCAAGCCCCCGCCGGCCGAGTTCCTGGAACATCGCCTTTCGGTACACCGATTCGAGGAACCCGTGCCCAAGCGCCCTGTGCACGTCGAAGAACGCGCCCAGTATCTCGTGGCTGACCGACCCGTGCAATAGTCTGTCGTCGTGCGCTGACGTGCCCATTGTTGTGCTGTTCTCCGCGAATCTCCGGCCGTGATCCGCGAATCTCCGCGGTTAGGCGGTAAGACTCGGCATCATTCCATCGCCAGCTGCATCGATCCGACGCTAGTTTTGACCGTCCCCCACCCGGAACGCGGATGAACTTCACCACGCTCGACTGGACGATCATTGCAGCGACAGTTGTAGTGTCGTTCCTGCCGGCGCTCTTCTTCGCCAAGCGCGCCGGATCGAGCACCGCCGAGTTCTTCACCTCCGGCCGCGCGGCTCCCTGGTGGCTCGTCGGCGTTTCGATGGTTGCCACGACGTTCAGCACCGACACGCCGAACCTCGTCACCAACCTCGTGCGCGAAGGCGGCGTCGCGAACAACTGGGCGTGGTGGAGCTTCCTGCTCACGGGCATGATGACCGTGATGCTCTACGCGCGGATGTGGCGCCGGTCGGGCGTACTCACCGACCTCGAGTTCTACGAAATCCGCTACGCCGGGCGCGCCGCGAGCGTCGTGCGCGGGTTTCGAGCCGTCTACCTCGGCCTCTTCTTCAACTGCGTGATCATGGCCACGGTCAATCTCGCCGCCGCCAAGATCGCCAACATGCTGCTTGGCTGGCCGATGGGGCAAACGCTCCTCGTGTGCGCCGCGATCAACATTCTATTTGCAGTCACATCCGGGCTCTGGGGCGTGCTCGTCGCCGACCTGCTCCAGTTCGGCGTCGCGATGACCGGCTCCATCGCCGCAGCGTACTACGCGCTGCAACGCCCCGAAGTCGGTGGCATGGCCGGGTTGGTCAGCAAGCTCGACGCCAAGACGCTTGCGTTCGTACCGGATTTCGGAGACTGGTCGCTTACGCTCACGGTGCTCATCATGCCGATCGCCGTTCAATGGTGGTCGGTCTGGTATCCCGGGGCCGAACCCGGCGGCGGGAGCTACATCGCCCAGCGAATGCTCGCGTCCAAGTCGGAGAAGGACGCGCTCGCGGGTACGCTCTTGTTCAACGTTGCCCACTACGCGCTTCGATCGTGGCCGTGGATCATCGTCGCACTCGCTTCGCTCCTCGTCTTTCCGACCCTCGACGACATCGCGATCGCATTCCCGTACGTCGATCGCGCGCTCATTGGTCACGATATCGCCTATCCCGCGATGCTGACGTTCCTGCCGGCTGGCTTCGCGGGGCTGATGGTTGCCGGACTGCTCGCCGCATACGTGTCGACGATGGTCACGCACCTGAACTGGGGCTCGTCGTACCTGGTGCACGACCTGTACCGCCGTTTCATCCGTCCGGGCGGAAACGAAAAGCACTACGTATTGATGGGACGCCTCGTGACCGCTGGCCTGATGATCGCGGCAGGTCTCTTCACGTATGTGCTCGACACTGCGCGCGAGGGGTTCCAGTTGCTCCTGTCCGTCGGTGCGGGCACCGGCCTGCTGTATCTCCTGCGCTGGTTCTGGTGGCGCGTGAATGCGTGGAGTGAGATCAGCGCGATGATCGGTTCGTTCCTGGTCGCGTTCGGGTTCCTCATCGCCAGAAAGTCTGGCGTGGACATTCCGGATCACGTCACGCTACTGGCCACCGTTGGCGTGACGAGTGTGGTGTGGATCGGCACAACGCTTCTCACACGACCAACGAACGATGCCACGCTGATCAAATTCTATGAACTCGTGCGCCCCGCTGGTCGGGGGTGGACGCGCATTGCCGCCCTCGCGCCGGTTGGAGCCGCACCGGACTCTCTTCCGCAAGCGATGCTCGGATGGGTGCTGGGTTGCACGTTCGTCTATTCCGCGCTCTTCGGTACGGGGAGTTTTCTCTATGGGCGAATGCCACAAGCGGCGATGTGGTCGGTCGTGTTCGCATTGAGCGGCTTCGCGCTGCAGCGCGTGTTGCGCGGCTTCTGGGCCGCACCGAAGGCCGCACCGAAGGCCGCGTGACGGGAGGCCGCGTGACGGGAGGCCGCGTGACGGGAGGCCGCGTGACGGGAGGCCGCGTGACGGGAGGCCGGCCGGCCACGCGCGCGCGTCGCGGCTAGGTCGCGCGAGATGGCGACCACACAGGCGGTGATCCTCGCGCGGGGGCTCGGCACACGGATGCGCCGCTCCGACGGGGCGAAGCTTGCTCCCGGTCAGGACGCTGCGGCGGCTGCCGGCGCGAAAGCCATGATGCCGCTCGCACGGCCGTTTCTGGAGTACGTGATTTCGGCGCTTGCCGACGCCGGCATTGGCGAGGTCATCGTTGTGGTGGCTCCCGACCATGCCGCGATCCGCGAACACTTCACCGTGACGGCGCCCCCGGAGCGGGTCGTGATCCGCTTCGCCGTTCAGGAACAGCCACGTGGTACGGCCGACGCTGTTTTTTCGGCGCGCGATGCCGTGCGAAACGCACCGTTCCTCGTACTGAACGCCGACAACCACTACTCGGCGGCAGCGCTCCGTGCTGCCGCCGGCATTGATGGCAACGGTGTCGTTGCGTTCGAGGCCGAAGCACTGGTGCGGGAATCGGCGTTTGAGCCTGAACGCGTGCTCCGCTTCGCGCTGCTCGACATCGCAGACGACGACACGCTTCGCGCCGTTCAGGAGAAGCCGGCAGCCGACGCGCCGCTCGCACGCGCAGCGGAGCGCTGGGTGTCGATGAACCTCTGGTCGTTCACGCCGGCGATCTTTGCCGCGTGTGAGCGCGTCCTTCCGTCGGTACGCGGCGAACTCGAATTGCAGGACGCCGTGACAATCGCGATCCGCGAACTTGGGCTTCCGTTTCGAGTTGTTCGCGTACGGGAAGGCGTTCTCGATCTGTCGCATCGGTCCGACGTAGCGGTGGTCACTGAGCGTCTCGCCGGCGTCGTCCCCCGCACATGACGCGCACATGACGCGCACATGATGCGCACATGACGCGCCGTTACGTCGTACCCGGCCGCGTAGAGCTGGTCGGCAAGCACGTGGATTATGGCGGCGGGCGTTCGTTGACGTGCGCAGTGGAGTTCGCAGTGCGCGCTACGGCGCGTCCGATAGGCGCGCGCGTGCTCCGTGTACGCCAGCGCGGAGTGCGCGATCTGGTCGAAGTGCCGATCGGTCCCGAGGCGGTTCCGACGCGCGCGCGCTGGAGCACATACGTGGCCGCCGTGGCGCGGCGTCTGGCGCGCGATTTTCCGGGCTCGACCGGAGGTGCCGAGGTGCACCTGGTGAGCCGGCTCCCCCCCGCGGCGGGGCTATCGAGTTCGACGGCGCTGACGATCACCTTGGTCCGGGCTGCGGCCGATGCGACCGGTGTCACTGCTCATCCGCTCTTTCAGGAGCACGCGGGTACTCCGATCACATTCGGTGAATACGTGGCCGCCGTGGAGACGGGCGCGCCGTACGGTCCGTTTGCCGGGGATGACGGCGTAGGCGTTCGGGGCGGGGCGCAGGACCACGTCGCAATAATGTGCGCCCGCGAAGAAATGGTCGGTCAGTTTTCCTACATTCCGGCGCGTGAAGAGGGATGGGCTCCGTGGCCCGCCGACTGCGCGCTGATGATTGGCGTGAGCGGTGTGCGGGCGTCAAAAACAGGGAACGCCCAGGCGGCGTATAACCGCGCAGCGGATGCGGTCCGCTGGCTCGTGCGCGCCTGGAACGGGACGACATACCGAAACGACGCGACCCTGGCCGACGCGTTGGCGAGTGCGCCCGACGCCGGCGAGCGACTCCGCGTCATCGCCGGAGCTGCAAATGGCGCACCGGTGAGCGGCGAGTACATGACGCGGAGGCTCGATCAGTTCCGGGAGGAGTGCGACGTCATCGTTCCCGGTGTGGCCGACGCCTTTCGGGCGGGCGATCTGGCGCGCGTCGGCGTTCTCGTCGACCGTTCGCAGGCAATGGCCGAACACGCGCTCGAGAACCAGGTGCCACAGACGATTCATCTCGCAAGGACAGCGCGCGAACTCGGGGCCGACGCCGCGTCGGCGTTCGGGGCGGGGTTCGGCGGCGCCGTGTGGGCGATGGTGGCCCGCGATCGGGCGGACGCATTCGCCGAGGCGTGGGAGGAGTCGTACGCGGGAGCGTTTGCGAGAGAGGCACCGCGCGCGCGGTTTCTGCGCACGCGCCCCGGCGCACCGGCCGGATCGGAGAGCGCCAGTGACTGATCGTCCCCTTCCGCGAAACGTCAAAGCGCTCAGCGCGGTGAGTCTGCTCACCGATGCGTCGAGCGAGATGATCACGCCGTTGCTCCCGATATTCCTGACGACGGTACTCGGGGCATCGGCGACAATGCTGGGAACCATCGAAGGACTCGCCGAAACTGTGGCTTCGATGCTGAAGCTTGCGAGCGGATGGTGGAGCGACAGGGTCAGCCGGCGAAAGCCCCTCGTGCTTGCGGGTTATGGAATCGCGTCGTTGGTCCGGCCCGTGATCGCGTTCGCTACTGCGCCTTGGCACGTCCTGGTGGTGCGAGTGACGGATCGAATCGGGAAGGGAATCCGTTCCTCGCCGCGCGACGCGCTCATTGCGGATGTCACGGCGCCTCAAGACCGCGGCCGCGCCTTCGGGTTTCATCGCGCTGCCGACAACTTCGGTGCGGTTATTGGGCCGGTCGTGGCATGGCTGATGCTCGAGCAGGCCGGCCTCGGCCTCCGAACTGTATTTCTCTGGGCGTCGGTGCCGGCTCTGCTCTCCGTCGTGGTGCTGTTCGTCTTCGTGCGCGAAGCAGCCCGCAAATCGGCGCCGACCGTTCCGGGTGTTGCTGCGGACCCCACAATGCGCGCTGAACACGCAGCTCCCGCTGCCCCTGTGGCCGCCATGCCCGCCCCAACCGTCACCCTCAACGCGCCGCTCGGGCCCGCGTTCTGGCGCTATCTCGCGGTCGTGTTCGTCTTTGCGCTCGGTGGCTCGGCCGACGCGTTCCTGCTGCTTCGCGCGTCGCAGATTGGCGTGGCGGCTGGATGGATCCCGATTCTCTGGGCGGTGCACAACCTGGTCAAGTCGGTCGCGAGCGAACCCGGGGGGCGTCTCTCTGATCGCATCGGCCGACGTCCTCCGATCATTGCCGGCTGGATGATTTACGCCGCCGTGTACGTCGGGTTCATTTTTGCATCAGCAGCGTGGCATGCGTGGGGGCTGCTCCTCGCGTACGGCCTCTACTTCGCGCTCACGGAAGGCACTGAAAAGGCGCTCGTCGCTGATCTGGTGCCGGCGGCGCGGCGAGGCACTGCGTTCGGCTGGTTCAACTTCGCCACAGGGCTGGCGGCGCTCCCCGCTTCACTGGCATTCGGGCTCTTGTGGGACCGCGTCGGCCCCGCAGCCGCGTTCTCGCTCGGCGCAGGGCTCGCCGTCGTCGCGACGGTGGGCCTGATGCTATTCGTGCCGGGCGGCGCGGTGGCGGGCAAACAAGCAGCGCAAGGCTAGCTGCCGCGGGCCGCCGCGCTTAGCAGCAGCGCGCCGCGCCCGGCTTCGAGTACCTGTCGGTCAGGCGTGCTTCAACGAACTCGCGCTCGGTCATCACCGGCTCACCCGTATGGGTGGCGGCCATATGCGCGCAATACTTCTCGTAGTCGGGCGCGCCGATGATCCGGCGCACCAGCGCGATCGCTCGCGCGAACCGCGATTGCGGTGCCGCGCATTCAGTTGCCGTAGCGTTCGATGTGCCCTGTGCGGTCTGGATCATCGGTGCCTCCGTGTGCCAATACCTAACGTCTGGCTTTGGTTCCCTTTGGTCCGATCGTCGATTCGAACAGTTCGAATATACGACGATACTCGTCGGTCCAGCTGTCGGGCCTCTCGAATCCGTGATTCTCAACCGGGTACGGCGCAAGCGACCAGTCGGTCTTTCCGAGTTCAATGAGCCGCTGAGTGAGCCGAACGACGTCCTGAAAGTGCACGTTGGTGTCCACCATGCCGTGCAGCATCAAGAGCGGATCCTCCAGTCCTTCGGCCAAAAAGATCGGCGACGAGCGATGGTACGCAAGCGTGTCGTCTTGCGGCTGGTTGAGGATCTGGCTCGTGTACCTGTGGTTGTAGTGCGCCCAGTCAGTGACTGACCGAAGGGCCGCACCCGCGCCGAACGACTTCGGTTCGGTGAACAGCGCCATGAGCGTCATGAATCCGCCGTAACTCCCGCCGTACATCCCGATTCGTTCGGGGCTGATGCCGTATTGCTTGGTCAGCCACTTCGATCCGTCCACGTGGTCGGCGAGATCACGGCCGCCCATCCAGCGGTAAATGGCCGTACGCCAGTCGCGGCCGTACCCGGCGCTGGCGCGGTAGTCGATGTCGAGCACCGTGTAGCCCTTCGACGCGAGGAAATGGTTGAACATCTGTTCGCGCGGGTAGCTCGGCCAATAGTGATGAACGTTGTGCAGATAGCCGGCGCCGTGCACGAAAATCACCGCCGCGCCGTTCGGGCGCGCGCCAACGTCCTGCGGCCTGATGATGTGCGCCGGAACCTGCACGCCGTCGGACGCCGGGATCTGTACGATCCGAAGCTCCTTGGTCCACGGCCCGGCGAGATACTCGGCGTTCGGCGATAGGGTGAGACGGGCGGGCGTTTCGGGTTCGCATCGCACGCCGGCAGCACAGTATCCGCTGACATAGAGTTCGGGCGGCTTCACATTTGTCGAAAACACGTCGGCCATCCGCTTTTCGTCGGGCGAAAGCATAACCTGATGCCCGCCGATTCCGGGCGTGATTGCTTCGCGCGCACCCCCGGATACGGCCACGCGATAGTACCCGCGATCGAACGGGGAGAGTTCGCTGCTGTGGTATAGGAAGTGGTTCTTGTCGGCGGAGAGCGCGACGTCGTACACCTCCCATTTCCCGAGGCCGGTCGTTTCGCGCCGATCTGTCCCGTCGGCGGCGGCCGTGTGGAGCTGGGCCCAGCCGTTCGTTTCACTTACCCAGTAGACCCGACGCCCGCCGTCGTACCAGCCGGCGCATTGTCCGCACGGGCCTCCGACCCACGCCGTGTCATGCACGACTTCGATCGTCTTGAGCGAACCGGCTGCTCCGTCGACCACCGAGTACTGAAGTGTCTTCCAGTTGCGCGCCGTCGCCGACACGATCGCAGCCGTTCCCGCATCGTTCCATCCCATCACTCCCTGAGTGGCCACCGAATCAGAACTGCCGGAGATCGGCTGAATCCAAACGACTTCGCCGCGTGGCAGCGTCATGAAGCCCATGCGCCCGCTTCCTTGCACGTCGCCGACATCGGTGCGGCTCGGAATGTCTTCTGTATAGCCGCTCGCCGTCACGTAGCTGGGCACGATCGTCGCTCGCGTACCGGCGGCAGAGGTTGCGGTCGTGAAAATGACCGCCGCGCCCGACGGGCTTACAGAGATCTGCTGGACACTCTCGTCCGCACCAAGATTGACGGTGCGCGGTAGATCGGGATCATCGCGCTCTCCGGCTCGGCGAATGGAATCCGCGCGTGCCCTGTCGCGAAGAACGGCGAAGAGCTGCTGCTGTTCTCGCTCCATGACAGTGCGCTGCTGATTTGCGCCGCGCCCTCGACCCCCTCGACCGGCACCCTGCGCGCCGACCGGTGGAGCGACGCCGGCTCGCCCACCACGTCCGCCGCGTCCGCCCGCGGCCGCCGCACCTGCGACACCTGCGGCACCCGGCCTGATGTCCGTGAGTTGCCGCGTGGCGCCGGACGCGAGATCAACCGAGTACGCGTTGCCGTCGCGTACGAATGACACGCGGCTGCCGTCGCTCGAGAACTGCCCGTTCGACTCGGCGGCGACGGTCTCCGTCAATCGCCGTACGGCCGACGTCCGCATGTCGACCAACCAGAGGTCGCCGCGGGCTTGCGTCAGCTTCCGCGACCGATCCGGCGAGAGCACACCGTTCGCGATGATGGGCGTCAGCCGTTCCATCTCAGCGTCGGCGACACGTTCGGGCACCGCGCCGGCCTGCGCGCGTACGCGATACGGCTTGGCGGTTTCGCGCCAATCCGTCTCCGGCGGGAGCCACTGGAAATAGATCCACTCGCCGTCCGGTGACCAGCGCACCTGACCCGGCTCACGCCCGTAGTGTTCCGGGCCGCGCATGATGTTGGCGATGGTGAGGTCGAACGTCGGTGGCTTGGCCCGCTGCGCGGACGCGGCGGATGAAAACAATACGACACCAGACGAAAGAATAAGCAGTCGGGAAAGGCGCATGGTTGGCGCGCTCGAGGCAAGGGTCTGCTGGCGGGTGATCATTGCGAATCTACACATCCGAACTCACCCGTAAACTCGGACAAAAAGCACGCCCGTGCGATCGGGATCGAGCGCACGGGCGGCCACTGCACACGTCGTTTTCTTCCTATCTACACGTTGGACGCGAGCGCCTTCCTCGCCGTAAACGGTACTTCGGTGCTCACGGCCGGCTTGGCGCCGCTGAGCACGAGGTACCACTCCTTTATCGACGCCGTGAGAATTATGATCACGGCCAGCATGAAGAACCCGGCGACGGCAGCGTCGATGCGATCATTGAACATCATGCGCGACGCGTCCGCGGCGCTTGCGATGCCGGGCGGCAGCGTGCCTTGCGCGAGGAAGCCATCAACCCAGCGCGCGTGTGAAAGGAAGCCGAGCCTGGGATCCTCCGCAAACATCTTTTGGTAACCGGCGGTCATGTTCACGATCGTGAGCCACGTCAACGGAATAAGCGTTATGAACGAGTAGCGCGCTTTCCCCATCTTGATGATCACGGTTGTACCTACGCAGAGCGCGATTGCGGCAAGCAACTGGTTGGAAATCCCGAACAGCGGCCATAGTGTGTTCACCCCGCCAAGCGGATCCGTCACGCCCTGGTAGAGGAAATAGCCCCAGCAGAGAACGACCATGGCGCTGGCCGTAATGGTCGCCGGATACCACGACACGCGGCCGAACGGCTTCCAGATCTGCCCGCCGAGGTCCTGCAGCATGAACCGACCGACGCGCGTGCCGGCGTCGAGCGTCGTAAGAATGAACAGCGCCTCGAACATGATGGCAAAGTGGTACCAGACCGCCATCGCGCCGCCCCCGCCGAATACGCTCGAGAAAACCAGCGCCATGCCGACGGCCAGCGACGGGGCGCCGCCGGTGCGCGAGAGCAGCGTGCTTTCCTGCACGCTCGCAGCCATATCGGCGAGGCTCTCCGGCGTAATCACGAAACCCCAGCTGCTCACGGCAGCCGCGGCCGACTCGACCGTCGTACCGATCAGGCCGACCGGAGCGTTGATCGCGAAATACGCGCCCGGATCGAGAATGCATGCTGCGATCAACGCCAGCACGGCAACCAACGACTCCAGCAGCATCGAGCCGTATCCGATCATTCGCGCGTCTGCTTCGTTTTCCAGCAGCTTTGGTGTGGTGCCGGAACTGATCAGCGCGTGGAAGCCGGATATGGCGCCACACGCAATGGTAATGAAGACGAACGGGAATACTTTGCCGGCAAAGACGGGACCGTCACCCGTCGAGAAGAAAGTGGTGGTGGACGGCATCTGCAACGGCGGGAGCATGATGAATATGCCGATCGCCAGCGCGAACACGACGCCGATCTTCACGAACGCGGACAGGTAGTCACGCGGCGCCAGCAGGAACCAGACTGGGAGTACCGACGCCATGAAGCCGTAGATCATGATCCAGACGGCGAGCTGCGGCCCGGTCAACGTGAACGTCGGCGCGAGCGCTGGATTCTCTGCGACCCATCTTCCGGCGAAGAGGGCGAACACGAGCATCACGAGCCCGAGCGCCGTCGCTTCGAGAACGCGGCCCGGACGAATGAACCGCATATAGAGGCCCATGATCATCGCGATCGGAACGGTAAGCAGCAGCGTGACGGTGCCCCACGGGCTCGCCTTGAGTGCGTTGGTCACGACGAGCGCGAGCACCGAGATCAGGATGATCATGATGCCGAACACGGCCACCAGCGCCACGTAGCCGGCGAGCGGCCCGATCTCTTCCTTCGCCATCTGCCCGAGCGACTTGCCGTCGCGGCGGATGGAGGCGCAAAGGATCAGGCAGTCTTGTACCGCGCCGCCAAGCGCGACACCCACGACGATCCAGAGAAAGCCGGGGAGAAAGCCGAACTGGGCGGCCAGCGTGGGGCCAATCAGTGGGCCCGGGCCGGCAATGGCGGCAAAGTGGTGCCCGAAAACGATCCACTTGTTGGTGGGAACGAAATCGCGCCCATCCGCGAGGCGTTCTGCGGGTGTGGCGCGAGCCGGGTCGAGCGCGAAGATCTTCGCCGCGATGATCTTGCTGTAGAACCGGTAGGCGATGAGGTAGATGCAGATCGCGGCCGTGAGAAGCCACCCGGCACCGATTGTCTCTCCCCGCTGAACCGCAACGTACCCGAGGGTCGAGGCGCCGACGAGGGCGATGACGACCCAGATGAGCTTCTTGAGGATTCGCATTCGGGAGAAAATGGGCCGTGCCACGGGCCGTCGCAACTGCCGCGCCCGGCCGGGCGGCCCCGAGCGGCCCCGAGCGGCCCCGA
>JAQBYI010000093.1 GCA_027622655.1 Gemmatimonadota bacterium | reverse complement strand
TCGGCGACGACGGCGTCGTCGCGCAGGATCAGCGTCAACGTGTGTGAATCACGATACCGCCAGCCGGCTCTTCTTCGACGACACCACTTCCATTGGTTCCGCTGCGGGCCTCGAGCGCTACTTCGTGCATTTCGCGAACGCCGCCAACAGGTCCCGCGCTGGGCCCTAGTCCGTGCGATTGCCGCGACACGCCTGGCGGCAGACTTGTAAGCACTTCCTCACTCCTCTCCCCTCACCTTGCATATCCGGTTCCTACCACCGAATATTCAAGGTAATGAAACTACTCCCGCGCACCGCCCACGTCGCCGCCCTGCGCCGTCACCTGGGGCGCGCACCCGTCGTCGCCCTCCTCGGCGCGCGCCAGGTCGGGAAGACGACCCTTGCCGGCCTCGTTGCCAAGGCACATCGCGGACCGGTCACGCGGTTCGACCTCGAGGACCCGCGCGACGTCGCGCGGCTCGCCGATCCGATGCTCGCGCTTGCCGGGCTCCGTGGGCTCGTCATCCTCGACGAAATCCAGCGCCGGCCCGACCTCTTTCCCGCGCTTCGCGTGCTGGCCGACCGGCGCCCGATTCGCGCGCGTTTCCTCGTACTCGGGAGCGCCTCACCGGACCTGCTGCATCAGGGCGCCGAGACGCTCGCCGGGCGCGTGGCCTTCCACGAACTCCCGCCGCTCTCGGTGGCTGAAACCGGGCCGGACCAGCTCGTCCGGCTCTGGCGACGCGGCGGCTTTCCGCCCGCGTTCGCGGCACGAACTGAGGATGCCAGCGCGGAGTGGCGACGCGCATTCATTCGCACCTTCCTAGAACGCGATGTACCGCAGCTTGGGATCAGGATCGCAGCGGCCACACTCGGCCGGTTCTGGGCGATGATCGCCCACGTGCACGGCCAGCTGCTCAATAGCTCAGAGCTGGGGCGCGCGCTCGGCGTGTCCGATACCGCCGTGCGCCACTATGTCGATCTGCTCGAAGCCACGTTCGTCGTGCGCACGTTGCGCCCCTATCACGCCAACATCGGCAAGCGTCAGGTGAAGGCCCCGAAAGTGTACATCGCCGACTCGGGGCTGCTCCATTCGCTGCTGGACGTGACCCGGCAATACGATCTCGATCGCCATCCGAAGGTTGGCGCGTCGTGGGAGGGTTTCCTGATCGAGACGGTCATCGCGCAGCTCGGGTACCGGCGCGACCAGTGCTATTTCTGGGGTACTTACGCCGGCGCGGAACTGGACCTGCTGGTCGTGGACGGACGCCGCCGCGTGGGATTCGAGTTCAAGCGAACGACGGCGCCGCGCGTATCGCCCTCAATGCGTGCCGCACTGGCCGATCTCAAGCTCCACCAGCTCAACGTGATTCACGCCGGAGAAGACACGTTTGCGCTCGCACCCCGTATCCGTGCGATTGCCGCGACACGCCTGACGGCAGACTTGTAAGCACTTCCTCACTTCATCAAGCCCACTACCACCGCCCCGCACCAGAACAGAAAGGACCACTTGATCAGGTCGGCGAAACGTTGATCGATCTTCGCTTCGAGCCTGCGCGAGGTGCGCGCGTTCGATAGGCCGTTCGACACACTGGCCACTGCCGGCCACAGCAACGGCCGTTGACCTCGCCGTCGTTGCGGGAAAGCGAAAGATCTTGGCGACCGAACCGCTTCCCGGGGACATCCATCTGCTCTGGAACGACGCGCGGGACCGGTTCGTTCGGTGGGTCGGGCCCGTCAGCGTGGCTTGAGCCGTCGCGGTACGCGGAGGAAGACGATTCCTACGTGCGCTCCCTGCTGGTCGGGGCGATGCTGCACGAGCGTCGGCGGGAGCTCAGCCGCCGGTTTGAGCCGATCGAAGTGGCGGTACGGGCAGAACAGCGCGCTGGCCGGCTTGCGGCGCGCAGACAAGGGCAAGTAGACGCCGAAGCGGCCTGATCCTCACGCCTCACCCCTCACTTACTCGTCACTCATCACTCAAGCTCCTCACCACTGCCAACACCACTGCCAACGCCACTGTCAACGCCCCCGCGCCCCGGTTAGGTTTAGCGCTCTTACAGGGCGCGTAGCTCAGCTGGTTAGAGCGCTGCTTTCACACAGCAGAGGTCCGGGGTTCGAGTCCCTGCGCGCCCATTGGTTTTACGGCGGTTCCAAGCTCCACCGCTGCCCACCCGCGCCGCGAATGCAGTTCAGGCGCGCGCTGCAAACGCAGCCCATTCGCGCGCCACTATCGCGCCGAACCCCTCGCCAAACAACTCGGCTCGAAACTTCAGCGCCTGCGCCCGGCAAGCGGCCGCGCTGATCGGAGTCTGCCTCGCTTCGAACGCGCGCACCGCAGCGGCCAGCGATTCGGCGGTCTGCTCCGGGTAGAGCATTCCCGTCGCATCAGGCGAATCATCTGCACGCACCGTCTCCGTTGCGCCGCCTTTTCCGTACGCGATCACCGGCGTGCCGCACGCCATCGCCTCCACGGGCGCAATACCAAAGTCCTCTTCTGCGGCGAACACGAACGCACGCGCCCGCCGCATATGGTCACGAACCACGTCGCGCGGTTGCTGGCCCAGAAAGCGGACGTTCGGCCCGCCAACCGCAAGCACCTTGGCGCGGTCGGGCCCGTCGCCAATCAAAACGAGTTCACGGTCACCGAGCTGTGCGAACGCTCGCGCAATCATATCAACACGCTTGTACGGAACGAAGCGACTGGTGGTCAGATAGAATCCGCCGCCGTGCAACTCGCCTGACGGCGACTCGCCTACCGGCGTGAAATACTCGGTGTCCACAGGCGGATACACCACCTCGGCGTCCCGCCCATACGCACGCTTGATGCGTTCGGCAATGAAATGCGAGAGCGTGACGAACGTCGTTACGTCAGCGCTCCGCCGATGATCCCAGCGTCGCATCCGCTCCAGCAGCCACCGCGCCCCGAAGCCCTTGATGCCCGCATCGAGGCCGGCTTCGCGCAGGTACTGCTCGCGCAGGTCCCACGCGTATCGCATTGGCGAGAGGCAGTAGTTCACGTGCAGCTGCCCCGGCCGCGTGCGCACACCCTTGGCCACCGCGTGCGAGTTCGTGATGACGATGTCGTACGCCGACACGTCGAGCGATCGCGCCGCGAGCGGCATCAGCGGGAGGTACGAGCGGTAGTGCCTTGCTACGCCGGGTGCGCGCTGCAGAAACGAAGTGTGCGTCCGCTTGCCGCCGAGCCCCAGCGCGTCACGCTCCGCGCGCGGCATCCGGTCGATGAGCGCGTACAGCTCCGCCTGCGGAAAAAGCGCGATCAGCTCGCGCAGTACGAGCTCTGCCCCACCCGGCTGCACGAGCCAGTCGTGGACGATTGCGACGCGGGGCGTTGGGGATTTCGGCATTGGATGGCGAGCAAGGCAACTTACTGTTCCCGCGCCCCAAGCCGCGACCAAGGGTTGCTTTCCGGCCACGGTGACGAGCGTCACAGTCGTGCAGCCCCGCCGGGTGGCGCGTTCCGTATGCGAAGCCCTATCTTCAGCCGAGATGCTCCCCGACTCGAAGACACAGAAGCAAGGCATTCCATCGCCCCGAACCGCCCGGCCCGCCGGCCGCCCTCGTGTAATCGACGAAGGCGCAGCTGAAGCCAGGGTCGTGGTCATCGGAGCCGCGAGCGACCTGCATCGTGCACTTACCCATCCTGCGGTCGAGTCGGGCAGATTCACGATTGTCTCGACCGTGGTGGTAGACGTTGAAGCCGGGCTCGATGGTACGGAGCGCGAGCAAGTTGAACGGCTCTTTGATCAGGTGTCCGTAGACGGAATCCTCCTCGCCGGCCCTGTGGGCCCGGGCGTGGTGGAATGGGCCACCGACGTGGCGCTCGGCCACGGCAGCCCGCTTTGGGCTGTGATGCCCACAGAAACGCCTGCGACGGCCAGGCCGCGCGTCATTGGTCAGCACGCCGCAACTTTGCTCGAACTCACCGGCGACCGGCGCCAGCTCTTCACGTTGGGCGTCAAGCGGGCGATGGACATCGTGGGAGCGCTCGTTGGACTCGTGGTACTCGGCCCCATCGTGGCGCTAGTCGCCCTGCTCGTCCGCATCGAGAGTCCGGGCGCACCGTTGTTCAGGCACATTCGCGTGGCACGCGGCGGGCGCCGGTTTGGCTGCCTCAAGCTGCGCACGATGTACGCCGATGCCGAAGATCGCCTGGACGCCGATCCCGCGATGTACGAGCTGTATCGCGCCAACGGCTACAAGATTCCCGAAGAACTCGATCCACGCATTACGCCGTTCGGGCGGCGGCTGCGCCGTTCGTCACTCGACGAAGTTCCGCAGCTCTGGAACGTGCTCGTCGGCGACATGTCGCTCGTGGGGCCGCGTCCGCTGGTGCCGGAAGAACTCGAACACTACGCAGGCGCGCGCCGGAAGCTCCTGCTCTCCGTGCGTCCCGGGCTCACCGGCGAATGGGCCGTGGGTGGCCGGCACGCGCTGTCGTATCCGCGCCGTGCCGACGTGGAGCTGGCCTACGTGCGCGCGAAGTCAATCAGGCGCGACGTCCGCATTCTGCTCCGGACCTTCTCGGCGGTGCGCACGTACTGACCGCAGGTCCGCTACACGCGTGCAAGCGCCGCAGCCGCCACCGCGCCGCACCAGAACAGAAACGACCACTTGATCAGGTCGCCGAATCGCTGGTCGATCCTGGCTTCGAGCGCAGTCAAGCCAACGCGCATATCGGCCTCGAGTCGCGCCTCGCTCTGGCCGATTCGGGCCTCAAGCCTGGCTACCGTGAGCTCATTGAGTTCACGGAGTTCCGAGCGGTGGTCATCCACTGTTCGCATCCATGTACAGTGAACCGGCTGAAGTAGTCGCTCGCCCGACCTACGTTGACGCCACCAACGTAAAGTCGACCTTAGTCGTAGTCGAACACGATCCCCGGCTTGCCCTCGTCGCTTTCGGCGACGACGGCGTCGTCGCGCAGGATCAGCGTCAACGTGTGTGAATCACGATACCGCCAGCCGGCTCTTCTTCGACGACACCACTTCCATTGGTTC
>JAQBYI010000040.1 GCA_027622655.1 Gemmatimonadota bacterium | reverse complement strand
CCCGGCGCGTTTCTGGCGCAGCTTGAGGTAGTCGTCCAGAAAGCCGATCGCTCCCATCCAGAGCGTCGCGAGCAGGGCGAGCCACACGTATCGGTTGTCGGTTCGCATCCAGAGCACCGTGGGCACGAACGTCGCCGCGAGAATGATGAACCCACCCATCGTGGGAGTCGTTCCTTTGTCGGCGTGTGAGTCCGGCGTCCCGGCGCGCACCACTTGGTGGATCTGCATGCGTTGTAGACGCCCAATGATCAGCGGACCAACGACAAACGCTACCAGGAGGGCGGTAACCGCTGCGCCCGCTGCACGGAACGAGATGTACTGAAAAAGGCGAAATGGCGAGAAATACTCCCGCAATGGAAACAGAAGGTCGTAGAGCATGTCAGTCCGCCCGGTACGGTGAGATATTTTCGCTCGCCCACTCGCGCAGGCGCGGCAGCAGGCGTTCGAGCTTGACGCTGCGCGATGCCTTGAGCAGAATCGCGGCGTTTGGCGCGAGACGCGCACAGAGCGCGGGCCAGATGTCGTCGATGTCGTTGCCGGTCACGACGCGTGCGTCGCCGGCCGCCACCGACCGGAAGGCGGCCGCGAACTCGCCGATTCCCACGACAAGCGACGGGTCCGCGGCCATCGCTTCGCGCGCAATGTCCCGGTGAGCGATCTCGGCTTGCGCGCCGAGTTCACCCATCGTGCCGAGCACAATCACGCGCGGACGGGCCCCTGCCACTGCGCTCAGCAGCTGCATCGCAGCTCGCGCGGATCCGGGATTGGAGTTGTAAGCGTCATTGACGAGGAGGGCGTCGCCGAGCGGCTCGACGGCTGACCTCATTCCGGGCATCGCGCCGGGCTCGATCGCTGCGATTCCACGGGCCGCGTCCTCGATCGTCACTCCACAAGCGCGGGCCACGGCAAGCGCGAGCATGGCGTTGCGCATGTTGTGCGCACCTCGAAGCGGCACGGCAACGTGCACGCCGCCCACGGTGAGCCGTCCGGTGGCGTCGTCGGCAAGCTCGCCGCTCTCGGCTGCAAGCGCACCGCGCCCGATTCCGGCACTCACGGCACGCCGCGCCCGCTTTGCCGCTTCGGCAACAAGCGCGTCGTCGTCCGCCGGAACGATGGCGACGGCCACGCCATCCAGGAGCGAAGCCTCTTCGCGCAGCACTCCCGCGAGATCGCCGAATCCCTCTAGATGTTCCTCGTTGATCGCCGTCACGACGCCGATGTCGGGGCGCACGATATCGCGGAGAATGGCGATCTCTCCGGGCGTGTTCGTGCCGACTTCGATAACCGCGACATCTGATGCGTGATTGAGCGCGAGCAGCGTGTGCGGCACGCCGATCTGATTATTGAGGTTTCCCTCGGTCGCGTGCACAGAGAGCCGGCTGCCAAGCGCCGCGCGAATGAGCTCCTTGGTGGACGTCTTTCCATTCGAGCCGCCCACGGCAACGACCGGACCGCCCCACACTTCACGCCGATACCGGGCAAGCGCGCCATACGCGCGCGTCGTGTCCACCACCTCGAAAACGGGGACGCCAAGTCCCGCCGCCAGCCTCGCATCAGACACCACAAGCGCGCAGGCCCCGGCCGCTACGGCCTTGGCGAGGAAGTCGTGTCCGTCAAACCGTTCACCCCGGAGCGCGACGAACAGGTCGCCGGCAGAGACCGTGCGCGTGTCCGTCCACACACGCACCACCGGCGCATCGCCCCGCGGAAATACGTCGCCCGGCGCACCCATTCGCGCCGGAGCGCCAACGGCCGGGCGCACACCGGCAAGCGCGTCAGCGACTCGCGATAACGTCCAGAACGATTCTGCCATCAGGCCGCTCCCTCAGCACGCTTCGGCGCCAGAATCTCCGCCACAATCGCCGCTTCGTCGAACGGCAGTTTTTCCGTGCCACGCACCTGGTAGGTCTCGTGGCCCTTCCCTGCGAGCAACACGACGTCGCGTTCCGGATCGGCAATGGCGATCGCCCGCGCGATTGCCGCGCGGCGATCTTCCAGCCGCTCAAAACCGCCGGCCGGCATGGCCGCAACAATCTCATCGATGATGCTTTCCGGATCTTCGGTGCGCGGATTGTCACTCGTCACAATCGCGATGTCGGCCAGCCGGGCTGCAACGGCGCCCATGAGCGGCCGCTTCCCCGGATCGCGATCGCCGCCAGCACCGAACACGGCGATGAGGCGCCCGGGCACGAACGGCCGGAGCGCCTTGAGCGAACGCTCGAGCGCGTCGGGCGTGTGTGCGTAGTCACGTAGCACGGAGGGACGCTCGCCCACCAGTTCGAGCCGGCCGGGCACCTGCGGCATAGTTGCCAGGCGCGCCGCGACGGTCGCAAGCGACACGCCGAGCGAAATGGCCGCAGCGACGGCTCCGAGTGCGTTTGACACGTTGAAGTCGCCGATGAGCGGGAGGTGGACATCTGCCCGCCCCTGCGGCGTAACGAGCCGAAACCCCGTCCCCCGCGGCAAGTAGCTGATCTCCTCGGCGTGGACATCTGCGGACGGTGAGTTCCCGAACGTCACGCGCCGTGCGCCTCCCGACAGCGTGTCCCAATTCCTGTCGTCGGCGTTCACCACGGCCACGCCGGTCGGCGCAATGTGCGCGGCGAGCGCGAACTTTGCATCGCGATACGCAGCCATGGTGCCGTGGTAGTCGAGATGATCGCGCGTGAGGTTCGTGAACACCGCCGCGGCGAACCCGACACCCTCCACGCGTTTTTGAGCCAACGCGTGAGACGACACTTCGATGGCGACCGACCGCGCGCCGCGGTCAGCCAGCTCCCGCAGGACACGCTGCAGCTCGACCGGACCCGGGGTAGTGAGCCCGGCGCCACCGTCAACAGGCCCTCCGGCGCTGCCGAACAGTACGCCAAGCGTTCCGACACTCGCCGATCGTGCTACCGCGTCATCGGCTTCGTCGAGCAGGTGACGAATCATGCCGACGGTCGTGGTCTTGCCGTTCGTGCCGGTTACCGCGACCACGCGCATCGCGGCGGCCGGATTGCCGTAGAATGCGGCGGCAGCGATCGCCGCTGCCCGCCGACCGTCGCGCACGATGATGACCGCCCCACCCTCCGCGCGCGCTGCGTCTTCTGCAAGCACGACGCTGGCGCCTGCTTCGCGCGCGGCGCCGATAAAGTCATGACCGTCGAGTGTGGTGCCTCGAACGGCGACGAAGAGCCCACCGCGCGACACGGCACGGCTGTCGTCGCTGATCCCTGTAACCCGGCTCGGTATCACTGGAGGAACGGAGACAAGGACGCCTGCCGCTCGAAGCGCTTCCGCGATGTCCGAGATCGCAGCGCCGGTCTCCACCTTTGCGGCGCTCATGGCTCTCGCTCAAGCACGACGGTGCTCCCCGTAACGACCAACGTTCCCGCAGACGGCGAAGTCGCCAGGGCACGATCTGCGCCCGAACCGCCATGTGGTAGAGACGCTCGGAAGCCGGCGCGGTGCAGCGTGTAAACAGCCTGCCTCAGGGGAAGCCCACGCACGTTGGGCACCGCGCGCCGCGCAACGATGCGCTGCGCCATTATGCGCGGTTCATCAAGCCGCGCCACCCAAGCCACGGCTCCGCCGCGGGCAGCTTGCGGGAGCACGTCCGCCGCAGGTTCCGGCAGGGGCGCGAAATCGGCCGTTCCGCGTTCACGTGATGGTGCGTCGGCGAGAGCACGCCGGTCGAGCGCCGCGGCGCGGGCCGCGAGCGCCGCCTGCAGCACGACTTTCGAGACAGGAGCGGCTGCGCGCCCACCGTAAATCGATTTGGTCGGATCGTCGAGCTTGACGAGGATCACGAGTTGCGGGTCGTCCGCCGGGAACATTCCCACGAAGCTGGCAGTGTAGCGGCCGGGGACGTACCGGCCACCTATCGCGATTTTCGCGGTACCCGTTTTTCCTGCGACGTCGAACGTCGAAAGGTTGGAGCCTATCGCCGTTCCCGTCTCGACCACACCGCGCAACATGCCGCGTAGCGCGCGCGCCGATTCCTCTGACATCACGCGACGCACGACCCGGCGCTCCTGTCTCCACGTCACCGTGCCGTCCGGATCGCGAATCTCATGCACGATCGCAGGCTCGAGGAGCTCACCTCCATTCGCTATTGCCCCGTACGCAGCCGCGAGTTGCAGCGGCGTCACGCTCACCGCGTATCCCATGGCCAGCGAAGCCGAGGTCAAGCCGTCCCAGCGCCCCGGTACCGGGAGAAGGCCCGCCGACTCCGAGGGGTACGGAATCCCGGTCGGCGTGCCGAATCCAAGGTCACGCAGCAGCTCGAACTTCTCATTCGGGTTCAGCCGCTCGGCAAACTGGATGATTCCAATGTTGCTCGAATAGCGGATGACGTCAGAAAGCGAAAACTCCGGCGCCGGATGGTCGTCTTCGATCTTCCTACCGTTGAAGTCCCACTCGCCGTTATACGTGTTGATGATCTCGTCGGCGCGCGCGCGGCCCATATCGAGGAGGCGTGCCGCAAAGAACGGCTTCAGCGTGGAGCCTGGTTCGTACGGCTCGGTGAGCGCCGTCGCGCCGGTCGAGAGCTTGTTGGTACGTTGGCTCGCCATCGCCCGCACCTCGCCGCTCGCCGGATCGAGCATCACGATGTCGCCGCCCGTTGCCCGCATCGAAGTGATTGCATCGCCGAGCGCCCGTTCAGCGATGTCCTGCAGCGACTGGTTGAGCGACAGCACCACCGTCCGGCCTGGCACCGGCGCTGCCGACATGACGCTGGGCGACCGGATACGCTGTCCGCGCGAATCTCGCACCAGTGATTCGCGCCCGCCGGCGCCGCGGAGAATCTCGTCCAGCGCCTTTTCGAGACCGTCCACAGGGCCGCCCGCATCGTCGGCCCGGCCAATGAGACGCCGAAGCCCGTCGTTGGCCGGCGGAACGCGCTCGAGCGCTGGCTCAGCGTGCACGCCGCGTGTCTTCATGGCCGCGGCAACATCGGTCGCCAGGAATCGTCCCGGAATCTCCACCCACGCTCGAGTTGTGTCGCGAACGCGGGCCACCCAGTCCGCGGGAACGCCCACGCCTGAAAGCACGTCGGCAAGCGCCGCCATGCGTGCGCGCCCGTCACCCCTATTTCGCTGGTCAGCCACCACTTCGCGCGGCGCGACACTGAGCTTGACCAACTGGCGCGATTCCACGAGCACTACACCGGTCGCATCGAGGATAGTGCCGCGCGGCGCTGGGAGCGGATTCGCTGCCAGCTGCTGGGCGCTCGCTCGTGCGCGCCACATATCGCGCTGCACAAGCTGCACTTGCGCCGATCGGCCGATCAGGGCCAGCGCAAAGACGATGAGTCCACCCTGCACCAGTGCCGTTCGGCCCCAGGCAGCTGGAGGCGGTGCGGAGCCGCCGCCGGCCGTGCCGGGCGCCGAAAAGACGTCGCGGGGTCCGCTATTCGCCGTGCGCATCCGATCCACCACCCGGGCCGCGGGCCCGCGAGCCGCCGCGAGCACTTCCGCTACCGGAGCCGTCCCCGGTCTTCGCTTTGCGCGCAGACGGGGCCAGATAGATCACCTGGCTGTCGTTTGGAATGTGCATATGCAGGCGCTCCTCAGCGATTCGCGCGAGTCGGGCACGACTCGACGCGTCTCGGATGTCCCCTTCGAGCTTCGCACGCTCGGCCTCGAGCGCCGCTCGCTGTTGATCGAGGCGACTCTCCTCACGCGCCCGCGTGATGCCCGCACTCCGCCTCCATATGACGCCTGTGGCCACAAGGACGAAACCGAGGAGGGCGAGGGCGACGATGGAGCGCCCTCTCACGTCAATTCCGCTTTGACGTTGGTGGGGACGCGCGCCGACGCCACGCCCGCAACTTGGCGCTCCGGGCACGGGCGTTCCGCACGATCTCGTCGGCGGCGGCAGCCACGGCCCGGCGCGTCACTACATCGCCGAGCGCATTGTCGCCGCCGCACATGCAGATCGGCTGCCGTGGTGGGCAGGTGCAGGCGCGGCTCCACTCGCGGAAGGTGTGCTTTATCAGCCGGTCTTCTCCCGAGTGATAGGTGATCACTGCGATGACGCCCGACGGAGCCAAGCGGTCACGAAGCGCCGGGAGTGCGCGCGCGAGGCCCGGCAGCTCATCGTTGACCGCGATGCGGATCGCCTGGAAGATCCGGGCAAATTCGGGCGGCCCGGAGCGCGGACCCAGCACGGCTCGAACCACTCCCACAAGATCGTCGCTGGTGGCAAACGGCCGGTTCGCCCGACGCCGGACGATTTCCGCCGCCATACGAGCCGCCCGGCGCTCGTCGCCAAAGTCACGGAGCGCCGCCGTCAGTTCAGACTCGTCGGCCTCGTTGAGGAGATCGGCCGCGCCCGGACCGTTTCCGGCGCTCATGCGCATGTCGAGCGGCGCACCTTCGCGGAAGCTGAATCCGCGGGATTCATCATCGAACTGGTGCGACGATACGCCAAGGTCGAGCAGGACGCCGTCGAACGGCGCGGGCGTTGCGTCACTCTCGGCAAACTCTGCGTATGTCGATTGTATCGCGCGAAACCGGCCGGTTGCCACGAACGTCGATAGCCGCGCGCCAGCCTCCTCAATTGCCGTCGGGTCGCGGTCGATTCCGGTCACATCGGCGCCGGCGTCGAGCAGCGCGGCGCTGTGCCCGCCACCGCCTAGTGTGCAATCGAGGATTCGCGGAACCGACTGCCCGCCCCCGTCCGAGGGACCGTCGCCCTTGGCGCCGTCGTAAGGGGCTGCACCGCTCTGATGCCCCGCCGCGCCGGCCAGTAGTGCCAGCACTTCACTCACCATGACCGGTGCGTGGTACGGCGAGTCGTATCTGGAGTTGCTCACACCGAAAGATATGGAGGAAAACAGAGCGGCCCGCGGATGATCCGCGGGCCGCTCTCGTGCTCGGAGTGTGAAGCGCGGTCTACTTGCAGTAGGCCTTGGTCAGCTGGTCGACGTAGCCATTGAGCTGCATCAGCGAGCCCATAACCTGCTGCGCAGCCGCCGGATTCGAGCGGCCGCCCGCCGGGACCGCAGTTTGCGCAATGGTCAGGTAACTGTTCGCCTTCTTGACCAGCGCGCAGCCCTCGGCGTACGCCGGAGCAAGCATCGCGTTCTGCCGTTCCGTAGGCGGAATGGGCTTCATCGCCCTGATCTCGGCGATGACCTTATTGGGCGCATCGCCGGCCGTCGTGAGGTAACCCTGGCCGACTGTGAGTGCCGCAACACCCAAGACGAACTTTGCCTGCGTTTCGAGCGTCGTACCCATCGCCAGCGTATCCGCCCAAGCGAGAGCATTGTACGCACGTTCGGCCGCAGCCTGGAGCGCACCTGCATTTGCGCCACGGGCCTTCAACGTATCGACCCACACGCGCAGTGAGTTTCCCGCGCCGACGGCAATGCTCGCGATCTGATCCTTGTCCTCTTCGTTTGCGACCATTTCCTTCGCAACCACAATGGCCTCGTCTGCCTTCGGTGGGCTCTCGCCCAACAACGCAGCGGCGACGCTGGCGCGCAGGTCCTTCAGTTTCGGATTCGCCTTGAGTGCCCTCTGCGCAGCGGCGACCGATGCTGCGATGTCGCCGGCCTTGCGGTAGAACGACGAAGCGTACACGGGAAAGTCAGGTACCGTGGGGTACTTGGCCGACGCCTGGTCGGAGAGTTGAGCCGCGACGGTCCAGTTCGAATCCGCGTTCGCGGCGCCGATCATCTTGTAGAAAAACGAGGTATCGGCAGTCGACGTGTCCATGGTCGCCATTTTCATGCCGACTTCAAGCGCCAGCTTGTATTCCTTGAGCGTCATTACGATCAGCCAGTACGGACGCACGACGTTGATGTCGCCCGGATTTTCGGCCACTGCCTTCTCAGCGATTGGCCTAGCCTTGTCAAACTGGCCCATGGCCGCATACTCATTGACAACGTCGGCAGTGAGCCGCGAATCGGTCGGATCCGCCCGATGCAGCGCCTCGAGCGTCTCGAGCTTCTTAGCCCGGTTTCCGTCGGTGTCGTAGATCACCACGAGGTCGCGAAGCGCCGACTTGTTGCCGGCGTCGACCTTGACGATTTCCTCGAGCAACGCAGAAACCTCGGCGCCCGGCGCCCGCTTGTCCTTCAGCAGCGCGAGCTTGCAGTGACGCAGCCACATGCTCTCGGGAAGTTTCTTCAAGCCGTTGTCCATTTCCTTCATCGCGTCGTCATACTTGCGCTCACGCTCAAGCGAGAAGCAGTTGCTTTGGTTTTCGTAGGTCTTGGTGAAGATGTCCCGAAACGACTTCGACACCTGGTCCGCGATCGTCTCGATGCGAGCGTGTTCGAAGATGCCGAGCGGCTCCCGCATATTGGCGTTGCGCGCGAGAACTGCCCACGCCGTCATCTTGTAGCCTGCTCCACCCCGCTCGACGACGCCGTCAACGTAAAAATCGGCACGCAACTGCTTCGCGAGGGCAATCGCATCGCCAGACGCGAGCGAGATTGCCGGATCGTAGCCGGAAGCGCTGAGCGTAGTCTCGACATCCGACTTAGAGATGACCACGAGATTGCGGAACGACACGGACCCTTCGACCTCGCTCCGGATGGCATCGGCGCACGCTGTCGCCAGTGCCTTGTCCGGCGCCTGGCACGCGCTCACCATGAGCCTTGGTGCGTCCGGATTCGGGCCGCGAACCATGCGTGGCTGCGCCGCCGCAAGGGAGGCACTCCCCGCGATTATCAGTGCTGCCAGCCCCGCGTTGCATGCGATTTTCCGAGCCATCACAATCCATCCTCCGAGTGGTGATCCAACTTTCTCATCCCGCATCGTCGAATGGGCGAAGAGGGACTCGAACCCCCGACACCCTGCGTGTAAGGCAGGTGCTCTAACCAGCTGAGCTATTCGCCCGCTTCGTGCCTTTCACGCCCCGTCACGTCAGAATAGCCAGCGGAACAAGGACGCAGTACCCCAACACGAGAAGGATCGGCGCCAGCGTCTCGCCACCCATCGCAAGATCAGCATAACCGGCCGCCAGCACGAAGCCCGCCACCGCCCATCGAACCGATGCCCGTTTTGCCATCGGGCGCGCTGCTTCAGTCATAAGGCGAGGATTCTACGGCGCGTCTATGGTAGTGTCAAGCAATGACATCGGGGTGTCACCTCCCTTTAATCTGAACCTCATTCGCGTCAGTTTGTTCCGTGGGGGTCTCGGGCCCCTGCAGCCCGTCCCCGAGAAAGACGGCCAACGCACTCTCGCGCTCCCGCCGCTCGGTCAAGGCGTCCGCCGCGACCATGGCCGCCAGTCGCGCACGATCACGCCGGCGACGTGACAGCCAAAGCGGCCCTGCGATCAGAAAGAGTACGACGATCGCGAATCCAAAATCGGCGAGAATGGCGATCGCGCCGTACCGGCGCCGCGTCGTGCGCCGCCAACTGTCCTCAAACCCACTGAGAGTAATACCAAACGCGGCCCGTACCGCGTTGTCCAGCGACCGCGACTCAATCCAGTATCCGAAAAACAGTGTGAGGCCACGGGCCTGATCGAGTGCGGCAAGGTCGGCGACGGCCCGGTGCGCGAGCGCGTACCCCCGCTCCGCTCGAGTCGATCCGCCCGTGATAAGTGTGTCGAGCGCAGCGAGCCGCGGGACGCCCCGCAAAGCGAGGACGACACTCGATGCGAGCACTTCGTCGCGTCCCCACTCGCGCGCCGAATACGATGCGTACCCCTCGTCGAACCATCGGGGAGGCAGCGAACCCGTAAATTCGTGCAGCGAAAGGTGCGCCAACTCGTGCCGGAGCGTCACGCGGGGGTCGCCGGCCCGGGAGCCCGCCGTGCGGCCGTGCATTACGATCCGCTGCTCGCCAGGAAAGGCAACCGCAATTCCCCACTCCGGGAACCGGACACCGATCCACTCGCGGAACTGCTCGTCGTCCGACGCGATCATGATCGTCGCGGGCCAAGAGGGACGTGGCAGCCCGGGAAACGTGTCGTTTGCCGTGGCGTGGTCGAGGAGATTACGCGCGAGGCCGAGATCACCCGGCATGGCAACGAACGTGAACCGGCCACCGGTTACGACCTCGGCGCCAGCGGGCACTGCCCCCGGCTGAACAACAGGCGTGTCGGCGGCGGGCGTGGCGCGAGCAACTCCCTGCGCCCGCAGTCCAACGGAGAGGACCGCGAGGCCAAGGCCAAGGCCAAGACCAAGGCCAAGGCGAACGCCAGCCTGCTTCAGTCGCATCAGTGGAAATTAGCCCGGGACCACGGGAAGCGTGGTACCGATGGATTACGGACTACCGCGGTGGCTGCTCGCCGCCATCGACGAGCGCCAGCACCTCAGCGCAGCGTTTGCCCCACGGGTTGAACTTGTTGGTGGCGTGGCCGGTCTTCCAGCTATCGCGCGCTTCGGCCTGCTGTTCGTTGAACCAGAAAGCCCGCCCGAGCTCGTAGTACGCCTCGATCAGGTTTGGTCCGAGCGCGAGCGTCTTCTGATAAGAACACCTGCGAGTCCTCGTACATCTCGCGCTCGAGATACACGAGACCGAGATAGAAGTGCGCGTACAGGGTGGCCTTCTTGTCGTTGTCGAGGCGTATGGCCTTCGACAAGTGCTCGATGGCCTCGCCGAAGATGCCCTTCTTGAGGCAGATGTAGCCGACGTTGATGCGGGCGAGCGCATTCGATGGCTCGCGCATCAGCACCTGCTGAAAGTTCATCAGCGCCTGATCGTACTTTTCGTTCAACATCTGAGCCCAGCCTAGCAACGCCGAGCTTTGCGGATCACCTGGTGAGAGGGCGATGGCCTTTTCGAGCGCCGCTTCGGCGCCGTCGTAGTCACCCAATGACAGACGGCTCCATCCCTTTTCAATGAACGTAGACGCGCCAATGTGGTCGGCCACGACTACGGGTTTTTCCGCGCTGAACTCGGGTGCCAGCGAAGGCGCCGCCGCAGATTGGAGCGACTTCCATTTATCGACGAGCTGCTTAATTTCGTCCCTTAACGCTGCCATCTCGGCCGCCTGCTGCTCCACGGCCTTGAACAGGCCGATGATCTCTTTCTTGACGCCCGCGCGCGACGCTTCGTCGATTCCTCCGGCCGACGCCGCGTCCAGACGCGCGTCGATGTCGGAGTACCGCACCTTGAAGTGTGCCAGCGTTTCGTCAGCCATGCGCGGCCTCCACCATCGCCTGATCCAGCACCATGCGCTCCCGGGAGTTGAGCAACTGCGCGATATCGAGCACCACCGTCACCTGATCGTCCCGCCGAAGCAGCGCGCAGGTATGTCCGCGCGAGCCCCCGGAACAGCTCCGGCGGCTCTTCAAGCGCTGCCGCGTCGACCGTTGCGATCTCATCCACGGCATCGACCGTCGCCGCGATCAGTCCGTTCTCCAGCGTGAAAATCAAAATGCGGGCGAGCGAGGCATCCGTAGCCGCCGGCAGGTCGAATCGCGTACGAAGATCGATCACAGGCACGGCGCGTCCGCCATACTCGATGACGCCATCGAGCCACGCCGGAACGTTCGGGATTGGGCGAGGTCTCTCGAACGGCAATACGCGCTCTACGGCGAACACATCGGCGGCATAACGATCGGCGCCCACGCGAAAGACGACGAGCTGTACGCGCTCGACCGCCGGCTTTGGCACCGTCATCTCGCCACCCCCCCGACCGGCGACGCCAGCGATGATACGCGGGCCACCACGGCAGTCGCGTTGACGACGCCCCTGAAAATCAGCCGTCGGCTCTATAGAAGCCAAGGTACTCCAGGGAGTCAGGGTGAGCAATTATTTCGGGCATTTCCGAGACGGCATTCAGAGAGTCCCGTAAATCGACAGGGAGTGGTGCCCGGAAGTCCAGATCTGCGCCCGTTGTCGGGTGCTGGAACTGCAACCACGCCGCGTGCAGAAACTGCCGTTTCGGTGGCAACGCCACCAGCCGGCGCGCGCCGCCGCCGCCGTACGTGTCGTCTCCAACCACGGGATGGCCAATCGATGCCAGATGGATTCGGATCTGGTGCGTTCGGCCCGAATGCAGGTGCGCGCGCAGGAGGTCCACGCTTGTGAACCGGGCCAACCGGTGGAAGTCGGTGCGGGCGGCCCTGCCTCCCACCGCGATCGCCATCTTGCGCCGGTCCGACGGATTTCGGCCAACAGGTTGGTCTACCGTTACGTCGTCGGACCCGAGATGCCCCCAACAGAGCGCGGCATACCGTCGGTTGATGCGCCGTTCGGCGATCGCTTTCGCCAGCACACGGAGCGCCCGGTCGGTCTTGGCAACGATCATCAGACCGGACGTGTCCTTGTCCAGTCGATGCACCAGACCCGCGCGTTCGTCTCCGCCACCCGCCGCCAGACCCTGACCGCGACCCATGAGCGCATTGACCAGCGTGCCGGTCCAGTTTCCGGGTGCAGGATGGACGACCATGCCGGCGGCCTTGTCCACAACCAGTATCTCGTCGTCTTCAAACACCACGGACAGCGGCAACGACTCACCAACTATGGCCCGCGACTCGGACGGTGGCACGGAGACGGTGATCTCCGCGCCCACTTCCGGGATGAAGCTCGCACGCTCGGCGCGCCCGCGAACCAGTACGCGGCCGCCGGCGATCAGCGTTGCGGCCTGCGTCCTCGAAACGCCGAGCAGTCGCCCGACCACGACGTCGAGACGCCCCGACTCGTCAACTTCGAACCTGTGTGTCGGTTCCATGGCCCCCCGCCTGCCCGGCCGAATCCTCGCGCCAGAGCACAAATGCGAGCAGTATCGCTCCGCAGCTCACCGCCATATCGGCGATGTTAAACGTCGGCCAGCGATGCGTCCCGACACCGACATCGATGAAATCCACGACTCCGCGTGCCGAACGAAATCGATCGAGCAGGTTGCCGAGCGCGCCGCCGGCAACGAGGGCAATCGCCACGACGCGACGCAGGTCGCCGGGCAGAGTCTCTCGGTAAAGCCGGATAAGGAGTCCGAGCGCGGCAATCGTGAGGGCCGTGAATATCCAGCGCGAGTACTGCCCCAGGTGAAGCCCGAATGCCGCCCCGGGGTTGTACACGAGCGTTAACCGGAGCATGTCGCCGATTACCGCGCGCGGCAGGTACGCCGGCGTCAGCGCATCGACCGCCACGAATTTGGTGATCTGGTCGGTAATGAACACCGTCCCGACAATCCCACCGAACAACCGCGTGTGCGCCAACGGTCCAGCACGTAAGCGTGACTCGACGACTGCCGGAGCGTTATTCGCGCTTTCCATCTTCCTCGGTTTGCTTGCAGTCGATGCAGAACCGTGCGTGCGGCAACGCGTCGAGCCGGTCGTGCGCAATTTCGCAGCCGCAATTATGACACTTGCCGTACGTGTCCGGCTTCTTGTAGAGCCGGCGCAGCGCCTCGTCGATGTGCCAAAGGAACCGCCCTTCCTGGCTCGCGAACAGAAACGCCTTTTCACGTTCCATGGCGTCCGTGCCCTGATCGGCCATGTGGAACGAGTACGACGACATGTCACCTTCAGCGCCCTGTGGTGAACTGCCGAACGTCTCGTCGTAGTGCCCCAGCTCTTTCAGTACGCGCCGACGCTCTTCGAGCAGTCGATTCTCGAAGTACGTCAACTTCTTCTTGGTCATCGGCTTGAACTGCTTATCGCCGCCTTTCGATGGCGCCATCGTTAGCTGTCCTTGGTTAGGGCAAGTTTCGCGTTCATGCCGTCGAGCTCCACGTCCACGGCCTGTACACCTTCGGGCATCGTGTCCCTGATCACGATATCCCGCGCCAACACCTCACCGGCGATCCACTGTCGATGTTCCGTTACGGCGCCCAACACTGGAGCCGTTCCGGCGACAATGAGGATAATACGGTCGCTCACGTCAAGCCCGGATTCCTTGCGCAGCCGCTGCGTTCGGCTCACCAGTTCCCGGGCAATACCCTCGGAACGCAGCTCCGGCGTGACCGTAGGATCGATCGCCGCGAACAACGTACCCTCCTGATGCACAACGAGCGTGCCCGACGCCTTCCTGACGATCGCAAGGTCATCCGACGCCAGCGTATGTTCACGCCCATCGACGTTCACCAGCACTGGCTCGCCGCGTTCGAACGCCTGAAGCGACTCGGACGATAACGCCGCGACCGCTGCCGCTGCTCGCGGCGTTTCTTTGCCGAACACCTTGCCAAGGGCACGGAAGTTCGGCTTCGCCTCGAGTGACACCAGCGCGTCGGCGTTGGTCGCGAACTCCACGAGCTTCACGTTCAGCTCCGCCGCCAGAATCGGAACCAGCGCCGGCACGTGCGCCGCAGCAGCGGGCGTAAGCGGATCGGTGACGCACACCACGCGGGCGAGGGGTTGGCGCACATTCACCTTGGCAGTTTCACGCGCGGCGCGTCCGGCGGAGGCGAGAGCACGAATCGCCGCCATCGCCTCGTCGAGCGCTGCGTCAGAAGGTGGTGCCTCCGACCGCACGTACGGCGCAGAATGCACGGAGTCGCCCGTCAGCGCGCGATGCATCCAGTCGGTGACGAACGGCGCGAATGGGGCAAGCAACCGGCACGAGGTGAAGAGCACCTCGTGGAGCGTAGCGAACGCGGCGCGATTGTCCGGCGAATCGACCGCGTACATGCGCCGCTTCGCCAGGCGCACATACCACTTGGATACATCGTCGTCGATGAATTGCATTACCGCGCGCGCCGCACTCGTGGCGTCGAAGCGCTCCAACATCTTGTCGGCAGCCGCTTCCACGGACGCCAACCGCGACAGCACCCAGCGGTCGAGCAACGGCCGGTCCGCGGGCAATGGGTCTGCAGGCGACGGTTCCCAACCGAAGTTCGCGTACTGCGCGAATGCACCGTGGTAGAGATTGCGAAGCGTAATGAGGAATCGGCCGGCGGTATCGCGGATGGCCTGCTCGTCGAAGTTCTTCGGCGTCCACACTTGGCTCGACGCAATGAGGAAGAGTCGCACTGCATCAGCGCCGTGTCGTTCGATCACGGACCACGGGTCCACAGTGTTGCCGCGACTCTTCGACATCTTCTGGCCCTTCGCGTCGCGCACGAGGTCGTTGACCACCACCGCACGATACGGAGCGGCCTGCCCCGCACCATTGTTCGGCAGCGCATCACCGAGGCCGGCCGCAATGGCCAACAGCGAGTAAAACCACCCGCGGGTCTGGTCCACGCCTTCGGCGATGTAGTCGGCCGGATACTCACGGGCCACGCGCTCGGTGTTCTCGAACGGAAAGTGCCACTGGGCAAATGGCATTGATCCCGAGTCGAACCAGGCGTCGATCACTTCCGGGACGCGGCGCATCGTTCCAACCGTCGCCTGCTCACCCTGTTTTTGCGCACCTTGTTCGCACTCGGCGCACGCCCACGTCCACTTCGCATCGTCGATGTACGGCTTGTGCGGATCGAAGCCGTCGCCAAGCGCGTGCCCGGCGTTCTCGGCGAGCTCCGCGTATGAGCCGATTACCGTGCGGTGATCGTCGTTCGCGTCGCAGATCCAGACCGGGAGCGGCGTGCCCCAGTAGCGGTCACGCGAGATCGCCCAGTCGATGTTGTTTTCCAGCCACTCGCCGAACCGCCCCGATCCCATTTCGGGCGGATTCCAGTTCACCGCGGCATTGCGCGCGAGCATTTCGTCCTTGAATGCCGTCGTGCGGACAAACCACGACGTACGCGCGTAGTACAGCAGCGGAGTACCGCAGCGCCAGCAATGCGGATACGAGTGCATGAGCGTGCCTGCCTTCCAGATCACGTCGCGCTTCTTCAGTTCCTCGATGATCAGCGCGTCGGCTTCCTTCACGAACTTGCCACCCACGACAGGCATGTCCGCGGGAAACTCACCGCGCGCGTTCACCGGCTGTAGAAAGGCGAGCCCATGCCTTTTCCCCGCTGCATAGTCGTCCGCGCCAAAAGCCGGCGACATGTGCACCACACCGCTTCCGTCGTCGGCCGAAACGAATTCTTCCGCAACGATGATCTCGTGATTCCCTTCCAGATACGGCGCCCAGTCGAGCGGTCGCGTGTATCGCTTGCCCGCGAGGTCGCGTCCGGCGTGTGTCGCAACGACGTCCCAGCGCTCGGCCCACCCTTCGCCAAGTACAGCGGCCGCCCGCGCCTCCGCGAGGATCAACGTCCACTCGCGCCCAGCCTTCTTTTGGACTTCGATGTACGCCAGGTCGGGATGCACGGCGAGCGCGGCATTCGACACGAGCGTCCACGGTGTGGTCGTCCAGGCCACGATTCGACGTCGAACTGGACCTGCAGCCGTCCGCCGTGAACCGTCAACCGTCAACTCGCTGTTGTCGTTCTCGAGGTCGAGCGCCACGTACACGCTCGGATCTTCAACATCCTCGTACCCCTGCGCCACCTCATGACTCGACAGCGTCGTACCGCACCGCGCGCAGTACGGAAGAATCTTGTGTCCGCGATACAGCAGTCCCTTGCCGTGGAGCGTCTTCAGCGCCCACCACTCGCTCTCGATGTACTCGTTCTCGTACGTGACGTACGGCTGCTCATAATCGAGCCAGTGGCCGATGCGCGAAACAAGCCTCTCCCACTCTTCGCGATACTTCCACACGCTCTCGCGGCATCGGCGATTGAACTCTTCCACGCCGATCCGCTCGATGTCCTGCTTGCCATTGATCCCTAGCGCTTTTTCGACTTCGATCTCGACAGGCAAACCGTGCGTATCCCAACCCGCCTTGCGGGGTACATAAAACCCATGCATCGCGCGATGGCGACTGAACAAATCCTTCACGGTGCGGGCGAATACGTGATGAATGCCCGGGCGGCCGTTGGCCGTCGGCGGTCCGTCGTAAAAATTGAACGCCGGGAGCGATCCGTCCGCGCCGTTGATCAACGCACGTTTGACGCTCTGGTCGGCTTCCCAGCGCGATAGCACCTGCGTTTCGAGTTCCTGAGGGGATACGTCCGGTGGCAACCGCGGGAAACGGTCGCTGTCGTGGGCCTCGTCGCCGGTCATGCGCGCCTCAAGATCCGGAAGCTTGCCCGGTCCGCTCACAGCCGCTCCAGCACGCCGGTCACCAGCGAGGTCAACCTTGGCTCGGCATCGGCCGCGACCGCGAGAATCTTCTCCAACGACGCCGGTTGCAGCGTCTCGGGGATGCACATATCGGTGATGATCGACACGCCGAGCACGCGCATGCCGGCATGCCTCGCCACGATTACTTCCGGCACCGTGCTCATCCCGACGACGTCCGCGCCAATCCGCTGCAGCATCGCGTATTCCGCTCGCGTTTCGAGATTCGGCCCCGCCACGGCAGCGTAGACACCCTCACGCAGGACGATGTGCCGTTCGGCAGCAACGTCGCGCGCGAGTGCGCGCAGCGACGCGTCGTAGGCCTCCGTCATGTCCGGGAACCGCGGGCCGAGCGCGTCATCATTCGGGCCCACGAGCGGATTGTCGCCGATGAGATTGATGTGGTCGGAAATCGCCATCAGGTCGCCGGCGGCCCAGTCGCTGCGCATACACCCGCACGCGTTGCTCACGATGAGCGTCTCAGCGCCCAACGCATGGAGCACGCGCACCGGAAACGTGACCTGTTGCAGCGAGTAGCCCTCGTATTTGTGAAAACGGCCCTGCATCGCCAGCACGCGTTTGCCGGCAAGCGTTCCCGCAAGCAGTCGCCCGGCGTGTGACTCGACGGTTGAGAGCGGGAAGCCGGGGATGTCGGCGTAGTTGACACTGGCATCCTCGGTGATGGCACGCGCGAGCGCACCTAGTCCAGTGCCGAGAATGATTGCAACCTCGGCTACAGACCCTGCGGAGTTTCCTGAGAGGCCAAGGCGCGTGCGAACGGCGTCCGCAGCAGCGCGTACGTCCCCTGACCGATGCGCGTGTTCGGCACCGGCGATCATCGGGTCTTGCCTCGGCATCGCGTCGTGGTCGCCGCCTTTACGAGGCGTCGTCTCCATCAGCATCGTCGCCAACGTTCGCGCCAGACGGCTCAATCGGCGCCGGCCGCGCCGGAAGCGGGGCCTGTTCTGCGGCCGTGAGTTCCGCCAACTGCTGTTCGGCCATCTTTTTCATCTGCACGACGTAGCTGCGGCGGAGCCGCTCGAGAGCATCAACGCTGCGTTCCAGTTTTTGCACTTCGACCTTGGCTGCGTCGACGATCCGCCCGGCCTCGAATCGGGCCTCGCGCAAAATCAACTCACCCTCGCGACCAGCCTGTTCCTTGGTGTCCTGACGCATCTGTTGCGCTGAGACGAGCGCCTCGTTGAGCGCCTTGTCGCGGTCGCGGAACGCTTTCAGTTGCTCGTGGAAGCTGCGGGCCTTGGCCTCGAGTTCCTGGTTGTTGCGAGCCTGTCGCTCCAACTCGTCGGCGACCTGCTCGCGAAACTGGTCCACACGCGCTTTGTCGTACCCGCGCATCACGGTACCGAACTCAAAGCGGCGGACGTCAACCGGCGTCAGATGAAAGCTTTCGTCAGTCATTGTGTTCGCTCCCCAAACAGGATCGTGCCCAATCGCACGATTGTTGCTCCTTCCTCGACCGCAACTTCGTAGTCGCCCGACATCCCCATCGACAACTCGTGCGCCTCGTGGCCCGCAGCAACACACAGATCGCGCGCCCGGCGGGCCCCTGCAAACACCCGGCGCAACATCGCCTCGTCGGCGTCGAATGGTGCCATTGTCATCACGCCGATCACTCGCAGTCCCGCACGGCCCACGAGCCGTTGGGCCTCGCGCGCCAGCGCATCGTTTGCGAACCCGCCTTTCGAATCCTCGCCGGACACATTCACTTCAAGCAGCACATCGACCGGAGTACCGCGTTTGACACCGAACTCGCCGATCGCATCTGCCAGGCGACTGCTGTCCACCGCGTGAAACAACGAAAACCGGTCGAGAAACTTCACCTTGTTCCGCTGGAGGTGCCCAATCAGGTGCCACGTCGCCCCCGCTGCCGCACTGCCTTCCCACTTTCCGGTGTGACCGGTTGCGTCGCTCGCTCCGTCCAGCGCTGCGGTCAACGCGTCTTGTTTTGCCATCGCTTCCTGCACCTTGTTTTCACCAACGTCTCGCAACCCGGCCGCGACGGCAGCCGTCACCACTTCGGGTCCGTGCGTCTTGGTGACCGCCACGATTCGAACCGCCTGACCGTGCCCGCCCCGTCCGACCGCAGCGTTGATTTTTGCCCGAACTTCGGCGTGATGGTCGGGAAGGTGCGGAAAATCCATAACATATGAAAATACAGTTGGTTAGCACGCCCTACAAGCGTCCGAAACGGCGAATGCATCCGCGCGACCGTGAGTTGATGGCGGCGACGCACGGCCGCGAAATCTGGATCGCGGACGTGTCGCTGCTGCAACAGATGAACGAGACCGTGGTCGCCGCTGACGCGCACTTGTTCAAGCCGCTCACCGGATACCAGTTCGGCGATGCGCCGGTTGAAGGGCAGTCGCAGGGCCATATGACGTTCGCCGCGCCGAGTCCGCCGTATGGAGCCGTCATCGCGTATCGCCTCGCCAACCGGCAGCAGGGCCAGGTGAAGGTCGCGATCACTGACGCATCGGGCGACACGATCCAGACGCTCAACGGTCCGGGAGCAGCAGGTATGAATCGCGTCGCGTGGAACTACGCCGGGAAGCCGGCGCCTCGTGCCGCATTGGGCGCCGTGCAAACACGCGACTCGTCGCGACAAAGGCAGCGCGTGGATTTCGTGCTCGACTCGCTGACCAAGAATGGCGGGAATCCAATGATGCTTGGCATGATTCGCGGTCTCGTGACGACAGGTGACCTCACGCCACTGATCGCGATGTTCGGCGGTGGCGGCGGGGCGGCCGTGGTGCCGCCGGGCGACTACGGCGTGTCGATCACCCTCGCCGGCAAGACGCTGAAGCAAACGGTGCAAGTGGAGCGCGCGACGGCGGGTGTGGCGGTGCCCTAAGCGCGTCGAACGCTGCAGTCGCAACATCTTCGGACGGCCACCTGAACTCGGGTGGCCGTCCGTGCGTTTCGGGGCGCACCACAGTATCTGCACACCACGTGGGATCGGACTCATTCTCCTGATCGGCGGGCCCTGCATCGTGATCGAAAGCGCCGTCACGCCAATCGGCGGCCCGTTCATGGCGATCGAAAGCGCCGTCACGCCAATCGGCGGACCCTGCGTCGTGATCGAAAGCGACGTCACGCCAATCGGCGACCCCTGCATCGTGATCGAAAGCGCCGTCACGCCAATCGGCGGACCCTGCATCGTGATCGAAAGCGCCTTCACGGCAATCGGCGACCCCTGCATCGTGATCGAAAGCGCCGTCACGCCAACCGGCGACCCCTGCATCGTGATCGAAAGCGCCGTCACACCGATCGGTTGACATCCTGCCGGCCGCCTGCCGGCCGCCTACGCAGCGCTACGCAGCGCTACGCAGCGCTACGCAGCGCTACGCAGCGCTACGCCGGTCGCGGCTCCGGGCCGCCCAGCATCGGCGGCACCCGCTTCGGCTCGGTGGCAGGAGCTGGCAGCGGCGCACTGCCTGCAGGCGGCAGGGTTATCGGCTCGCGGGGCGGCATCATCTCACCACGCATCATGCCCTCGATGTTCTCGCGCGTCAGCGTCTCGTGCTCCAACAACGCCGCCGCCGTCTTGTCGAGCAGGTCCCGATTTTCGGTGAGAACCTTGGTGGCTCGGGCGTATGCGTTCTCGATAACCCGCTTCACTTCCTCATCTACCAGTTGGGCCGTCCGCTCAGATACAGTGCGTCGATTCCCAAAATCGCGTCCGAGAAACACTTCGGTCTCGTTGTCGCCGATGAGGATCGGCCCGATCGCATCGGAAAGACCCCATTGCGACACGTATCGGCGCGAAAGTCCGGTTGCAAACTGAATATCGCTCGCGGCACCGGCCGTGACCTTATCGTGACCGAACACGATCTCTTCGGCCACGCGGCCGCCGTACGCCATGACGAGGCGCGCTTCAAGTTGCTCGCGCGTAACGCTCACACGGTCGTCTTCGGGCAACGTGTACGCCACGCCGAGCGTTCGCCCGCGCGGCACGATCGTCACCTTGTGCAGCGGATCGTTGCCCTTCACCAGCATTGCGCACACAGCATGCCCGGCCTCGTGATACGCCGTGAGCCGCCGCTCCTCGTCCTTCATTACCAGCGACTTTCGCTCGGCGCCGAGCATGACCTTGTCCTTGGCGTCTTCGAAGTCGGCCATGAAAACCTTTTCGTGGCCGCGACGAGCGGCCAGGAGCGCCGCTTCGTTCACCAGGTTTGCAAGATCGGCGCCTGCCATTCCCGGCGTCGAACGGGCGAGCGCATCGATATTCACATCTTCGGCAATCGGCTTGTTGCGCATGTGGACGCGCAGGATCCCTCCGCGCCCGCGATAGTCAGGCGAGTCAACCATGATCTGTCGGTCGAATCGGCCTGGCCGAAGCAGCGCGGGATCGAGCACATCCGGGCGATTCGTCGCGGCGATGAGAATGACACCGTCGTTCGACTCAAATCCGTCCATCTCGACGAGCAGTTGATTCAGCGTCTGCTCGCGCTCATCGTGACCACCGCCGAGCCCGGCACCGCGGTGCCGGCCCACAGCGTCGATTTCGTCAATGAAGATGATGCATGGGGCGTGGGCCTTGCCCTGCTCAAACAGGTCTCGCACACGACTCGCACCGACGCCGACGAACATCTCGACAAAGTCCGAACCGGACATCGAGAAGAACGGCCGCGCCGCCTCGCCGGCGACTGCCTTTGCAAGCAGCGTCTTGCCGGTACCCGGCGGACCCACGAGCAGCGCACCCTTGGGAAGGCGGCCGCCCAGTTTGGTGAACTTCTGCGGCTCCTTCAAGAACTCAATGATTTCTTGGAGATCGTACTTGGCCTCGTCGCACCCCGCCACGTCTGCGAACGTCACCTTCGGAGTGTCGCCCGAGAGCAGCTTGGCCTTGGACTTCCCGAACGAGAACGCTTTTTGGCCGTTGGACTGCATCTGCCGCATGATGAAGAACCAGAATCCGATCATCAGGATCCACGGCAATGCGGCAATCAGAAACGTACCAAAACCCGTGCGGGCGTTCTCGGCGCCGATTTTCACGTTGCGATCGGTGAGCCGCTGCAGTTCGCGGTCTGAGAACGACGTGCCCGGGATGAGCATTGTGAACTTCTTTGCTCCGTTCGGCCCCCGCTGATTCACGAACTCACCGTGGATTTCCGTACCACCAACCACGATCACGGACGATATGTTGTCGGCCTTGAGTTGCGCATCAAATTCACTGTACTGGATTCTGACCACGCCGCCGGCCTGACTGGCGTTGGAGAACTGCAGAAACGCCACCGGCACCAGAATGACAAGGAGCCAGAACGCGAGCGTCTTTGAGAAACGTCCCAAACCGGGGGGCTTGTTGCCTTGCGCGGGAGTCGTCATCAGTCAGTAGGTACCTGTTTCAGGCTCGCCACGTACGGCAGATGGCGAAAATTCTCGGCATGATCGAGCCCGTAGCCGACAAGAAATTCGTGCGGCGCGTCGAATCCGACGAACCGTACCGGATGTGCCAGTGCCCCGGCGATTCGCTTGTGAAGCAGCGTGCAAATCTCCAACGATCGTGGGGCCCGCTGCTTCAACAGCCCCACGAGCGTGTTCAACGTCCGTCCGGAGTCGACGATGTCTTCAACGAGGAGAATGTGCTTCCCCTCCAGCTCCGTCTCGGGGTCATACACCATCCGAACGTTTCCGGACGAAATCATCGCGTCGCCGTAGCTCGCCGCGACCAGAAAATCGACGTGCAAGGGACGCCGGATTTCACGCACCAAGTCTGCGAGAAATACAAAGCTTCCCTTCAGCAAGCCCAGCACCAGCAGATCGCCGTCCGGATAAGCCTCGGTAATCGTACGACCGAGCTCGCCGACACGCGCACGAATCCTGTCGGCGTCGAAAGCGATCCGACGCACATCGCGGCCGAGCAGGCGTGGATCGCCCGGCGCCGACGCAACCGGTGCGGCGTTCATGATTGTTCCTAATATAGTCGTGAGTCGCCCGTTGGGTTCCGAAAAACGAAGCTCGAAACCGTTCGGTTGACGGTTCCTCCGCCCGACAGCGGAATGGAGGCCGCAGGCCGGAGCGACATCAGTTCCCGCGCCATCCGGTCTACTCCACGCCAGTCCAGCGTGATGCCGGCTCGCGCCGCGATCTCAGGAAGCACAACCGAAAGTTCGTCCGGGCCAAGGCCCTCCAGCGCCGTAACAGGCACTACGACCGTGTCCGGCGACATCCCCACGCCAACCAGCCCGTCAACGAGCACTGCCACCCGCCGGCGCCATTCTGCCGCGCCGGCCGACAGATCAAGGAGATCGGCCTCAAAGTCCGCACGTACTCGTGCAATCGCAGGGAGCAGTTCGAGCCGCACCCGATTCCGTAGATGCGCCCGCCGAGCGTTTGACGGATCTTCGATCCACTTGAGCGTGCGCGCGTTCGCGTACGCCCCAATATCGTTTCGCGAAACGCCGAGCAAAGGGCGCGCCACCATTGACGGCGCATACATCGCAGCAAGTCCACGCGCGCCGGCGTCGCGCATGATCCGCATGAAGACAGTCTCGACCTGGTCGTCGCGAGAGTGTGCAGTCACAACGCGCGCGCCGAGATCGGCGGCCGCCGAATGTAGAAAGGCCCACCGTTCCGCGCGCCACGACGCTTCGGTTCCCCGCGCCCCACGCTCTCGCGCTACGGCCGATTCCTTTTCGGCCGTGCGCACGCCGACGGTTCCGTTGCGCGAGTCGTGCGCGTGGCGCGCCAACGGGCGAAGTCCGCGCCGGGTGGACACGGCGACGACAAGCGCCGCCGCACGGGTCGCCGCCTCCCCCGTACCGTGATCGTACGTCGCAACGCCGACGATGTCGGTGCGCACCGCCGCGCACGCATCAAGGAGCACCATCGAGTCGCGACCACCCGAAACCGCGAGGAGGTACCGCCCCGGCAGCATCGCAGCCACGGCCGCATGGACCCGCTTCAGATTGCCCGCTTCCTTGCTTACCCGCATCTCATTAAGATACGCGCCATGGAACAGTCATTCGGCGGGCCACTCGGAATCGTGATCGCGGGACTCGGACTCGGCGCGTTCTATGCGGCGCTCATCTGGGTCAACACGCTACTTGGTTTGTTCCTGACCCCACTGTTCATCATGCCGCTCGCCTGGGTGCAGGACGCGCTCGCTGCGCGAAAGGCGGCGCAGAAGCAGGGTTAAACTGCAACCGCGAGTTGACGGCTCACGGTTGACGGCTCACGGTTGACGGCAGCCGGCTGTCGGCCGTCGGTCGCAGAACAAACCGGGATCCAATGGTCGGCGAAGCCGGCCTTTTTTTTGCGCCCCGGTCTCGCCGACGTTGCGGCTGACGCCACTGCGAGCGGATGGCTGGTGGCTGGCGGTCGAACGAACTGGCGAAACAGGGCGGCGGCGACTGCGTAGTGATTGCGTGAGGTGGCTCATGCCACGATCGTTTGTCTGACCCTTGGAAGGAGTACTCGTGGGCCCGACTCTCTTTGTCGTCGTACTCATTGCGATCGCGCTCTGGTTGATTGGCGCATACAACGGACTTATCGCGCTCAAGTTCCAGACTCAAAACGCGCTCAAGCAGATTGACGTCCAGCTGAAGCGCCGTCACGACCTCATTCCCAACCTGATTGAGGCCGTGAAGGGCGCAATGGATTTCGAGAAGCAGACGTTGCAGGCAGTTATCGAAGCGCGCAATCAAGCAATCAAGGTGTCGAGTGGAACCGACCTCCAGAACGTCGGCCAGATGGCCAAGGCCGAAGGCCAGCTCAGTGGCGCCCTTGGAAGGCTCCTCGCGGTCGTTGAGGCGTACCCTGACCTCAAGGCCACCGGGAACATCGGCCAGTTGCAAGAGGAGTTGACGTCGACGGAAAACAAGATTGGGTTCGCTCGCCAGCTGTTCAACGACACCGCGACGCTGTACAACACAAAACAGAACCAGTTTCCCACCAGCATGGTGGCGGGAATTGCGCGCGCCGTGCCGGCAGAACTTTGGGAGATCACCGACGAAATCGAGCGCGCCGTGCCGAAGGTGGACCTTTCAATGAAGAAGGCGTAGCCCGGCCCGGGCACCGCGGCATCTGCCACGGGGGCGCGGCGCCATTCGCCGCGGCGCCATTCGCCGCGGCCCTATCCGCTCCCTGGATTCCGTGACCGACACCGAACCGCAGAACCTCTTCGCCCAGCAGGCATCGAACCGGCGTCGCTCGCGCTGGCTCATTGTCACGTTTGTGCTCTTTTTCGCGTGGCTCGGCCTGGGGGGCGACTGGATTGCGTGGCAGCTCACCAAGGATCTGCCACCACGCCAGTACCACCATCAACTGCCGATACTCGGGATGCTGATGTTTGGCATCGCGTTCGGGCTCATCGCGTACATCAAGAAGACCGGCGCGGAGAAAGTTCTCTGGTCCACCGGTGCGCGGCACCTGAACGCACCCAAGAGCGATCCTGAGCGGATGCTGGTGAACGTGGTCGAGGAAATGGCGATCGCGGCCGGAATCACGATGCCGAAGCTATGGCTGGTGGACGATCCTGATCCCAACGCGTTCGCGACTGGGACCGACCCCGCGAAATCGCACATAGCCGTTACGACCGGGCTCCTGGAGATGTGCTCGCGCGATGAGCTACAGGCTGTGATTGGTCACGAAATGGGCCATGTCAAGAATCTCGACATGCAGCTCATGACCATGATCGCCGGCTTGGTTGGTGCGGTGGCATTGATCGCGGACGGACTCGGGCGCGGGCTCCGCCATGGATTCGTTGGAGGGCGGCGGTCGGGAGGATGGAGAAGCGGCGGTGGACGTGGCGGAAGCGGAAAGTCGAATCTCGGACCGTTGGTCGCAGTTGTGATTGTCGTTTGGCTCATCAGCTGGATTCTCGCGCCGATTGTTACCCGCATGCTGGCAGTCGGCATCAGCCGGCGGCGCGAGTACCTGGCAGACGCCATGAGCGCCCAATTCACCCGAAACCCGCTCGCCCTGGCCAGCGCGCTCGAAAAGATCGAGCACTCGGCAGCACCGACCAAGTCGATCAAGGGTGGGGTGGCGCACCTTTGCATCGCCGACCCGCTTGGCCGCAAGCTGTCAGCCAGGGAGGGTTTCGTTGCCGACATGCTGGCGACGCATCCGCCGATGGCCATAAGAGTGGCAAGGTTGAAAGCCATGGGCTATCAGGCACAAAAGGCCGCCGGAAACTTCCAGCCGACTTGACAGTCGTATCATTAGCACGCCAGCTGGCGAGGACTTCCGAGCACCGCACGCCTTCGAGAGGGTACTTGCCCCGGGAGTCCCCAGGAGGCGGCTGATGATTGGCGTCGCATGGTGTCGCATGGCGTTGGCTGACGGTGCGTGGCGGCAGGTTCCGGTATCGCCGGTTTGATGATCGCCCTGAATGTTCATCAACATATTTGTGATACAGATTGGACGATATGCATTGCGATCCCTAGTATGCACCGCCCTTTACGCATATGAACACCCCCAGGTTGTCTGAAGTGAATGGTTCATGCAGCGCCGTAATCGCGCAATTGCCAATCACTTATCTCCGTTCACCTCATGTTGTCTATCGCATGGATATGCATCTCTACATCCAAGTGGAGAAATTCGCCCAATGAGCCGTGGAACTGTGTTGATGTTGGTGGGGCCAGACTATGAGGACATGGAAGTCTGGTACCCGAAGTACCGCCTTGAAGCGGCTGGGTACGAGGTCCCAGTCGCCGGGATGGGCGAGGCCCAATACAAAGGGAAATGGGGATATCCCTGTCCCACGGACGGTCACGTTCGCGATTTCATGTCTGACACTTTGGCGGGAATCATTGCGCCAGGCGGCTGGGCGCCAGACAAGCTGCGACGTGACGCCGCGGTACTTAGCCGGGTCCGCGAAGTGAATCAGGCCGGCGGACTGGTGGCTACAATTTGCCACGGGCCTTGGATCTTGATCTCGGCGGGAATCGTGAAGGGCCGGAAGATGACCTCAACCGTCGGTATTCGAGACGATGTTGTAAACGCTGGTGCGACCTGGGTGGACGAGCCGGTAGTTACCGACGGGAACATCGTCTCCAGTCGAGTCCCCAAGGACCTGCCGGCCTTCGGAGAGGCCTTGGTGGGGTGGCTGGACGCGCGAAACTAGCCAGCCGCCCAGCTCAGGGGACGACGGTGTAGCCGAACGTGACGGTTACAGACGGATTCGAGGCCAGCGACACGACTACCGTCCCTGCTCCCGTCAGCGACCCGGCATTGACGCCGAGGAGTATGCTTACACGGCCGTCCGAGAGCGTCGTCAGCCGGGTCGTCCCTCCCGACACCACGAAATCGAGATCAACCCCAGGCACCGGTTGACCGAAGGCATTTCGGGCCTCTACGGTGACCGCGGAACCGAACGTCGTCCCGATCTGGACCGTCTGGTTGTCGCCGGAGATCTTCACGAGCTGCGTCGCAACCGACGCACTGGCCACAGTAATCGTGATCTGGGCCGTCGTCACCGTCTTGCCACCGCTCGAAACCGACGCCGCGACGGTATACACGCCTGGCGCCGAAGCCGAGAAAGCCGACATCGCCATGCCGCTCGCATCGGTGGTAGCCGTCGCGGGCGACCACATCGATAGCCCGCCGGTCGTGGAAAACATGACTTGGGCGCCGGCAAGCGGCTTCCCGCTCTCAAGGACCTGAACTGTTGCGCTTGCGGACTGTCCCGTCGCCAAGGTGAGTGGAGAGATTGACACGAACGAAACCGTGACGGGACGTGGCGCGGCTGTGGCAGTCACGACGAGCGCCGGAGTGCCGGCGACCGACACGTTCAACGACTGCGTTCCTGCGGCGTTCCCTAGTGTCCACAGAGTTTCGGCCGTGCCACTCTGGTCGGTGACCGCACTTACTATGTGAATGCGCGTGGTGAAACGGAGCCGCCGGACGACGTTTGCGGCGCAAAGTTGACGGTCACGCCCGGCACCGGCCCATTGTCGATCCCTACGACGCGTACGCGGACCGGCTGGGGAAGCTGCTCGCCCGCAGTGCCGTTCTGGTTTCCGCCGCTGGCGAGCGATACCGATGCGGGATTTCGCGTCACCGTCACGGTCGCACTGCCCTGCACCGCGAGCCCCTCAATGGTGGCGAAGACCTGAGTCGTTCCCGGCTGGCCGGCCCGAATGGTGCCATTCCGTTCATCGGTGAAAAACGCGACGCCGCCGTTCTGAGAGTGCCAGCGAACGGGCGCCACCGGGATGACGACGTCGTTGGCGGCAAACACCGTTGCAGTGAACAGTCCCTGCTGAGTTGGCTCGAGAGCCAGGGACCCCGGTGTTACCACTATGCGGACCGCGTTGGAGCCAGGACCCACATACGTCACCGTCGAGTTGACAGTCACGGCACCAGCTGAGCTGACCTGCTTTGCAGTGAACTGGACCGGCGTGACATCAAACAGAAGCAGGCCAGCGGCGTTGTACGCGCCACCGCGTACCTCGTAGACCGCATTCTCGCCCTGCAACGGAAACTCCACCTTGAATGTGACGTTGTCGTCAGTTTCCGTGAGTCGCGACTCGTCGTCGGCCGAAACATTGAACACCCGGATTTCCCGCAGTCTGTTTGGCGCATTGGCCGCAACGGCGGTGTTGACCAGGTAGATCGTCACCGTAAGACGGGTGACTTCGTCGCCAGAACCACCGCTCTGCGTCGCCTGGAAGAGCGGGCCAACGTCGAGTGCTGCCATTCCGTGCCCGGAGGCGACACCGGTCGGCTCACGCCCACACGACGCGATTGCCACGACGGCGAATGTCATCAATGCGGCAGCGCGCGTGAACGCGCCCAGACGTGCGGCAGGAGTCATCATTCCGAAACCTCGTCGCATCGCGCGCCAGTAACAAGGTGACAGGTCAGCACCGCTTTGTGCGCTGCGTCACCGTCAGTAGTTTTTGTCATGCTTATTTCAGTCCCCAAAGAGCGCGCCGATCGCGAAACGCGCGTCGGCCTCGTTCCGGAAAGCGTTTCGAAGCTCGTCAAGCAGGGTTCGTCCGTGTCAGTTGAGCGCGACGCCGGACTCGCGGCAGGATTCACGACGGCTCAATACGAGAAAGCGGGCGCGACCATCGCCGCCGATTTCGCATCTACAGTTGCGGGGGCCGACGTGGTCTGCAAAGTGCAGCCAGTAACGGCAGCGGAGGCCGCGCTCGTAGCGAACGGCGCTGCGCTCATATCGTACTGGATGCCGTTCGGTGCGCCCGACGCGCTTGCGGCGCTCCAGGCGCGCAAGGTTCGCCTGCTTGCGCTCGAGAGAGTGCCGCGCATCACGCGCGCTCAGTCGATGGATGTCTTGTCGTCCCAAGCGACAATCAGCGGCTACAAAGCAGTCCTTCTTGGCGCCGGAGCGCTGCCGAAGCTCCTTCCAATGCTTTCGACCGCCGCTGGGACGCTCGCACCGGCGAAGGTCTTCGTGATCGGCGCAGGCGTTGCTGGCCTTCAGGCGATCGCGACGGCCAGGCGCCTCGGCGGACTCGTATCGGGGTTCGACGTGCGACCCGCGGCCGCAGAACAGATCAAGTCGCTCGGCGCGACGCTCATGCCGCTCGACCTGTCGGCCGTAGCGGCCGAAGGCGAGGGTGGCTACGCGAAAGCACAGACCGCCGAGCAACAGGTTGACACCCAGGCCGCGATCACAAAGCACGTTGCGGACATGGACCTCGTGATCACCACTGCCGCGATTCCCGGCAAGAAGGCACCGGTCCTGATCACCGATGGCGCAATCAAGGCCATGCGCCCGGGCTCGGTGATTGTGGATCTCGCCGCAGAAACCGGCGGCAACGCGGAAGGAACCAAAGCGGGCGAAAGCGTCGTCGTGCACGGGGTCACGCTGATCGGTCCGATCAACCTTCCGGCCACTGCTGCGTTCCACGCGTCGCAGATGTTCTCGCGCAACATACTCACGTTCCTCAATCACGCGATCAAGGAAAACGTTCTCACGCTTGACGAGGCCGACGAGATTACGGGGCCGATGCTGGTCAAGTAGGCACAGGTCGGGCCGCGTCAGGTTCGGGACGCGCGATGTTGGCCGCAGAACACGCAGAACACGCAGATCACACAGACAACAGCCACAGACAACTGGAGGTCTTGTCAAGAAGTGTGTAAATGAGCGTCAGGCGGCGCGCAGCTTTCGGGTCGGGGTTGGGGTGATGATGCGGATGCCGTCGCGGAAGGTCGTGCCTTCGTAGACGAGTGTGCAGAGGTGAGGCGCGTTCAGCTTGCGGAAATGTTGTTCGACGACGAGGAGCGTTTTCCAGATCAGCGCGGTGGCGTTCTCGACGACCTTGAACCGTTTGGCCGCAGTGGTGCGCAGGCGGACCGCGGCGAAGGGGGATTCGATCGGATTCGTCGTACGCAGATGCGTCCAGTGCTCGCTTGGGAAGGCGTAGTAGGCCACCATGCGGTCCCAGTCATGCTCGAGACGTTCGACGGCCTTCGGGTGCGAACGGCGCGATACGTGCGGGCGAAGGCATCGCGGAGCGTGGTCGCTGCGCGCGCCGATTCGGCGTTCGCGATCGCCTGCAGCGCAGCCTTCACCTCGGCCTGGTGCTTCCGCGGCACCACGTCAAGGATGTTGCGCAGCTTGTGGTTCCAGCAGCGCTGTTCCGCGCTCGCGGGATAGACCGCCGCGAGGGCGCCCCAGATCCCGAGGTGACCGTCCG
>JAQBYI010000092.1 GCA_027622655.1 Gemmatimonadota bacterium | reverse complement strand
TCCTCATCTTCACTCCCCGGATGCGTCGCCCTGCTCACCCAAATCCTGCATACATTTGTGGGAGGAACCGTTCCGGAATGGGGTGTTTGCGGAACGGCCGGCCACCAACACGCTACTTCGCAGCGGAGCGGTAAACACTACGGGAGCGCACGTGTTTACCTAAGCGCGTTCCGGCCGCCTCGGAGGAGATAGATAAATACTGCGCGACTACCCAGGATTCTTGACACGGCGCGTCTTGCGCCCGACGTGAAGGTGAGCGCCGTGCCGCTTCCGGAGCGCGTTCTGCCGTTCGGCATGGAAGTCCCGGGGCGCACGTACGGCCTTGAATCTGTCCCATCGCGCTGTTTGTGCACAGTCCAGAGCGCAGTACGCCTGCTTCCCCAGCTTGATGAACAGGTGCGAACAATGCGGGCAGGTCCGCAGTCGCGACCACTCCGCTTTGATGACCTCCATGGCGGTCTGGACGAAGAGACTGCGGAAGGAGCCGCGCTGCGGCCCCCCGATCAGCGTCCGCCCGATTTGCGCCAGGCCGTAGGTGATCGGCTCGGATAGCTCCCACCACTCGTTGCGACGGACCTGTTGAATCCCGTGCCTGACCTCCTCCTGGACGCGGGTCAGTGCTGAATGGCTCGGCCTGCCGGCGCCATCGAGGTCGTCGTCGGGCACGACGAGTGCACCGCGGATGGTGGCGAACTCCCATGCCCCGTGCTGTGTCTCGGGCCAACGCGGGTCATCGAGCGCCGGCAGGTCGCGGCGCAGAAACGCCATCAGCCACTGGGCGTGTGACTCCGTGTCGGGAAAGCGTGGGGTGCTGAATGCGAATTCGTCGGTCGCGCTGAGGGGGCGCTGCTTCGGCAACGGTTGCTCCGGCATGAGGCGGCTGATTCCGCTGCCGCGATTATTGCGACGTGCGGCATCGTTTGTCAATGCACAAACCGTTGCCGTATGAGAAACTTTAGTCGCTATGTTGATGTTGAAACTCGAAAGGCTCCGCCGGGGCTGGAACCAGACCACGCTGGCGTGCCACGCGGGGATCTCAGTCGCCGACCTGAGCCGCATTGAAACCGGCCGTCTCCGCCCCTACCCTCGGCAGGCAGACCGGCTGGGCGCAGCGCTCCATCTGGCTCCCTCCATGCTGTTCGACGACATTGAGGTCGCTGAGTCGGAGGCGACCAAATTGGTCGAGGCGATGCGCGCACGCCACGATGACGAGGTCGAGCCGTGAAGGAGCTGCAAGACACCGCAGTCGCGTCGGCTGACCGCCCCCCAGCGCCACCCGTTCCGTCCGCGCTTGACCCGCTCGCCTTTGCGCGGTGGTGGGTCCAGGAGCGCGGTTTGAGCGTGATCGCGCTGGACCACCCGCACGCGCCGGTGGCGTCTCAGGCTCATCAAATCGGAAAGGTACCCGTTGCGAGCTGGAAGGCGTTCCACGCGTGCCAGCCGACCGACGGCAACCTCCGCGTATGGTTCGGCATCGGCACGCCGCGCAACAAGGGTATCGGGACCGGCGCCATCTCCGACGGCGTCGCCGTGGGCTGCGACTCTCTTGAGGCCGACGAGTGGGCCCGCGGGACCCCCCCCAATAGCCACCACAACCGTAGACGGTTTTCGGCACACCGTCTCTGGCTCTCTCGGGTCCCAACCGCACCACTCGCCTCACGTTCAGGAGCACCCAAGGAGGGTTGTACGTGACGCACACGATCCTACGACTGCCTGACGTCAAGGCGACCACCGGCCTGTCGCGCAGCACGATTTATCAACGTGTGTCGGACGGCACGTTCCCGAGACCAGTGGGGCTGGGCGGCCGAGCGGTGGGTTGGCTCGAAGCCGAGATCCAGGACTGGTTGCAGCGACGCATCGAGGCCAGCCGCAGGGTGGCGGGTTAGGAGGCCACGATGCGTGATGCCATCGAGCAGTTCCGCACGGCCATCCAGGACGCCGGGTTAACACCGCCGGAGGTGATCGAGTCTGACGGTGAGTTGCACCGCTTCTCCAGCAACGGCAAGCGCAGAGATAACGCCGGCTGGTACGTGCTTCACGTTGATGGCCTCCCAGCCGGCGCGTTCGGCGATTGGCGCACGGGGGTGTCTGACACCTGGCGAGCCGACATCGGGCGGGCACTGTCGCCTCGAGAAGACGCCGCGCATCGGGCGCGGGTCGAGGCCATGCGGCGCACACGCGACGCCGAGGAGGCGCGGCACAGAACCGAGGCTCGCGCTCGAGCGACGGACATCTGGCAGTCGGCGCCACGTGCCGCGAATGACCATCCGTACCTGATCGGCAAGGGCATCTCGGCCCATGGCCTGCGCCTGTACGAAGGTGCGCTCGTGATCCCGATGCGCGACGGCACCGACCTGCACAGCCTGCAATTTATCGCCGCCGACGGCACGAAGCAGTTCCTCAGGGGCGGGCGAGTCCGCGGCTGCTACTTCGTCATTGGCACGCCGAAGGGCGTGCTCTGTGTCGCCGAAGGCTACGCCACGGGCGCGAGCATCCACGACGCCACGGGCCACGCGGTCGCCGTGGTCTTCACCGCCGGAAACCTGGTCGCGACCGCGCATGCGCTTCGGGCGGCGTTCCCCCACTGTCGCCTGGTCGTTTGCGCGGACGATGACGTTCACACGATCGGTAATCCTGGACTCACGAAGGCGCGGGAGGCTGCCCACACGACGAAAGGACTCCTGGCCGTGCCCGATTTCGGCGACAGCCGCCCTGACGGAGCAACCGACTTCAATGACCTGCACCGTCACGCCGGTCTTGTCGCGGTTCGCAACGCCATCGAGCGGGCCGTCGCGCCCGTCGGCTCCGACCCGCCCCTCGACGTCTGGCCTCAGCCGAAGCCGATCATCGCCGAGTTGACACCTGTGCCGACCTTTGACGCCGACACCTTGCTCCCGCCGGTGCTGCGCGATTGGATCATGGACGAGGCCGACCGGATGCCCTGCGCGCCGGATTTCATCGCGGCGGCGGCGCTGGTGACGCTTGGCTCCGTCGTCGGGGCGCGCTGCGCGATCAAACCGAAGGCACAGGACTCGTGGCTGATCGTTCCTAATCTGTGGGGCGGCATCGTGGGCGATCCCTCCGCCAAGAAGACGCCCACATTGAGCGTGGCGCTGAAACCGCTGGACCGACTCATCGCCAAGGCGCGGGAGGATTATCAGGCCACGCTCGCGGACTACGAAACGGCGAAAGTCGTCTTCGACGCGCAGCGGGATGCGATTAAAGGACGTATCAAGGAGGCGGCGACAAAGCCGAGCAAGGGTGACCCGACCGAGATCGCAAAGGAACTGCGCGTGCATGGAGCGCAGGCACCAGAGACGCCGACGCTCCGGCGCTACAAATCGAATGACTGCACCGTCGAGAAGCTCGGTGAACTGCTGCGCGAGAATCCAGCCGGGCTGCTGGTACTGCGCGACGAGCTGGTGGGACTCATCGCCACCTGGGAGCGCGAAGGGCGCGAAGGCGAGCGCGCCTTCTTCCTCGAAAGCTGGAACGGGAACCAGAGCTTCGACACCGACCGCATCGGGCGCGGCCATATCTCAATTCCCAATCTCTGCGTGTCCATCTTCGGCGGCATCCAGCCGGACAAGTTGACGGTCTATCTGGAACAGGCGGCCCATGCCTTGGCGAACGACGGGATGCTCCAGCGATTTCAGGTGCTGGTGTACCCCGATCCACTTCCCTGGCAATGGCGAGACCGGGCGCCGAACAAGGCGGCGCGGGATGCGGCCCTCGCCGTATTCGACACGCTCGCAGACGTCGATCCCGTGGCCCTGGGCGCCGCGCCGATGGACGACCTCGGCAAGTTCCCCTATTTCTGCTTCGACGGCGACGCGCAGGCTGTCTTCGTTGAATGGTCTGAGGACTTGCACCGGCAGCGGATGGTCAACGAGGACGAGCCGATCATCCGGCAACACCTTGCGAAGTTCGACAAGCTCTTTTCCGCCTTGGCCCTCATCTTCCATTTGGTCGCTTGTGCCTCGAACCGGTCGCACGGCCCCGTCAACAAGGAAGCGGCCCTGCGGGCGGCGGCCTGGTGCGAGTTCCTCGAAGCCCATGCGCGACGGTGCTACGGCTTGCTCAAGGACGATGGGTTGCGGGCGGCGCAGGCGCTGGCGGCCAAGCTGGTACGCGGGGCGCTCGACGACGGCTTCACGGTGCGCGACATCCGGCGCAACCAGTGGCGCCATCTGACGAGGGACGAGGCCATTCACGCGGCACTCGACTGGCTGGAAGACGAGGACTGGTTGCGGGCTGAATCGACGGGTGGCACTGGCCCAGGCAGCGGGCGCCGCACGATGCGGTACCACATGAACCCTGCCGTCAGCGCCCAGCGCCTCACGGACAGCGCATGAACTGGCTCCAGCGTGCACGACGCGAACTCGGCGAACGAGCCAGTGAACCTACTGCCAATACTGCCGAAGGACATCTAACGGCAGTACGCGGTTCGCGGCCGCCTGTCGAAAACGGGTCTATTGGCAGCAATGGCAGTACCCCACCCTGGCAAATGCTGGAATCGGACTCCCTGCGCGAGGAGTGCGAGGAACGCGCCGCGATCATGGAGTTCGACGGCCAGCTGACGCGTGAGGATGCCGAGCGTGCCGCCATGGCCGAGTTTGATGGCAGGTTACCGCGCCAACACGCCGAGGCGCTCGCGTTCGCGGGCTGTGTGGCGGAAGGGCTGAGTCATGCGGCGGCTGTCACCGTCGTGGCGTCGCTGGGGGCTGCGTCACCTGTCGGCTATCCACACGATGCCGGCGTGCAGGCGCGCCGACAAGTCTTTGCCCGGCAGCTGGACACGGCGCCGGCTGGCGTCCTCGTGCCGCGCTTCGTGTTCCGCGAGGCCCCGTATGTCAAGGGACACTGCCACGCCTGCGGGGAGGCGCTGGAGCGCGTGCGTTGGGGCTCCTGCTGGCGCTGCTCGGTGGCCCGCCGGCTCGTGTGCGGTGCGCCGGTTCCCATCGCCCTCTTCACAGCCTACGACGGGAACGTCCAACCGGTGTGACGAGGCCCGACACTCAGGGGTGCTGGGTAAGCGT
>JAQBYI010000091.1 GCA_027622655.1 Gemmatimonadota bacterium | reverse complement strand
TCGACCGCGCGGCAATGGCCGTCTCACTCGAGACTCGCGTTCCGTTTCTCGATCATCGCGTTGTAGAGTTTGCGTGCCGCCTGCCGGTTGGCATGAAGCTGCGCGGCGGAAGGGGCAAATGGATCCTTCGCGAGATGCTGAGTCGCCACATTCCGCGGAAGGTGATCGACCGGCCAAAGATGGGATTCGCCGTGCCGCTCGACCGCTGGTTGCGCGGGCCGTTGCGTCTTTGGGCCGAAGACCTTCTCGCCGAAGATCGGCTTCGGAGCGACGGCTTCTTCGACGTCTCGCGCGTCCGGAACAAGTGGGCCGAGCATCTGTCTGGACGAAACGACCTGCAGTATCAGCTGTGGAACGTGTTAATGTTCCAGGCCTGGCGGACGCAATACGACACATCGAGTGCGAGGGAGCTGGCACAGCGAGCGCGACGGTGATTCCGCCGTCTGGCGGTTCGCACGCATCGCGACCCAAGCTCCTCTTCGTCGTAACCGAGGACTGGTACTTCGTCTCGCACCGCCTGCCACTCGCTCGGGCCGCGGCGAAGGCAGGGTTCGACGTCGCCGTCGCGACGCGCGTCCGTGACATGGGATCGAGGATCGCCGAAGCGGGGATTAGGGTGATTCCCTTCGAGATCGCGCGGGCCAGCCTGAATCCCGTGATCGAGCTGGCGACGCTCTTACGGCTCATCACGCTGTATCGGACAGAGCGGCCCCATGTCGCGCACCACGTTGCGCTGAAGCCGGTACTCTACGGCGGCATCGCGGCGATCGTCACCGGCACGCCGCGCGTCGTAAACGCAGTCGCGGGGCTTGGATGGCTCCATGGCGCCGAACGCGGTCCCACCGGCTGGGTGAAGGCGATCGCTCGGCGGCTCATTGCGTTGGTGCTGCGTCGAGGCACGCTGCTGGTGCAGAACCCGGACGACGCGAAGGTGCTCGTGGCCCTCGGCGTGCCGGCGTCCCGAATCCGGGAAGTTCGCGGCGCGGGTGTGGACCTCGAGGAGTTCGCGTCGTCCGTCGAACCGGGCGGAGTCCCTCTCGTCATCCTTCCAGCGCGACTGCTTTGGGACAAGGGCGTCGAAGAGTTCGTGAACGCGGCGGTGCTCGTCCGCGAGCACGGGATCGATGCGCGGTTCGCGCTTGTCGGCGAGCCCGATCCCGCGAACCGGCGCGCCGTCCCCGCGGAGGTGATACGGCACTGGGTCGAGCGCGGTTGGGTCGAACACTTTGGCTGGGTCGCGGACATGCCGGTTCTGCTAGCGCGCGCGCACGTGGTGTGTCTTCCATCCTATTACGGTGAAGGGATTCCCAAGGCGCTGATCGAGGCTGCCGCGTCTGGCCGCGCCATCGTGACTACTGATACGCCAGGATGCCGAGAGATTGTGCATGACGAGGACAACGGCATTCTCGTTCCGCCGCGCGACGTGCCCGCCTTGGCGAACGCGCTCGAGCGGCTCCTCACGTCGCCCGATTTGCGCCGACGGATGGGCAGCCGGGGTCGCAGCCGTGCCGAGGCGGAGTTCAGCCAGGAAGCTGTGATCGCGCAGACCATCTCGCTCTATTCCGATCCAGCGAGGTGAGGGTCCTCGTCACGGGCGCTAACGGCTTTGTGGGCTTCTGGGGTACCCTCCGCGGCGCGGATGCCGTCGTACACTTGGTTAGCCGAATCAACGTCGGGAACGATCTAGCTCGGGATCCGCTCTCTGGGACCTCGGACAACTAATGTGCACGTGACGGTGCACTCGAACGGACGGCGCCGCGGTTGCGGCGTGAGGCGTCTCATTTTTCTCGATTCTTTCAGAGTCAATTGACCTTGTCTGGTTAGCTGTATTGGATTTCCGCAAGAGCGGCTCGGCGTCGTTCATGGTGCCACTGGCCCTCATGGGCGGTGCAATGCTCGTCGTGTCGTGCAGGGACGTGGCCGATACTCAGGGCATGAGGATTCTTGCGGTCGTCCTGTTGCTGGCGGCGCGCTCGACACCGTCTGCGCCGACGCGGAACGCCGCGCCCCTCGAACTGCTTATCGCTGGTCAGTCGAATGGCGTGTAGCCGGCGAATGGGGAGCCGCCGATTGTCTCGACCACCGGCCACATCTGGGTGAGTGACTGCTACTGCGAGTGGGACGACCACCAGGGATTTGCTACAAGGGTATGCAACTGGTCCAGCCGACCTTGGTACGGTCGGTGAACGCCAATCAGTCGTGGATATTGTTGGCGGACTCCCTCTATCGCCTCACTGGGCGCGAGGTGCATGTCTACAACGTGGCACACGGTGGCCGGACAACGGAACAACTCCTCCCGACGGGTCGCTCGCGGCCTTCGTGGGGACGCTTCGTGCCCACTTGGGCGTTTGTATCGTGGTGTGGGTGCAAGGGGAATCTGAGGGGACAATTCCTGCGGACTCGACCTATCGCAACATGCGGCGGCTGATCGACACGTTGCGGGCGATCCGTTCCGGCCTGCCGCGGTTGGTTGCGATTGACCGAGCGCGAGAGGCTCAGCTTCGCCTCGCTGCCGAAGGCGTCGTAGTCCGAGGACCGGATATCGACTCGCTGCGTCTCACGCCGCACTACTTTCAGTCCGACCTCGCAGAGTTTTCCGGGCCGGGCTTTCAGGCCCACGCGAACGCATGGCTCTCCTTGGTCCGCGAGACGTGTCGGTAGCGTCATGGAGCCAAGAACCGCAGGGCCCATGCCGGTGCGCGGGAGCGACACGGACGAATCGTACCGCACACGTGTCAGGTAGGGACACGGTTGGGAGCGCCCCTCGGGACTCCTGAACGCGGCCAAACGCCAAGAGCTACATGCGCTTAGGAGAAGCGACGCGCTTGTTGGGGGTCCACGCTGGCGGGTTCGGTCCGGGGATTGCTAGCCCGGGCGCGGGCCCATCAAAGAGCGCTACCCCACAACGCGATCGATCGTGCTTTTTGGGCAACGGCGCCCAACCTGATCTTGATGCGACGGACTCCCCCGTAGCACGCACCTGCTCCTCCGCGACGCTGCATTGATCGGGCTTGCTCCGATCCTTGCGTACGCGCTGAGATTCGAAGGGCGGCGGTGGACGCCGGAGCATCAGACGACCGCGCTCGTTTTCACCGCCGTCGCGGTGCCGCTCAGCCTAGCGGTGTTCTACTTCTTCGGCTTGTACAGCCGACTCTGGCGCTACGCGAGCGTCGCCGAGCTCGATCTGATCTTCGCTGCAGGTGCGACGGCGAGCATCTTGGCTTCTGCCGCCGGCTTTTGGGGTGCTTCCAGCGACCCACCTGACGCCGGTGCGCGTGCCGCTCCTCGTTCTGTTCGCGACATCGCTGATTTCGTTCGCGATCATCGGGACGCCGCGACTGAAGATGCGAGTTTCCGGCTGGCGGAGTCTGCGGCGGCAGATGAAGACGGACCGCCGCGTGTTGATTGCCGACGCCGGAGTTGCGGGCGAGGCGGTCGTTCGCGAGTTGCGCGCGAACCCGGACCTCGGCATGGAGCCGGTTGGGTTCGTCGATGACGATCTCCAGAGACACGGGATGCGCCTCGGCGGAATCCCGGTGCTTGGCCCGCTGAACGTGCTGTCCGCGCTCATTTCGCGCATGGGCGCCGCCGACGTCCTGATCGCCATGCCGCGCGCGGCGGGCCCTGTGGTGCGCCAAGTGCTCCGCATCGCGTGCGACGCGGGCGCGCGGACGCAGATCGTGCCGGGCCTCTTCGAGATTCTCTCCGAGCGCGTCAGCGTGACCGCGATTCGCGAAGTGCAGATCGAGGACCTGCTGCGTCGCGACGTGATTCAGACGGACCTCAAGCTCGTCGAACGCATGGCCGCCTGCCGGACGGTGCTGGTGACGCGCGCCGGCGGGTCCATTGGCAGCGAATTGTGCCGGCAGTTGGCGCCGCTGAACCCGGATACCCTGGTCGTTCTCGGTCATGGCGAGAATCCGATTTTCGACCTCACGGAGGAGTTGTCGCACCGCGTCCTGGACCTGGCGCGCGACGTGATCTGCCTGTCGGGCCTGGAAGAGGGCGTCGACATCAACATCGAGTTCACGGGCATCCGCCCCGGCGAGAAACTGTACGAAGAGATGTTCTTCAGCCACGAAGTCGCGGAGCCCACGAGTCACTCGAAGATTCTGCGCGCGCGCACTGGCGTGGGACAGTACAGCGCGCTGAGGAGATCACGCGGCACATCGACCGATCGCGCGAGGGCGCGGACGAGGCGGTGCTGCGCGGCATAGTGCGACGTCTTGTGCCTGACTTTGCCGACCGGCTGGCCATCGTCCCGCGGCGCGAGCCTCGCGACAGCCGGCCCGTCCGGACCTCCGGTGCGGTTCCTGCGGCCGACCGGGATCTCGCGTCCGGAATGAAACGTGGTGCCTCCGGACAAAACCGGAGCTAGTCAAGCCCAGCTCTGCCAGATCACGAACGCCGGCCTTCGGGCCGGTGTTTTTTTCGACCTCGAACCGCAACCACGCGAGGTCCAAGGCTTCTGCGCGAAGGGACTGACGCGCGTCGCGCGGCGCGTGATTTCCTCGCAGATGGCCAGCGATGCCGTCGCCCCGGGGCCGGCGCGTTCAGGCCGTGCAGCGTCCCGGGCCCGCTCAGGGAACCGAGGTTGTCCACCAGCGACCCGTACGGCTTCATTGCTTGGGCACGCACGCCCGCAAAGCCCGGCTGGAGGTCGCTCAGCCGGCCGGCACGACGCGCCGCTGCGCTGTCAGGAACAGCCGCTTGCGTTGCACCCGTGCCACCTCTCGAATAGTCGCCCACGGGTGCTTCACCGTGAACCGCCGCAGCCCGGAAATCCGCACGTGTCCGCCAGGTCCCGCAGCCTGTCGGTGTTGCGGCGATAGCCCTCGCGGTCGAGCGAGAGAACGGCGCTCGGGCCGCACTCCATGCCGCCGGCGATCCTCCGCGTGAAGTGCACGCCGAGGAACGGAAAGGAAGGGTCGGGACCCGGGTAGATGAGGTGCTGCACCAACCCCAGCCGCGCGAGCGTGTGGTAGTCGCCGCGAAATGGCACGATGCAAGTGGCGGGCTGCTCCCCGAAGAGCCGCGCTTCGTCGGATTGGAGGTCGGCCCAGTTCACCACGAGGTCAGCCTGCACGTCGATTGTGCCGGCCTTGATGTGCCAGGTGTCGTTGATGCGTGTGGCGCCGGTGATCGTAGCGCCCGCCAGGACGCTCCCGCGCGCAATGCGTCAGCCGCCAGCCATTCGAG
>JAQBYI010000090.1 GCA_027622655.1 Gemmatimonadota bacterium | reverse complement strand
TGCCCAGCGAATCGACTATTTGAACGCGGAGTGCCATGGATATAGAAAGATTACCATGCAACCGCAGCCAGTTTGGCAACAATGCCTTTTCCGCCCGCCCGCAGCAGAGCGGAATGGCCAACCACTCAAGTTAAAACAAACGCGCACCGGAGGAGGCGCGCTGAGCTTCCCGCATCGCGATGCCCACGACCCACTTCAGGCAGCCTGCATCGATGTTCAAACAGTAGCGCGCGCAATTCGGAAATACCACCACCTATTGCCGCACTGCCACTGCTGAGAACACAAGCTCCACAATAAGCACCGCCGTCTCAGCCACGCGCCGCGTATTGCAGCCCGGGAACACCCCGCGCCCATTGAACCAATACGCAACCAAAAAGTCCTGGCCACACTACTCGCAGCATGACCACGCAAACCCGTGCACCAAAATGGAAAACTTTTATTTAGAAGATACCTAAAGAAATTCCACTTTTTCCGAAAATATAATGTATTTCTACAGTCGCCGTCCCTATGCGTGCCTATAGCGCACCCACCAACTAGTGAATGGCTCTGGTAATAACATTCGTATAGCCGTCGCCGGCCAGACGGCGCAACATCGCCGAACCAATGAGACCCGCGTGACCGGCCACGAAGATCCTTGAGTGCAAGTGGAAGGCGACGCTCATTTAGAGTCGCTAGGTTGGCGCAACGCAGGTATCGCGCTGCCGTCGCAAGACTCCCTGGAAAGCCGAGAACACAACAAAATCGTCGAACGCATCGTCCCGATCGAAGTCGCCCATTTCCGAAAGGATGGAATCGACCGCGCTGAGAGCGTCGGTTTCGGTCCCGTTCAGCAGCCGGCTCGCCCAGCCGTCCTCCACGATGTAGTAGCCGCCAACCGGGACGTGCTTGGCATAGTGCCGCGCGGCTGCGACTACATCGTCATGTCGGTGCGAACCATCGTCGATCACCATGCACGCGCGGCCCGCGACGAGGCTGCCGATTTTCTCGGCCACGTCTGCCGTCGTCGCATCGCCGTGCACAAAAGTTACTCGTTTCTCCGCAAACAGCGACTGCGCCGCGGGGACGGCGATATCAACGGTGATCACCTCACCTCGCCAAGGCTGCACTAGTGACGCTAGCCACAACGCCGACCAGCCCCGCTGACAACCGATCTCGATGACGACTGGCGGGCGTGTGCGCTCGATGATTTCGCGGTACAACACGAAATCGAAGGGCAGCTTCGTTAACTGCCCGTCGCCCCACGGCATCCGGTAGTGGGGCGCCGAGTGAGACGACACGTAGTACGCATAAAAGTCGGCCAGAGACGTGCGCTCAAACAAGTCGCGGAGATTGCGATAGCGGTCTCCGCCGCGTTGTGATCGACACGCTCGTAGGGCGGCGGCAAACTCGTCGCCCTGGACGCGCACGCGTCTGTTTCTGCGCGTTCCCACGGGATCTCGGACCAGGCTTCGGAGAGCCGCGGCTTGACGCGCGCCTGCGCGGAGCATCGGCCGAAGCGGGCTCTCGACCAGACGCCGCCGGATTTCGCCAGGAATTGCATTGAAGACGGATCGCCACAGGGTCGTTCCCTCGCCGACCGGACGCTGTCGTACCGACGGCATCGAGTTCCATCGTCGAGCAATCGTGGAAACGTATCTCAAGCGAACATTTAGGACATTGTTGGCGATCGCCCGAGACACGATCGATTGCGTTTTCGCGAGCGCGCATTGCAGCGGCGCGCGATCCCCTTCAAAGAACGCATGACCGTGCCACTGCTGGATAAACCGCGCCAGTTCGTCGGCGAAGAGGGGCGTGAACCAGACACGGTTCGTAAACCTGGTGTCAGGCGTCCCACGCAGGCAGAGGACTTGGGCAGAATTAAACCCGGAGAAGCCCGCCGCGAAGATTCGCATGTACAGGTCGGGCTCTGCCATGTATCGATACTCTTCGGAGTAGAAACCGGCTGTAGTGAGGGCGGAGCGCCGGAAGACGGTTACCGTCGGCGGCGGCGTGAACTTCATCGAGAAGACGAGCCGCGCATATTCGTCCGGCGAGACCGGGCCGGACACCGGCACCACGCTGCCGGCGTCAGGGCGTTCGAACGGGGCCATGGCGCAGGCCCACAATCCAAGGCGGTCGTAGTGCGCGAATGCGCGCTCCGCCTCTTCCAGAAACCCCGGCCGATAGGCGTCGTCATCATGGAGAAACGCGACGACCTCGCCTTTCGCGTGCTCCAGACAACGGTTCCAGTTACGGATCATGCCGAGGTTGCTCTCGTTCCGGAAAATACGCAGCGGCAGCCGATCCGCGAATTGCCGAACGACGTCGAGCGTGCCGTCGGTGGACGCATCGTCGCAGACAATGATTTCATTGGCGAAGCGGGTCTGGGACACGAGGCTCTCAAGCGCGCGACCGATGCGCTCGGCCGAGCGGTACGACGGGATACAGACTGAAATCAGCAAAGGGCCGCTGCCTGCTGGAACACTTCTTCGGCGGACACGCCCCACAGTCCGGCGACGACCTTGGCGGCCATCTCAATGCAATGGTTCATGTTGACGTAGACAAAATTTCCGTAACGCCCTGTCATCGACAGGTTCTCGAACTCGGCGAGACGGGCGCGATACCCGCGATACAATGCCAGCTGTCCGTCGTCGCGAAACGGATAGATCGATTCGTGGCGATGAACACGCGCGCCAACGACTTCGACCGGGCGCAGTTGCGCGATCTGAGCGACGGCGTCATCGATGTAGAACTGATCGGAAAATATCTGCTCCGGTTTCCACGGCACGAGTGGGTACTCGAGCGTCACCACCGTGCCATCAGGCAGATCCGGATATGACCGTTCTGTCATCGCCGGGTATTCGACAATGCGGTTGAAGCGCCACCGTTCCTGTGGGAAGTAGATGCCGCCTATCCCGACCGGATTGAATGGGCCCTCCTTTAGTCGGAGCGCCACGACGACCTTGCCGATGTACTTGAGGCGTGCGTCGGGTTCAACTGGCCACAGGACTTCGGGTGTCAGAGTTGACACGAAGTGATCGCCGCCGATGTCTCCCGCCGTCGTCTTAATGGCGGTCAACCGGCCATTGCGCACATCGCCGAGGCCAGTCGCTGTCGCCGTCACCACCTGCACGCCAGTGGTCAAGCCGTCGTAGATCGAGTTGAATCCACCGTTCGGATATGCCTGCCACTCCGCATACAGGCGCTTATCGGTGGCGCGGAATGAGATCCATGATGCGGCGCCATTGCTCGGCACATCAGTGGGCGCCATGCCCCAGAATTTTCGGCTGTAGCCCTCGTTGCACAACCTGTACAACGTTTCGCCGAAGGCGGAGATGAGATTCGTTTCAAGGTTAGTGGAATCCCGCCGCTTTGAATCCAGCGCGTACAATTCTGCGACGACTTGCTTGGCGATATCAACCGGCAACTGGAAAATGGTGTCGAGGGAGAACGGAAAGTCGACCAGACCATCGAGAGTGCCCGAATAGGACATCTTCGCGTAGTAGTCGAGCTCGCGGATATCAAATTGTTTGTAGAGCTCCATCGTATTGGAGTTTGTCGCATGCAGCATATGCGGGCCGAAGTCGTAGATCTGCCCTCCAAGCTGGTAGCTGCGCGCGATGCCTCCCAAGTCGTTGTCGCGCTCGACGAGCGTGACTTTGGCGCCCATGCCGCGCAGGAAGTGAGCGGCGGCACAGCCGCTGATTCCGCCGCCAAGCACGACGCAATCCGACGGTGGTGTTACGGACAGACCCGACGTCATGTTGTTGCCATCTCGGCTTGCGCGCGGTAGGTCACGGACAATCCGTCGCGAAGAGACGTGAACTCGTAACCGCCAAGCGCGCCGAGCAGTCGCGAGTTGTCGATCTCGAACCGCACAGGCGGGGTCTCGGCAACGCGCACGTCAACCTCACGGCCGGAACAACGCGCCAGCTCACCGACGATGTCCCGGACGTCAACCGACGCGCCGGCGCTCACGTTGTAAAAAGTGGCTTGGCGGCTGGCAAGCTCGGGAGCGCGCATCACGATATCAACAAGATCCGTCACGTAGAGAAGGTTGGCTTGCGATCGGCCACCGCCCATCAACTCGATTGGCAGGTCTCGCTTGATCCGGTCACAGAAGGTGGCGACGGCCGAGTTGTAATTTGGCTGACTACCCGGGCCGTAGACGTTTCCCGCGCGCAGGATCACAGCCCGGAGGCCGGCCAAGGCCGCCTCCTCGACCAATAGCTCCTGCGTCAACTTCGTCAGGCCATAGTACGACGCCGGCGCCAGCTCGGTGGACTCGTCGTACCGATCCACACGGCGATAGACGTGGATGGTCGAGAGCAAGACGACCAGTGCGTCTGGCCGGGCGAACCGCTTGATGCCCTGCAGCAACCCGCGCGTCGTGTGCACGTTGGCACGGACAAGGTCCTCGTTTGCCGGCATGAAACCCGAACCGGCGCTCAGTCCCGCCAAGTGCACGATGACGTTAGCGTCGGCAAGCAGCGACGCGAGCGACTCCGGCACATCGAGCCGGTGCACATCACGGTCACAGGCCCGCGCATTGGGCAGGCGGCGCATCAGATGTCGCCCGATGAAGCCTCGGTGCCCAGTCACAACGACCTGGTTGTCGGGATGCCCGAGATCTGCGATGGTCATGGACGGATAGGTAATTCAAGCGCCCTGATCACTCCTCATTATACACCCGCTTCCCCCCCTCTTGTTAAGCTTTTCAAGAACCAATTTCTGCTAACCACCCCCCAACCATTGGCTTGGAGTCAGAGACTACATTTACTCAAATTTAGCAGTTGATTGACCGGCCAAACAAGCAGAAATTACACAAATTCTATGCGCCGGCATTGGCAGTCCACAACGCCCACCGCGCCCTGCCGGCGCCCGCACCACCCCCACCCACGCTCCGCCGCATGTGCCACTTGCGCAGCGCAGATTAACAACCCCAAGGTCTGATCAAACTCCAGTTGCCGAACCGGCTCTGCATCCGCACCCGCGCGGTGCGTCCACTGATCATGACCCGCTTCCGCCGCCAGGTGTGCCGTCTGATCAAACTCTAGTTCAGAAATTGCCTCAAACACCCCTTCCGGAGCATCCAGCTGCTACCCCATCGCCGCCATTGAACGCCCGCCGCCCTGCGCCATACAATGGTACTTTGCCCCGTGGGCCGCTAGCTCAGCCTGATAGAGCACCGGACTTTTAATCCGATGGCCCAGGGTTCGAATCCCTGGCGGCCCACCACTGTGTGCTTTCCCTCTGATCCCCCTATAATCCGCCTCGACTCCCATTCTTTTAACCCGGCGCGCTCAAAACCCAAGTGCAACATTTTGTGGGGGAAAATGTGGCATGGGAAAAAGTTAC
>JAQBYI010000089.1 GCA_027622655.1 Gemmatimonadota bacterium | reverse complement strand
CGCCCGGTAGCTCAGCGACGGAACCCCCCATCAGCGCGGCCAGACCGATCCAGCCCGAGCGAAGACGGCGACGCGCCTCAAACATGGCCGACAGGGCGGCATTCTGACGGACCTCAAAATTGAGCACGATGCTCAGCGACGCCCTTCCGGCTTTGTGCCTGGCCCTGGCATCACCCAGCAGGCGCGTATTGAAATCCAGGTCGGCCTTGGCAATCGCAATCCTCTCGCTGGCGAGGTGCACCTCGTAGTAGGCCAGCGCAACCGCACCGAGCAGCAGGCGCTGGGCGTCGCGGCGCGAGAAACGAGACTCGGTCTCACCGTGACGAGCCGCGACACGGTTGAACTTGCGCGAGAATCCGTCGAAGATCTGCCACGTAGCGTAGAGACCGGTTCCGTACGAGGTGCGCGTCTCGTCCACATCGACGGCGGTCTGCCGCTGCAGAACGTCCAGCACGTTCTGCGAGACGGAGAGATCCGAGAGTTCCCGCTCCAGCGCGTCGCGATACGCCTGTCGCTCGCGCTCGTTGGCGGCCTGGCGCCGCACCTCCGCCTCGAGTAGCAGTGGACGATCGCGCAAAGCGTTGCGCCGCTTCATGTCCGCGTCGCGCCGGGCCCTGCGATCAACCAGCTCCAATTCCTGCGCGGCGTTCCGAACGATCGCGCCCAGCTCGTCGATGGCAGCCTGGTCAAAAGGCGACGCGGTCGTCTCGATTTCTCGCGCCGTGTTCTCGGACGTGCGCGTTCGCGTGCCGGAGCCGCTGATCCCGAGCGTCGGAAAGAACTGCGCCGTGGCGTTGCGCACGCGGGCGCGGGCTTCGCGGACCCGTGCATCCGCAGCCTGCAGGGAGGGATTCTTGCGCAAGGCGATTCGCTGCGCGGTCTGCAGGTCCAGCACGGGCGGCACGAGCAGCGCCGAAACATCGTCGTCCGCGAGAACGGTCGTAAGCAGCGCGACGCTCACGATCAGCCAGGCCAGCGGGGATCGCCGGATCCTCATGGCGCCTCCTCCCGGCCCGCCGCACCAAGCGAGGCCCCGCCGGTGCCGCTTGCGGCGGAAACGGCAAGGCCGCTAACGCCGGCCGCCGCGTTTTGGCCGGACTCCGCGTGGCGGTGTCGGGCCGGCTCGACGGCTTCGCGTGCCGGCCAGTATCCCTGCGTCAGCCTGACTGCGGCACAGCGCAGATCGTTCAGAACGTACAGCGAGACCGGGACCACGATCACCGTCAGGATCGTCCCGAAGGCCTCGCCGCCGGCGATCGAAACGGCCATCGGCACCAGGAACCTGGCCTGGAAATCCGTCTCGAGGATCAGCGGCGTCAAGCCGCCCACCGTCGTCAGCGTGGTCAACAGGACGGGCCGGAATCGACGGACGCCGCCGTTACACACCGCGGCGCCGAACGGCATTCCACGCGCGAGATTCTCGTTCACGGCTTCGATCATGATAATGGCGTCATTGACCGCGACGCCGGCCAGGGCCACCATCCCGAATACGCTCATCATGGTCACGGTCAGGCCCAGCATCATGTGCGAGATCAGGGCGCCAAACACGCCCAGCGGAACGGCGATCAGGATCACCACCGGCTGAAGATACGAACGGAAAATAGCCGCGATCAGCACGAAGATGCCGACAATGGCCAGCGGAAGGCCGGTCTTCAGGCTTGCGAGGGACTCCCTCATCTCGCGCTTCTCGCCCTGCAACGCGATTCGCACATCTGGATACTCCGCGCGCAGCGTCGTGAAGTAGTCCCGGCTCAGCGCGCTCACGATGGCGCTGCTGTTCGCGACCGAGCTGTCGACCGCCGCCGTGACAATCACGCTGCGCATGCCGTCGATCCGGAGAATCGACACCTCTGCCGGTGCCGTGGATGCCCGCGCCACGCTGAACAGTGGGACCTCGTGGCCGAACGGCGTGCGGATCCGAACGTCGTCGAGCGTGGACAGTTGGCCGCGCTCTGCGGCGCTGTAGCGAACCTTGACCCGTACGTCGTCGCCGCCGCGCTGAATGCGCACGGCCTCATGGCCGTAGTACCTGGCCTGTAGCTGGGACGCGAGATCGGCCACGGTCAGCCCGAGCGCCCGCGCTTCCGGCTTGAGTTCGAATTGGATCTCCTTCTTACCGCGACGATAGCTGCGCTCGACCTGGTAGACGCCGTCGAACGTCTTGAGGCGGTCCATGAACGCCTCCGCAGCGGCCAGCAACTCGTTCATGTTGCGGCCGCGAAACCAGACCTCGATCGGACGCTTCACGGGGCGGCCCTCGGTATTTTCGAAGGTGAGCGACTCCACGCCCGGGATACCGCCAATGGCGCCCTCCCAGGCGGCCATGATCTCCTCGGAGTGTATCCCGCGCACGGCTGAGTCCTGCAGCACAACCTGGACCGAACCGACGTGCGGACCCTTCTTGCGCGACGTATCCAGCGCGCCGCCGGTCAGGGCGAGCGAATGCCGAACCAACGGGACCCCGCTGCGCGTGTGCGTCTGTTCCGCCACCTGCCGGATGCCCTGTTCCACCTTTTTCACGGCGTCCTCAGTCACCTTGAGCGGCGTGCCACTTGGCAGTTCGACGGTGGCAGTCAGGATCGATCCGTCGACCCGGCCGAAGATTTCGAACTTCAGGATGCCGCCGGCGATCGCGCCCACGAGCAACAGGCACGCCGCCAACCCCGCGCAGATGACCGGGTAGCGCCAGGCCAGGGCCCACTGCAGCAGCGGCGCGTAGACCTGGTGGGTGAACCATTCCAGCCCGGCACGAACGGCCCAGCGGACACGGTGGATGCGTCGCATAAACGGCGTGCGAATCTCCAACGGGGCGTTCGGATCCCGCACATCGCGCAGGTGCGCGGGAAACAGAAGCAACACCTCGACCAGCGAAAAGACAAAACACGCGATCGCGACGACCGGCAGGATTCCAATGAACTTGCCCATGACGCCCGACACGAACATCAATGGCAGGAAGGCAATGATCGACGTGGTGACACCCGCAAGAACGGGCCATCCGACCTCCGCCAGGCCCTCAATCGCGGCGTCGAGCGGCGGCAAGCCGCGCGATCGCTGCTCGTAAATGGCCTCACCGACAACGATGGCGTCGTCGACGATTAACCCCAGCACCATGATCAGGGCGAAGAGGGACACCATATTGATCGTCTGGCCGGTGATCCACATCACGGCCAGGCCGCCGCAGATGGCGATCGGCATGCCCATGCCCACCCAGAAGCTCAGGCGGAAGTCGAGAAACAGCCATGTCAGCAGAAATACCAGCGCGAGCCCGGCGGCGCCGTTCCGGAGCAGGAGCCTGATCCGCGCACGCAGGTACTCGGACATGTCATACATCACCCCGATCCGCGTTCCGGGCGGGACTTGCTCGCGCCTCGTGTCGACGAACGCTTTCACCTGGTCCGTGATGCGGATCGAATCCTCCTGGCTGGTTTTGCTGACCAGCAGGAATATCGCGGGCGCGCCGTCCAGCGTCGCGAAGAAGACGTCCTCCGTGAACCCGTCGCGAATATCCGCGACGTGATCGAGTGTGATCACATCGCCGTTCGGCAGGGCCCGCACAACAACCTGCCCAAACTCCTCACCGGTGTACTTGCGCCCAAGTGTCCGCAGCCGAATCTCCTCGCCCTGCGTGCGCACCGTCCCGCCGGCAAGGTTGAACGAACTGCTCCGAATGGCGCGCGAAATGTCGGCCAGCGTGATCTCGTAGGCCTGCAGGCTCTCTTCAGTCACTTCAACGGAAATTTCGAACTCGCGTGCGCCGGCGATTCGGACACGGGACACGTCGGGCAGGTCGAGAATTTCGGCCTTTAAGTCCTCCGCCAGACGGACGAGCCGACGCTCCGGGACGTCTGCCGACAGGGCGACAAGAAGCACGAGGTCGTGGCGGACCCGATCGTTGATGATCGGCTTCTCCGCGTCCGGCGGGAAGGAGTCGATGCTCTCGACGCGCGTGCGCACATGGTCGAGCACTCGCCGCGGGTCGTAGTCCTCCGTCACCTCCACCGTGGTCCGGGAATAGCCTTCGCCGGACACGGTGGTGAGATGTTTGATTCCAGCCACGCCTTCCAGGGCCTCTTCGATTTTGAGGCTGACGCCCTCTTCGACGTCCGACGGGTCGGCGCCGGGGTAGATCACGGTCACCTCGATCTGGCCCAACGAGAAGTCCGGGAACGTTTCGCGCGTCATGCTGCGGGCGGCCAGGAAGCCGCCGAGAAAGACGATGACGAGAACGATGTTCGCGAACACCGGGTTGCGGGCGAAGGCTCTGGCGATGCCCCTCATGGAAGCGCTTCGGCGGCGGTGACCAGCTTGAGATCGAGCAGGCTGTTCTCCATCGGATCATTCAGCCGGGTCACGATCAGGATCGTGCCGGGCTCCAACCCCTGGTCGATCACCGCGTAGTCGCCGACGGTGTGCGCCACCCGCACGGACTGCGTAACCAGGCGCCCGTCAACGGCCTTGTAGATACACTGGTCGACCGTCACCGCCCAGAGCGGAACCCGGTAAACGCCCTCGAGCGTGGCGCCCGGTATTTCCACCGCACAAAACATGCCTTCGACCAGCGGAAAGCCCCGGGCGTTCGAGGCCTGGCTACCAGACACGCGGACGACAACGGTCAACGTCCGCGTCTCGGCACTGAGCTGCTCGATGCGGTGCAGGGTCCCGGTCCACGCATGCGTGTCGGGTGCTTCGGTCCAGGCCACCCTGCACGGAACCGATTTGACCTGGTCGAACCAGGCCGTATCCCCGGCCGCCGCTGCGTGCTCGTTGAACTGCAGCCAACGGTGCGACTGGCGCGCGTCGAGCGGCACGCGGACCTCGATCGTCGAATCGTCTGCAAGGGCCGCGACCTCCATCCCGGCGCGCACGAACTGCCCTTTCTCGATTCCAACATGCACCACGCGCGCCCGGAACGCCGTCGTCACGCGGCAGCGGTCCAACTGGCGTTGCGCTCTCGCCAGGCCGGATCCGGCAGCCTTGATGGAGGCCTCGGCTTCGCGGATCATCAGCGGCCCCACGGCGAGGTGCTTTTCCAGCTCGCTCACGAGGTCGTTGGCCGCGTTCAGGGCTTTCTCGGCAAGATCGAGTTCCGCCTGGGCGCCGACGTCCTGCTCGAGAAGGTCGCGCACGCGTTCATAGTCTTTGGCCGCCAGGTCGCGGTTGCGTCGAATCGTCTCGACGCGCTCACCGTTGCGCCGCAGTTCCTCCTTGAGGCGCTCGATCTTCTGCCGGCCTTGCTCGACCGCCAACGATGCTTCTTCAACCGCGGCCTGGTAGTCGCGATGATCGACCCGGAACAGCTCGTCGCCGGCCGGGATAATGCCGCCTGAAGTTTGGCACCCCTTCCTCATCCCTGTGTCGGCATTTATTCGGCATCGCTCATGCGACAGCCCT
>JAQBYI010000039.1 GCA_027622655.1 Gemmatimonadota bacterium | reverse complement strand
GTCATGTACTCCTCCTTGCTCCAAAGAATGGAGCGCGTAGGAGTCACATTTCAACTGAGGCAGAACAGTTCGACCGGAAGCGCGCAATTCCTTCGATCTCGTAGGCGAAATCCGAGTCATTGTGCTCGGCATATTCCTTTTTGTTGCGTTCGGGCGTTATCGAGAGCAGCAGCGCGTCGATTTGATCGGACGTGAGCTTCTCCTGACCCTCGATGCGAATCATTTCGCCGTGTTTGCGCAGGATCGGCGGCTCGCCGACGCGCAGGTGCAGGTCCGACCCGTCTTCGCTCACGAGCGTCCGGAGCAATTGCTCCATGGCGATGCGGGCCCTGTCGCCTTCCACGGACGGCATCTTCACGCTCTTTCGCGACGTGCGAACCGGCTCAGCGTCTTCCGGTGGGAGATCTACCGGCTTGAACATCCCCGTCTGGCGGGCGAACTGCCCCTTGTCGTCTACCACCACCGAGACGTTCCACTTTCCAGCCTGAATCATCGCCCGCACGGCAAAGACGCCATCACCGGCGACATACTGGAACTTGGTCGGCGACCGTTCATCGATATTCTGGCTCGCTTGCTCCGGAGCGATTTCCTTGATCAGTGCAATGATCTGAGGCCCGGTGAGCGACTTGGTGACGGACTTCTCCTGACCGTCCGCCTTGAACATCGCGCCTTCTTCTTCGCGCAGGATGAGCTCGTCCGCGCGATTCGCGATCATAGACTGGAGGAGCTTGTCTAGTTGGGCCATGATTGAGATGGGAGACGAGAAAAAACGAAGGACAACGAGGCGGGAGCGACCGCCTTCAAGCTACCGTTTGATGGCACGCGCCGTCAGTAATGCGCACCTACTTGGGAAGCGACGGGGACGCAATCGGCGAGCGCGTGGTTCTCGATCTGAATGGTCGTGTGCCTGATTCCCAGCTCGGCCGCGCGCGCGGTCATCGCTTCCAGTGAGCGTTGGTTCTGCGATGCGTCGAGCACGAGCGCATGCGCGCTCATCGCAACCACGCCCGACGTCAACGTCCAGACGTGCAGGTCGTGCACCGACTCGACACCCGGCACTGCCTCCAGCGCCTGTCGAACGTCACCAACCTCGATGTGGGCCGGCGTGGATTCGAGCAGGATATCCACGCTCTCACGTACCAGCTTCCAGGCCCCGCGCACAATCAGGGCCGTCATCAGGATAGACGCGATAGGGTCGGCCAGCGACCAGCCGAAGTACCGCATCAGTATCGCGGCGGCGATGGCCGCAACCGAGCCCAGCAGGTCGCTGATGACGTGCAGGTAGGCGCCGCGGACGTTGAGCGAGTGACTCGCACTCCCGTGAAGGAGGCGGGCAGCAATCACGTTGACCACAAGTCCGCCGACAGCGACCGCCAGCATGACACCGGTTTCGACCGGCTCAGGATTCCTCAGGCGGCCGACCGCTTCCCAGATGATCGCCGCAGAAACGGCGAGGAGTCCCGCGCCGTTCAGCAGCGCGGCGAGGATCTCGAACCGGAGATAGCCGTACGTGCGCTTCGGCGTCGCCGGCTGGCGGGCAAGCCACGCGACGAACAGGGAGAACGCCAGCGCGCCGACGTCCGTGAACATGTGGCCGGCGTCCGCAAGGAGCGCCAACGAATTCGACACGAGCCCGCCCACCACCTCGGCGACCAGGAAAATTGACGTGATGATCAGCGCCGCACGGAGTGCCCCCGAAACATCCGACGCCTCACCATCGCGGTGGTGGACGTGCGCGCCATGGTCGAACGGCACGCCCACGGCCGCGCCATGCGCGTGCGGATGCGCGTGCGGATGCGCGTGCGTCTGCCCTTCACCGGCCGACGACGCATCCTGCTGGCGGCCGGCGGTGACGCAATCGTAACTTGAGTCCGTGCTGTGGCGCCTCACGCTCATTGTTCTCCTGCTCGTCTTCAACGCCTACTTCGTTGCGGTAGAGTTCGCCCTCGTCCGCGCCCGTCGGTCACGCCTGCAGGCCATGGTTCGCGCCGGCGATCGAATTGCGCGGTTCGCCCTCATGGCGACCGACTCGCGTAATCTCACCAAGATCCTCTCCGCAGGCCAGCTTGGGATCACGCTGGCTTCGCTCGGACTCGGTTGGGCTGCGGAGAATACGCTCGGGCACCTGTTCGAAGGCTGGTTCGCTGCGCTGCCCTTCGCGCTTGAAGCGTCGGTGCGCGTGAGCGTGGCCGCCGCGGTTGCCCTCCTTTTCGCGACGTACCTGCACGTTGTCTTCGGCGAACTCGCTCCGCGGGCCGTGGCGCTGAACCATCCGGAAACGTTTGCGAAGTGGCTCGCCCCGCCACTGTATGCCTTCGCGTGGGTGATGACGCCATTCATCTGGGTGCTTCATTCATCGGCCGTGGCGGTGCTGAAGGTCTTCCGTCAGCCCGAACCGAACGAGGCCGAGTCGGTGCACTCGCCGGCTGAACTCCGCATCTTGGTCGAGCAGGCGGAGCAGCGAGGTACCCTGCATTCGCAGGACGCCGAACTCATCGGCGCGGCCTTCGAGTTTTCGGAAAAGAACGCCCGCGAGGTGATGACACCGCGGACGAACATCGTCGCGATTCCCGCCAGCGCCACACTGGCCGAGGGGTTGGCGCGTGTGCGCGACGGCGGCTTCTCCCGGTTTCCCGTGTACGATGAAACGATCGACAACATCGTCGGCATGCTCCATTCGCGCGACCTCCTCTGGGCCGTCGTGGACGGACGCGAAGGGGCTCACGTACGCGACCTCGCGCGCCACGTGCACGTAGTCCCCGGTACCCGCGAGGTTGAAGATGTCCTCGCCGATTTCAAGCGAAAGAAGGAACACATGACGATCGTGCTCGATGAGTTCGGAGGTACGGCCGGGCTCGTCACTATGGAAGATCTCCTCGAAGAAATCGTGGGAGATATTCGCGATGAGTTCGATGAAACCACAGAACTCGGCATTCCGAAAAGTGCGTCCGGCGAAACGCTCGTCGCCGGTGACACGGCCATATCCGACACCAACGAACGCTTCGAGCTCGCTGTGCCAGACACCGACTTCACGACAATTGGTGGGTTTGTGTTCGGCGCGCTGGGCAGACTGCCAGTCCCTGGGGACCGCGCCGATGGCGGCGGGGCAACGTGGATCGTGAAGTCCATGAAGGGGCGGAGGATAGCGACACTCGCGGTGGAGAAAAACAAAAACAAGTGAGCGGTCGACGGCTCACGGCCGTCGGTCGTGCGCAGAGCCGGCTACCAGTGGCCATCAACCGTCTACTGTGCACGCGCTGCTGTCATTCGCCCCACTATCCGCGCGCACTGCAGTATCGCCTCGATCATCGACTCCGGCTTCGCCACACCCTGGCCCGCAATATCCAGCGCAGTTCCGTGGTCCGGGCTCGTCCGTGGGAACGACAGCCCGAGCGTCACGTTCACCGCGTGGCCGAAGCTCGCCACCTTGATCGCCGTCATCCCGACGTCGTGGTACGGAGCGATCACAGCGTCGAACTCACCAGCCATGGCGCGCACAAACACCGTGTCGGCGCTGAATGGCCCAGCCAGACCTGCGGCCCGCGCGGCGGGCGCGAGCACCGTATCGTCTTCGTCCCCAAACCGGCCACCGTCGCCTGCGTGAGGATTCAGAGCACAGAGCGCAATACGGGGACTCTCAATTCCGAACCATTCTGTGAGGCCACGCGCCGTGATTGCGGCCGCCGAAGCTATAGCCTCGGGCGTCACCGCCTGCGGCACGTCACGGAGTGCGAGATGCGTCGTGGCGAGCACGACGCGCAGCCGCTCTGACGCCAACATCATCACCGTACTCGACCCGGTCAGCGCCGCCAGCATTTCGGTGTGGCCCGGAAAATCGTATCCGCCGGCCGCGAGCGCGTGTTTGTCGATCGGCGCGGTAACGATTCCGCCAACGGCGCCAGACCGGGCGAGGCGAACGGCACGCTCTATCGCGAGTCCGGCCAGTCGCCCTGCGTCCGCGGCGGACCCGCCGTGGCCCCAGGAGCCGACAACGATGTCGGCGGCGATTTCAGTTCCGTCGGGTCCTACGACGGTTGGCTCGACGACCGCCTGCACTCGTGGGTCGGTGAGCGCCTTCCGCACGACCTCGGGGCCGATGCCGCGGGGGTCACCCAGCGTGATGGCGATGCGGGCGCGCGCCGCCATCCGATACCTAGGGTACCGGCTTTGCTGCCGCCGGTGCGAGTTCGTCGAACAGGAGTCGGACGTACTGTTCGCGCCTGAGCTGGTCCAGCGCCCGCCGGATCTGCTTTTCCTGTATGAGCTGGCTGCGAATGCGGTCTTTCCAGTCCGCAACCGTGTACTCGCCACCTTCGCGGCGCTCGATCACCTGAATGATTCCAATCTTGGACAACCCCGTTCGCGGGTCGGGAATCTCGAATTGCTTCGTGAACTCCCGCAGCCCGACGCCATCGATCGCCACTCTGTACGTCTCGGGTAGCGAATCAACAGGGATGCCGTCGAGCAGACTGCGCTCCTCGGCAGGGTCGTGGTAGCGGCGGGCGAGCGAATCGTACGACTCACCACCTCGCCAACGCGTCAGCACGCTATCGGCGGTCAGCCGCGCACGTTCAACGTCTGCGCTATCGAGCTTGGGCGCGATCAGAATATGCCGCGACCGCACCTCGGCAGGCTGTACACGGTCGACCCGGATGATATGAAAGCCAAACGATGACTCGACGAGATCGCTGATAACACCAGGCGGCAGGGTGAAGATCGCGCGCTCGAACTCGGGCACGAACCCGCTGCCCCGCCGAGCCCAGCCTAGATCGCCACCCTGGTCGCGCGAGCCGGGGTCCATGGACTCGCGCCTGGCCACGTTGGCAAAGTCCGCGCCCGCGCGCAGTTGCACCACCAGCGACTCGGCTTTCGCCCGAGCTGCCATGCGCGCATCGGGCGACGGGCGCGGGGCGACTACGATCTGGCGAAACGCGACGGTCGCAGGCCGGGGCGGGAGTTTTTCCCTCGACGCCTCGAACGCGCGACCCACTTCTTCTTCGGTCACTTGTACGGGCGCCGACATTCTCCCGTGCGCCTTGAGCGAGTCGAACCCCATCTCCTGAAGCTTGTATCGCTTGGCCTGTTCGCGAATCGTGCGGCGATAGTCATCCGGCGTGCCGAAACCATCGCGTTTGAGCGCGTCTCTGAACTCGGCCTCAGTTCCGAACCGCTGCCGCGTCTGGTTGTACTGATCTTCGACCTGCCGCGCGACATCTTCGTCGGTCGCGGTCGCCTTGTAGTTGTTCGCTACCGTGATCACCACCTCATTGTCGATGAGGTCGTTTATCACCCGGCGCAGCAACTCGAACTGACCCACCGAGTCCGCGGGAATCGCCTGTCCCTGTGCGCGCAGCGAATTCACGCTTTCGATCGCCTCACTCAACAGAATCGCGCGATTGCCCACGATTGCGACGATCCGGTCCAGTGACTGTAGTACCGGCTGGCCGACCGGCTGGCCGACCGGCTGCGCCTCCGCCTGCGCGCCTACCGGACTCGCCAACAGCGCGGCTGCGCCCACGGTCGCGGCCACTGCCGCAATCAGACGGCACATACGAGACACAGCCGGATGCATCATGGTTATTCGCTATCCGGCGGCGGCGTGGTACCAGCCGGCGGAGCGCCGGGCATCGGAACCTCCGATGGCGGCATCGCGGCATTCGCCGCGGAATCCGCCTTGACCTGGAGCTCGGTGGCGACCACGACAGCCCGCTCAAGTCCGGAGTCGTTCACCTTCCCGTTGTAGCGGCTGCGCAGCGCGAGCGAAACCGGCTCCGACACGTCGACAAACTGCGCCTCGTTCTTGAGAAGGAGTTCCATATACTCGTTCACGCGGGTGCGCGCCAACGCACCGCGGTCGGAACCGGCGGCTCCGCCGCTGTCGGCAAGCTGTGACGGCAAGATGCCCAGACCGCCCATCGAAGTCTGCACGGACGTCATGAACGAGGTACGGAGCTGCTCCGTTTCGGCCTCGTCGAGCCCGATCTTGGCGCTGTCTGCGGAAAGAAGGAGGAGCTCGTTTCGCATAAGACTCTTCACGAACTCGGGAAGCACAGAGTCCGGCTGCTGCTGGAGCTGTTGGCGTATCTGCGCCTGCGGTGGGAATGCGGCAATCCAGTTTGCGACTCGCGATGCCCGCAGGTTCACGCGGCGCGACGTAGCCAGCACGGTGCGATCCGTTCGGTAGGCGTCGAGGTTCGCGAGCATCGCCCGGACAGTTGCCGTGGCAACATCTTTCACCTTCACGTCGTGGGCGGTTTCGATATCTACGTTCCACGTGCTCTCCGCCTTCTGGCGCGCGATGCCTTCGTAAAGCGAATCGAATTTCGCCTTTGCCTCAGGGTACGTCTCACGCAGAATGATGTGGAATCCGTACGCTGTCTGAATCGGATCGGAAATGGCGCCGGGCTGAAGCGCTCGCGTCCCCATCTCGAACTCCGGCACCATCTGCCCCGCCGGGAAGATGTATTCACCGCCGGAATCCTTCGAGCCCGGATCGCCGCTGTATCGCGCGACGTTCGCCACGAAATTCGCGGGCGTCAACTGACGGCGAATGCGTTCAGCAACGCGACGAACGGAATCGATCTGTTCCTGCCTGAGGTTGTTCTTGTCTGCCAGGAAGAGAATGTGCCGCGCCGCAAGCAACTCGCCGTCGTCATAGGCCTTTTCCAGCGCAGCGCCAGTCGGAAGCGTGACCGTGTCCTGCATCACCGTCTGCAGCTTCTGAAGCTTTCGCTGCGCGATCTGCGCCCACATCGCTTCGTCGGCAATCGCCGGGTCACCCAGCGTGTCGCCGCGCGCCGCGGCCTGCGCAAGCAACTGGTAGTTGACCCACAGACTGGCAACGGCGAGCGCCAGATCCTTGCGCGGCGGCATCTTCGCAGCCTGCATCATCTCGGCGAGCTTGGCCGCGGAGAGTTCCTGGTTGCCGGCACGAGCGGCGACATCTACGTGAGTGCCGAGGGCGTCACACCCGACCAAAGTGAGGGTGAGGACGGCGACGGCGGCGATACGACGGTACATGGAAGGATGGGTTGAGTGAACGGTGTCGGGACGATTCGGTAATACGTGTCGCGTCCGCTGACCTTCGTAATACAGTCAGGCGGTCGCGATTGTTCGAAGCGCGTGCAGGAGCCCTTCCAGAATCGTGGATCCGCCGAGCCGGGTCAGCTTGAGCGACAGTGGTTGTACCCGCCGCACATCGACCTGAAACTGGACCTCCCGAAAAGCCGCAGATAAGGGCTTCAGGCGCGGCAGCGCATCGGGGAGGAAGTTAACACGGGCCTCGTCACCGCGCACCAGTATTCCCTCTATGGCTAGCGGTGCGCCGAGGCGACGAAGCTCGGCAAGCGCGAAATAGCGTTCTGCCTCGGGCGGAAGCGCCCCGAAGCGGTCGCGAACTTCGGCCCGAACCTCTGCCACGGCCGCCGGTTCGGTCTGGTGGGTCAGGCGTCGGTACACGTCGAGCTTGGCCGCTGCGCTCTCGATGAAATCGTCTGGCAAATACGCCGGGAGGTCGAGCGAAACGTCTGCCGGCTGGGGCGGCGGCGCGTCGTCGCCTCGCATGACTCGGCGCACGGTCTCGTCGAGCATCCGCAGGTACAGATCGAATCCCACGGCATGTACGAATCCCGACTGTTCCGGTCCGAGCAGGTTGCCCGCCCCGCGCATCTCGAGATCTTTGAGGGCAATCCTGTAGCCCGCGCCGAGTTCGGTATGGTGTTCCAGCACCTTCAGCCGGCGCTCGGCCTGCTCGTCGACGTTGTCGGGGACGAGCAGGTAGCAATACGCGCGGCGGTGCGAGCGGCCAACGCGCCCGCGAAGCTGATAGAGCTGCGCCAGGCCAAGATGGTCAGCGCGACTGACGAACATCGTGTTGGCGTTCGGGACGTCGAGCCCGCTTTCGACGATAAGTGTCGAGACGAGCACGTCCACTTCACCGGTCACGAATTTCGTCATGACACGTTCGAGCTCGCGCTCAGTCAACTGTCCGTGGCCGACCGCAACCCGCGCGCGGGGCACGAGGCGGCGCACGTGGTCGGCAACGCCCTCGATGGTCTCGATCCGATTGTGCACAAAGAACACCTGACCACCGCGGTCGAGCTCGCGGGTAATCCCCTCTTCGATGAGCCCGTCGTCCCACGGTTCCACGAACGTCAGCACCGGCGAGCGGTCACGCGGCGGCGTCTGCATCAGCGTCATGTCGCGCAGGCCGGCGAGCGAAAGGTGGAGCGTCCGCGGTATGGGCGTTGCCGTGAGCGTAAGCACGTCGGTTTCGAGACGGAGCTGCTTGAGTCGCTCCTTGTGCTTCACGCCAAAGCGGTGCTCCTCATCGACGATGATCAATCCGAGTGCCTTGAATTCGACGTCCTTTGAGAGCAGGCGGTGCGTGCCGATAACGACGTCTATCGTGCCGGCCTTCAATTCCGCGATCACGCGCGCCTGTTCTTTTTTCCCGGCGAACCGGCTCAGCACCCCGACTCGCACTGGGAAGTCGGCAAAGCGTTCGCCAAACGTGCGGCGGTGCTGCTCGGCGAGAATCGTCGTCGGCACGAGGACGGCCACCTGGCGCTCCCCCTGCAGGGCCTTGAACGCCGCGCGAACGGCGATTTCGGTCTTTCCGTATCCGACGTCACCGACGAGAATGCGATCCATCGGGCGTGGCCCTTCCATGTCACGCTTGATGTCGTCGGTGGCCTTTACCTGATCCGGCGTGTCCTCGAAGAGAAAGCTCGATTCGAGTTGGCGCTGCCAGGCGGTGTCGGGAATGTGCGGCGGCCTGCTTGCGATCTTCCGGCGCGCATAGAGATCGAGGAGCTCAACGGTCATCTCGCGAATCGCGGTCCGTGTGTGCTCCCGCTGAGCGATCCACTTCTTTCCACCCAGGCGGTGAAGTCGGGGCGGTGGTGCGTCTGGCGATACGTCGGCTGCGGCCCGATAGCGCTCCACCTGGTCGAGCCGGTACAGCGGAACGTTCAGGCGGTCGCCGCCTTCGTACTCGATGACGACTGCTTCGAGCGTCGATTCGCCGGAGAAAATGGTGTTCATGCCCCGGTAAATCCCGACGCCGTGCTCCAGGTGGACGACGAAGTCGCCGGGCTTGAGCGCCGTGACCGTTTCGAGCGCCGTGCCAGCCGAGTATTTCCGGGCGCGCCTCAGGCGCCGCTCGCGCCGGAAGATCTCGTGGTCGGTGAGCACTCGAATACCAGTCGCGCGGTCGTCGCCGACGGGCGGAATAACGAACCCTGCTCCCAGAACGCCGATCACCAATCCCGCCGGCGACGGTGACGCCGCAGCGCCTCTGCCGGCCGCGAGCAGTTCATCGAGACGTTCAGCCTGCCCGGCGTTGTCGCAGAGAATGATCGTGCTCATCCCATCGCGCACGAGCGTGGACAGGCGATCCATGTTCCGCTCGATCGCTTCGGGCGGACGCAATGGGAACATCACCGCATCGGCGCCCCCGGTCGTGTCGGTGCCCGGCTCGCCGTCGGCCGGCTCGCCGGCAGGGACGAGTTCCAACGACGGGAATACCGCCAGCCGCTCGAGCGTGCGCTCCGGCGGATCGAAGAGCGAATCGCGCGAGACGACATCTTCGCCGCGCCGACGCGCGAGCTCGACATGATGGGCCGCTTCGTCCCATGTGCGCACGAGTTCCGGCCGCACGTGCGTGCCCGCCGAGCGTACCACTAGCGTGTCCGGCGGCCAGAGTTCGGGGAGTGTAGTACGATCGTCGGTCTCGTCATCCGATAGCCCGACCGACTCCACCGGGAGCACGACGATCCGCTCCAGCACGCCGGTCGAACGCTGGGTCAGGAGGTCGAACGCCCGAATCTCATTGACGTCGTCGCCCCAAAACTCCATGCGCACGGGCTCGGACATCCCGAAGCCGTAGATGTCCACGATGCCGCCGCGCACGGCGTATTGGGCCACATCCTCCACCAGCGGCACGCGCTCGAAACCCACGCCGTCGAGATGCTCGATGAGATCGGCGATCCGTCGCGAGTCGCCGCGGTTGATCACGAGTCTCGCGTCGGCAAGGGCACGCGGAAGGCGCGTCCGTTCCATGGTAGCGCGAGACGTGGTGACAAGAATGCGCGTGCCACCGCCCGCGAGGCTCGCAAGCGAATCCACACGTTCGCCGGCCACCTCGGCGTGCGGTTCGATTTCGCCGAATCCCTCGCGCGGCGGGTAGAGCGCGATGTTGGCGTCGTCGAGCACCGAGTGAAGATCGGCGAGCCATCGCTCGGCCTCGGTTACGTGGTCGGTCAGGACCACGATGAGGCGCGTCGGCTGGCGTTCGCTGAGCGCCGCCACCAGCACCGCGTCGGCCGACCCGTGAAGCCCACCGACGCGGGTCGTACCCGAGCGTGCGGGAAGAGTTGCCGTGAGTCGCGTGAATGCCGGGAGGGCCGCGATCCGCTCGAGGAGCGCGGGAAGCGCCATGCTAGTCGGGGTCCGTGTTGCTCTCGGGAACGGCGCGCGTGATGAACGCTTCCGTGAGCAACAGCAGCGCCGCGACAACGAGAAAACTCCCTTCGAGCGCGCGGCGACCGGTAACGGCGAACACCGTTTCGATCCACGCGGACGCGTCGCCTGACACATCCGCCGTCGCGCCACCGAAGCGTGCAGCGAGCACTTCCGGTGTTGCGCGGACAAGATCGCTTTCGGCCACCTCTGGGTTTACGACGAGCGCGCCGCCGCGTGCCGTTCCCCTGCGCCAGAAATAGACGCCCGCTCGCGCCGGCGCCCGCAGGCGCGACTCCGCCACGGCATGGACGCTGCCGTCAGGCCACTCGAGTTCACGCGACCACGACGGACGCGCGACCATTGTGCCCGGCGCTGCATCGACCACCGCACCAGCCTCGCCGCCCAGTCGGTCGGAAATTGCTGCACCGAGCCATGGCACCCACACAGCGCGAATCGGGAGATCCGTGGCATCGGCGGCAAGCGTTGAACCCACCAGTACGTACCCTTCGCCAGCCACGGCCCACGCATCGCCGCCAGCCGTCGCCAACGTGTCCACAGCGACGGTTTCGCCTGCGCCCGTGACCGGTTCGAGCACATACCATCGCATCGCTGTCACGCCATCGAGACCAACCCCGCGCACGGGAGCCGGACCGAGGCGCTGGGCTCCGAATCGCCAGGGGATTCCGGCACGTTGCAACGCGCGATTGGCCGCTCCGACCTGCACCGGATCTGCCGGAGCGAACAGCACTGCCGGGCGGCGCGCCGCTTCGGCGCCCGCGATAGCGACATCGCTCCCTCTTGTCACCCGCCCTTCCTCAACGAGCGCGTCAACGGCCGTCCGGGCGAACGGGCCCGCACCAGCGTCGGCGGTGACCGACGGCGCTGGGCCCACATGTGCCGCGAACCAGCGTACGTCGTCGCCGCGGAGTTCGTCGGGCTCCAACTCGACCGACCCGCTCATCCACCCGCGTTCGTTTGGCTGGAGTCGCACGGACACCTCTGCGCCAGGCGCCGACGTGCCGCGCGCAATCGGCTTGCCGGCGAGCATCACGCGGAACGTCGCAGAGTCAGAGGCGCTCGTGCTGGCGCGCACCGTACCTCGTGGTGTCCAGTGCGGCGGCTCCGGCAGTGCGCGAACAACCGCCCTGTTGCGCGGCGGCGCCAGCGTCGGCGCGAACACGGTCGCGCTCACACCGGAAAGCAGCGAAACGTTGGTCCACGATGAAGCCTGTCCGTCCGTGAGCACGGCGATCTGGCGCGCGGGTACGCCGGACGCCAGCACGAGTTCGACACCGCGAGCTACGGCCGCTTGCGGGTCGCCTGCACCGCCAATCGCCTCGGTGCGGTCGATCGCATCGCGCACGGCACTCATGTCGCCGCCCACGACGCGCCCATCGGCGGTCACCAGCCACGCGCGGTCGCCACCGCCGGCGCGAGCGAGTGCTGCTCGCGCGGCGTCCTTCAGTGCCGCCAACACCGGAGCGCCATTTATCACGACCGACGTGGACATCGAGTTGTCGAGCACGACGGCCAGCGCAGTGGGTGGATGTCCGCCGCCAATCATTCGCCCGACCGGACGCGAAGCTGCCAGCGCCAGCGCCAGCACGATCGCCACGCGCACCAGCATCAGCAGCAGGTTGCGCAGCTTCAGCGTGCGCGAAAACTCGCGCTGCGCACGCAACAGGTAGCGGAGCGCCGGGAACTCAACACTCTCACCCGTCTTGCGCCGGAGGAGGTGGAGCACGAGCGGGACCGCAATGGCGCCGGCAAGAAGCAGCGCAAACGGGGAGAGAAAGCTCACGGAAGTATCTGGCGATTCAAGAATGCCCGCCGCAGGGGCATGCCGAACGGCTGGTCGGTCATGACGACCTCGTGGCTTGCCGCTGCGCCACTAAGGTGTTCGCGCCATTCGTCGATGCTTTCGGCGACGGCCGTCTTGTACGCGTCTCGAACTTCAGGCACGGTCGCCGAAAGCTTCTGGCCCGACTCAGGATCCTGGAACTCGGCTTCGACGGCGGTCACGCCGAGGTCGCGCTCGGCCGGATCCATGATCTGGAGGACGGTAAGGTGGTGTCCGGCTGCGGCCAGCCCCTTCAACGTGTCGGCTACTTCGACCGGATCCATAAGGAGGTCGGAGATGAGCACGACCATGCCCGGCCGCGAAATCATCGAGGCGGCACGCATGAGCCCCCCGGGAGCATCGCTGCCGAGCCCCGAACCCTTGTCGTCGAGAGCCTCGATGATACGGTGCCAATGGATGCTGCGCGCGCGCGGCGGCACGACCGACCGGATCTGATCGTCAAAACGGATGAGTCCCACCGCGTCGCGCTGGTGCAGCAGCAGGTAGGCCACAGCCGCCGCCAGTCGTTCGGCGTAGCCCGCCTTTGTCAGCCGCGTCGGAGATCCGGTCCAATCCATCGACTTGCTCACATCCAGGACGATGGTGGCGCGGAGGTTCGTGTCCTCCTTGTTGAGCTTCATCATCCAGCGGTCGCTGCGGGCGAGCACTTTCCAGTCGATGTAGCGCAGGTCGTCGCCGGGCTGGTACTGCCGATGCTCGGCGAACTCCACCGAGAACCCCTTCCGTGGCGAGCGGTGCAGACCCTGCATGAATCCGTCAACTATGCGACGCGCGATGAGCTCAAGCGAACCAAGCCCCGCAACGAGGGCTGGGTCCATCAGGTCAGGGCGGGAGGTTCGCTGGTCGGCCATAGGAAAGTCAAAACTAGTGGCAGGATTGTCGCGCGGCACGGCGGTCTCTGTAGTACGCGCGACTATCATTAAGCGATTGGTGCCTCGCCGTCCCGAACCCAACCGTCGTGCAGCTCGACCATATCCGAAATTTTTGCATCGTTGCCCATATCGATCACGGCAAGTCCACCCTCGCGGACCGGCTGATCGAAGCCACGGGCATGCTCAAAAAGCGCGAAATGAAGGCGCAGGTCCTCGACACGCTCGACCTGGAGCGTGAACGCGGCATCACGATCAAGCTCAACGCCGTGCGGATGACCTACGCCGCCAAGGGCGGCCAGTCGTACGAGCTGAACCTGATCGACACGCCGGGTCACGTGGACTTTACATACGAAGTCTCGCGCTCACTCGCCGCGTGCGAAGGCGCCATCCTCGTGGTTGACGCCTCGCAGGGGATCCAGGCGCAGACGCTCTCAAACCTCTTCCTCGCCATGGAAGCCGGCCTCGAGATCATCCCGATCCTGAACAAGATTGACCTCCCCGGCGCAGAGCCGGAGAAGCGCCGCGACGAGGTGGTTGGCCTGCTCGGGTGCAAGCCGGAAGAGATTCTCTTGGTGAGCGCCAAGGAAGGGCTCGGCATTCCCGAACTGCTCGAAGAGATCATCCGAAAGGTGCCACCTCCGAAGGGGAACCCGGACGCTCCGCTCCGGGCGCTCATCTACGACTCGTACTATGACAAGTACCGCGGCGCCATTCCGAGCATTCGCGTCGTGGACGGCACCCTCCGCAAGGGCACGCGCATCACGTTCGGCGTGAGCGAAAGCGTCTATGAAGTGGCCGAGGTCGGCTACAACCAGCTGCGACAGGTGCAAACCGACTCGCTCGGTGCCGGCGAAGTGGGCTACGTGGTGGCAAGTGTGCGTTCGGTACGCGAAACGCGCGCGGGCGACACCGTGTTCGACGCCGACAACCACGCCGAGCAGGCACTCCCCGGCTATCAGGCGGTCAAGTCGTTCGTATTCGCCGGCCTTTATCCCACCGACACTCAGCAGTACGAAGACTTGCGCGACGCTCTCGAAAAACTGCAGCTCAACGACGCGTCGCTGCACTACGAACCTGAGACGTCCACCGCGCTCGGCTTTGGCTTTCGTTGCGGCTTCCTCGGACTCCTGCACATGGAGATCGTGCGCGAGCGCCTCGAACGCGAGTTCGACCTCTCGCTCGTTACGACAGTGCCGACGGTGGAGTACCGTGTGCACAAGACCGACGGCACAATCCTTCTCGTCGAGAATCCTGCGTTGATGCCGGAACAGGCGGTGATCAACTACGTCGAGGAACCGTATGTGAAGGCGCGCATCATGGCGCCGACGGACTACATCGGGCCGATCATGACGCTCGGCACCGATCGGCGCGGCGAATACAAGGGAATGCACTACATCGACACGGCGCGCGTCGAGTTCGAATGGGAGTTTCCGCTCGGCGAAATCATCCTCGACTTCTTCGACCGCCTCAAGTCCATCTCACGCGGGTACGCTTCGCTCGACTACGAAATCATCGGCTATCGTCGCAGCGAACTTGTGCGGCTCGACATGATGATCAACGGCGAGCCCATCGACGCGTTCAGCGTGATCATTCACACGGACAAGGCGTACGACTGGGGTCGAAAGATCGCGGACAAGCTCAAAGACCTCATTCCGCGCCAACTGTTTGCCGTCGCCATTCAGGCTGCGATCGGGATGAAGGTCATCGCGCGTACGACCGTGAAACCGCTGCGCAAAGACGTGCTAGCCAAGTGCTACGGCGGCGACGTATCGCGCAAGCGCAAACTGCTGGAGAAGCAGAAAGAAGGGAAAAAGCGGATGAAGCAGGTGGGGAGCGTGGAAATCCCGCAGGAAGCGTTCCTTGCCGTGCTTCAGGTGGACTAACGTCAAATACGAGTAGACAGCTTACGGTTGACGGCTCACGGCTGAAGGTTTGAGCAAGCGCTGGAACCGTAAACGACTGATGACCGTCGGCCGTCAACCGTAAACCGTGAACCCGCCTTTGTCGTCATCGCTGGTCGTCCAGACTTCGTTCCTCGGCGACGTGATCCTCACCACGCCGCTGATCTCCGCGCTCGCCGCGCGCGGGCCGGTGGACGTCGTGACAACGCCGACGGGAGCCCCGCTGCTCGCGAACAACCCTGCAATCCGGGCGGTCATCGCGTACGACAAGCGGGGAGCCGACGCCGGAATCGGCGGACTGCTTCGCCTCGGTGGCCGACTGAGGGCCGCGCAATACGACGCAGCCTACCTCGCGCAGGGCTCGTGGCGAAGCGCCGCGTTGGCCGTCACGGCTCGCGTCGGCAAGCGCGTCGGATTCTCGACGAGCGCGGGGCGTTTTCTGTACACGCAGCGCATAACGCCCGGGCGCGACTCGCATCATGCGGAGCGACTCTGGCGTCTCGCCGCCGGCATGTCTGCGCCGAAACCTTCGCCAGCGTCCATCCGGCCGCGACTCTTCCCCGATGACGCCGCACGCAGCGAAGTCACGGCGCTCCTTGCCAGGACGCCACGAGACGGCGCGACGCTGATCGCGCTGGCGCCGGGCAGTGTGTGGGCCACAAAGCGTTGGCCGCACTACGCCGCTCTCGCGGCGCGCCTCGCCCCGCTCCACCGCATCGTGGTCCTCGGCAGTGGAGCCGACGCAGCTTTGGCGGCCGAAATTGCAGCCGCGGTTGGCGCGGAGCGTTGCATCGACGCCACTGGCAGGCTGTCGCTGCTCGCGTCGGCGGCGCTGCTTGAAATGTGCGCAGGCGTTGTGACGAACGACTCCGCACCGCTGCATCTCGCGAGCGCGATGGGGACGCCGACCGTAGCGATCTTTGGCCCAACGGTGCCGGCGTTTGGGTTCGGACCGTTGTCGGAGCGGCAGGCCATTGTGCAGACCGACGGACTCGACTGCCGTCCGTGCGATTCGCACGGTCCGCAGCGCTGCCCGCTCAGCCACTGGAAGTGCATGCAGGAGCTGAGGGTGCAACTCGTGATGGATGCCGTTCTCTCGACCACCACTCCCTGATAGACGCTCCCAACTCATCACTCCTCACGTTCTCCTCACTCTTCACCCGCCCACCTCACACTAGTTTTCTCCATGCCCTACGTGATCGGCGTCGACCTCGGTGGCACAAATTTCGCGGTCGGCGCCGTGTCCACCGACGGAGCACAGCAGCGCACGTTCACGTCCGAGCTAACGCGGCGCGAGCGCGGCGCCGACGATATCGTCGGCAGAATCGCGACCCGCGTCGCAGACGTCATAGCTCGGACGATCGCCGAAACGGGAGCATCCGAAGCTGATTTTCTTGGCGTCGGGATTGGCGCGCCTGGGCCGCTCCGACGAATTGACGGAGTGGTCGTGCTCGCACCGAACCTTGGGTGGCGCGACTACCCACTCCGCGACCGGGTAGCGGCCGCAGTCGGGCTTCCGTGCACGCTCGAGAACGACGCAAACTGCGCCACGGTTGCGGAGTGGTGGATTGGCGCCGCCAAGGGTGCGAAGAACGTCGTGGGCGTGACGATCGGCACCGGCATCGGCGGCGGGCTCATCATCGACGGCGCACTCTATCACGGATCGAGTGATGTGGCCGGCGAAATCGGCCACACGACCATCGAGACCGCCGGGAGGCGGTGCAAGTGCGGCAACTATGGATGCCTGGAAGCGTACGCGTCCGGCCCTGCGATCGCGGAGCGCGCGCGCGAGTCGCTCGATGCCAACGGAGCGTCGTCGCTTTCGGCCTTGGCCGGAGGCGATCCGATGGCCCTGACCGCGCAGCACGTGTTCGACGCTGCGCGGAACGGCGACGCACTTGCCATCGAGGTCGTGCGCGACACGGCGCGCTATCTCGGAGCCGGCATCGCCAACCTGTTGAATATCTTCAACCCCGAAGTCGTGGTGCTGGCCGGAGGCGTGACCGGAGCTGGTGCGCAGTTGCTCGCGCCACTTCAGGCAGAAGTGCGGCGTCGCGCGTTTCGTCCGGCCGTTGACGTGGTCCGCATCGTCCCCGGAACGCTAGGCGACCGTGCGGGAGTCGTCGGCGCGGCCGCCGCATTCCTTGCGGAGACCGGAAAAGGCGCGTGACCAAACGACGCGTCGGCGTGATCGGCACGTTCGTCTGGGATGTGATCCACGGGCGGGACGTCCGGCGCGCGCCGGTGGAGGAGTGGGGCGGTATCACCTACGCACTCTGCGCGTTTGACGCCGCACTCGACGACAAATGGGAGTTTGTCCCCCTAGTGAAGGTCGGCGACGACCTCGCCTCGTCGGCATGGGACTTTCTTCGCACATTGCGCCGAGTCGCACCCGACGCGACCCCAATTGCCGTTCCGTATCCGAACAACCGCGTCGAGCTCTTCTATAAGGACGCCGAGCGACGGAGTGAGGTGCTCACTGGCGGCGTCCCGGGCTGGAACTGGGCCGGACTGGTGCCGCTGCTGCGCAATCTCGACGCGCTGTACGTCAACCTGATGAGTGGCTGGGAACTCGATCTGCCGACGATGCAGCTCCTGCGCCAGCACTTCCGCGGGCCGATCTATTGCGACCTGCATTCATTGGTGCTCGATATCGGTGAAGGAGGTTTGCGCACGCCGCGACCGCTTGCCGACGCCGCAGAGTGGTGTCGGTGCGTGGATTTTCTTCAGGTCAATGAAGATGAGATGTCCATGATGGCGCGCGATCCGATGGCGCTTTCGGCGATGGCGCTGGCCGCCGGCGTCAGCGCGCTCGTCGTGACGCTGGGCGCGCGAGGCGCCGTTTACTTCGCCGCGCCGACGTTTTCGCGACTCGACGACCTCGATTCGGCGCGCGTACACGCGCTGAGCGCGACGTCCGGACCGGTGCGCACCGCACTCGTCTCTGCAGAACCTGCACGCGATGCGCAAGGGGGCGACCCAACCGGGTGTGGAGACGTGTGGGGTGCCACGTTCTTCTCGCATCTGCTTCGCGGTGATATTATGACTGATGCGTTACACGCGGCGATGCGCGCCGCAGCGCGCAACGTCGAGCACCGGGGAGCGTCCGGACTCGCCTATCACCTCCGCGGAGAGCTGAGTCCAACGTGACCGCCGTCATCACAGTGCCGTCGTCGCTGGACGATCTGTCGTTCGAGCTCGTGCTCGAGCAGCTCGCGGCACAACCGGTGGACGCCAAGGTTATTGTCGACGCGCGGCATTGCACGTTTGCGTCGCCGTACGGACTGACCGCGCTGCTCACGCTGGCACAAACGAGGTCCGAGCGGCCCACGTTCCTCCCTCCGGAAGACCAGGACAAAGTCACGTACTGGGCCCGCGCCGGATTCTTCCGGCACGCCGAGGAACTCTACGACGTTCAGGGAACGGTGCCGCGTCCGCGCACGACGCGAGAGAGCGACGTGCTCCTGGAACTCACGCCGGTGGTCAAGAGCGACGACGTGCACACAGTTGTCGAGCGCATCAAGGACAAGGCGACGCATATCCTGACCAACCGCCTCCATCTCATCTCGCGTGCGACCATGGGCTTCACCATGGCCCTCTCGGAAGCGTGCCAGAATATCGTCGAGCACGCAGGGCGCGGCGGCTGGGTGATGGTTCAGGTCTATCAGTATCGAAAACGGCTCGGCGGTCGTCTTGCAGTAGTCATAGCGGTGTGTGATGCCGGCGTGGGCTTCCGCCGATCCCTCGAATCAAGCCCGCGCCGTCCGCTCACGGACCGGTGGGACGACGGTTTCGCGCTCGAAACCGCCGTCGTCAACGGAGTCAGCCGCTATTCGGACGCCGGCCGTGGTCAGGGATTGAAGGGGATCAGGGGGTACGTGCATCGATGGGACGGCAAGCTGTCCGTTCGAAGCGGCACGGCGCGCATCGCGCTGGTTCCCCCGTGGGACGACGACGTTCCGCGCCGAGACAACCTGGCTCCGTTCGCCGGGGCGCAGCTCCAGATCACGATTCCGGAGAAGTCGGCCGCATGACGCGCATCGACGTGGGTTCAGTGCTGCGCGTATCGGCCAACCTTCCGTACGCCAACCTCCTGACGCGTTCGACCGGCGCAGCCGTACGCCGCTGCATTGAGGCCGAGATTGCTTCGGTCGGCGCCGAAGACGTGGTGACGCTCGACTTCACGCACATCGGAATGATGGACTATTCGTGCGCGGACGAAGTCGTGGCGAAGCTTCTGCTCGACCTTGCGCGGCGTGGCGCACGCCCGTCGTCGCTAGTGTTCCACGGGATCACCGACGCGCATCTCGAAGCCATCGAGGATGTGCTCCTTCACCATGGCCTCGCGCTCGTCGTGCACTTTGCGGACGGCGCGGCCCGGCTCGTTGGCGCGGTTAGCGATGATGAACGCGTGATCTGGCAGCTGGTGCACACGCGCGGGTCCACCCACGTGGACGACCTTGCGCGTGAGATTGAACGCGAGGCTTCGGAGCTGACGCTGGTGCTTGAGGCGCTGCTGAACCGCCGCCTCTTGCGGCGCGACGGGCCCACCTTTGCGCCGATCGGCGCGGTGTCGTGATGGGCTCGTTGTACAACCCGCCGCTGCAGGTCGTCGGGTTCGTGGCGACGCGGTCAGGCGACGCCGATCGAGGCCCTGAAGTTCGGCTGCAGGCGTACGAAGCTCAGCTTCGAATGGTGCATGACGGCGAACTGGTCTGGGTCTATGGCCCCCGCCGCCACGACCTCGCCACAGTGCGCATCGACGAGACGGTCCCGCGTGGCGGTGTCGTGGCACGCGACATCCTGGGCCTGGCTCCGAGCGAAATCGTCCGCCTTGTTCGCGTCAGCTCTGAACGCGCCGTCATCAACCCTTCGCACGCCTGAGTCCCGTGGCCACCTCCCGAAAAACGACCTCGCGAGCGACGAATGCGATTCACGGCGGCGCCGGTCCGCACCACGTGGGCGATCCCGTCGCCCCGCCCCTCGTGCAGTCGGTGAACTTCATTCAGGAGATCGGCACGGAAGCCGGCCTCCTGTACACGCGCTACGGCAACACGCCCAACCTCGAGCGCGTGCAGAAGCGGCTGGCCCTGCTCGAAGGCGCGGAGGCGGCACTGTTGCTCTCCAGCGGAATGGGAGCGACAGCCTGCGCCATGATGGCGCTGCTTCGGCCGGGCGACCATCTACTGGCCAGCGCGAACATCTACGGGGGCACGCTCCGCCTGCTCACCGAGGAGTTCACTCGGAACGGCGTCGACGTGACACTTGTTGATCCGCACGAGCACCGCGTATGGCGCAAGCGCCTTCGCAAGGAGACGCGCGCCGTATTCGTCGAGTCGCCGGTCAACCCGACGTGCCGAGTGATCGACCTGCGCCCGATCTCGCAGCTCACGACGGAAGAAGGCCTCGCGCTTGTCGTCGATTCGACATTCGCCAGCCCGATCAATCTGCGGCCAATCGAACACGGTGCCGACGTGGTCATCCACTCCGGCACGAAGTTCCTCAATGGGCATCACGATGCGATGTGTGGCGTCGTGGCCGGAACTGAATCGTACATCCAGGAAGTGCTCCAAAAGCTGATCGTCTGGGGTCAGGCGGCAGACCCATTTGCCGCGTGGCTCCTCGAGCGGGGCCTGAAGACGCTGGACGTTCGCATACGACGCCAGAACGACAACGCGATGAAAATCGCGACGTGGTGCGCGAATCACAAAGACATCAAGCGAGTGCACTACCCCGGCCTGATCGATCACCCCGATCACGAAATCGCGCGCGCAATGCTCGACGGATACGGCGCAATGATGGCCATTGAGCTGTCCGGGGCCGGCAAGACGACGGAACGGTTTCTCAAGCGCCTCAAGATTTTCCAGCACGCAGCCAGCCTCGGCGGCGTCGATTCGCTGGTATGCGAACCGCGCTACACGTCGCACGCACGGATGTCGAGCGAAGAGCGCGCGCGCGTCGGTGTTCCCGACGGCTTCATCCGGATGTCCATCGGCCTGGAAGACGCTGAGGACCTGATCGCGGACGTCGAGCAGGCGCTGAAATAGGTTGCCCTGCTCCCGACCTCGGCCGAGATGATCCGGTTCACGCGCGTTCAAAAAGTCTATCCGCGTACCGGCGTCGCCCTCGATGACGTCACGTTCGGGGTCGGCAAGGGCGAGTTCGTCTTTCTCACCGGCCCCAGCGGCTCCGGCAAGAGCACGATCCTCAAGTTGATTTTCGCCGACGAGCTTCCGACGAGCGGTGAGGTCAAGATCGCGAACGTGAGCTCGGCCACACTCCGCCACCGCGACGTCGCCCGGCTGCGCCGAAAGCTCGGCGTCGTATTCCAGGACTTTCGCCTGCTGGAAGACCGCACCGTAGAGGCGAACGTCGGTTTTGCCCTCGAGGTTACCGGCGCGCCGGCGTCCGTGATCAGGCCGCGCGTCGCGCGCCTGCTCACGCAGGTCGGCCTCGCCTCCAAGGCGCACGCGCTTCCGCCGGAGCTTTCGGGCGGTGAGCAGCAGCGCGTCGCCATCGCGCGGGCGCTTGCGAACGATCCCGTCGTCCTGCTTGCAGACGAGCCGACCGGCAACCTCGACGAACGCGCCACGCGCGGCGTATTCCAGCTACTGCGCGAAATCAACGGCACCGGAACAGCTGTGATGATGGCAACGCACGACCTGGACCTCGTGAAGCGCTCTGACTGTCGATCCATCGAGATCAACCATGGTCGAATCGTCTTTGATACCGGCGACAATAGCCCGGGGGTAGTATGACGCTCGCCACCCGCGAAGCCCTGCTTGCGTTCCGCCGCGCGCCGATGCTCAGCGCGCTCTCGGTGACCACCATCGCATTCTCGCTGTTTGCGTTCGGACTATTCGGGCTCGTGGCGCTCAACATTCGCGAGGCTTTGAGCAAGCTCGAAGATCGCGTCGAGATCCGGGCCTTCGTAGGCGACGGCACGGCAATTGAATCGTCAGCCGCGGCGCTTGGCGACATCCAGGCTTTCCCCGAAGTGGCGACCGCGGCGCTTGGCGACATCCAGGCTTTCCCCGAAGTGGCGACCGCGGCGCTCGTCACACCGACCCAGGCGCTGGAGCGCGCGCGCAGCGAACTCGGAGAGTTCAGCGACGTGTTCGACGCAGGCATCCTCCCGGCGTCCATTGACGTGCGGCTGAAGCCTGGCTTCCGGGACCCTGCAAGCGTGCGCGCCGTGGCGGCTCGCATTCGAAGCTACGAGTTCATTGAGGACGTGCGGTTCGGCGAGGAATGGGTCGAAAAGCTTTACCAGATCCGAAACGTGGCCACGATTGCCGGTACCGTACTCGGTTTGACGTTTGCCCTGGTTGCGGTGATCATCATCGGCTCGACGATTCGAATGGCCGTTCTCGCGCGTGCGCGCGAGATCTCGATCATGCGCCTCGTCGGTGCGACCGACAGCTTCGTTCGCCGGCCATTCCTCATTGAGGGCGCACTGAAAGGTGCCATGGGAGGGACGGTCGCACTTTTCCTCACGTGGGCCACCAACGAGATCATCGGGCGCGTGGTGTTCTCGGCCGAGTTCTTTGACGTCCGCCTGTCAGTCGCCGGGATCTTTGCCGGTGCGCTCATCGGCCTTGTCGGCAGCGCGGTGAGCGTCGGCAGGCATCTCAAGAGCGTGTGATGGACCGGACACCCGCGATGGCGGCCTCGATGGCGTCGCGCGCTAGAAGTTATGACTGGGCTGGCCCCCGCGTTTTGCGTGGGTTAGTTCCTCCGGTGTAGCGCGGAGTCACCAGAGCCACATGCGACGCTGTTCCTGTCGCACATCTTCTTCGGAGACCAGCCCATGTCATCGTCCACTGCTGCTGCCTCAATCATCTATCTCGGCCTCGACGTCCACAAGGACTCCGTGACGATCGCGGTCCTCCCGGCGGACGCATCCGCGCCGACGCGCATCGACAAGTATCCGAATGACTGTGCCAAGCTTCGTCGCGTCTTTGAACGCCACGCGAAGGACGGGGAACTCCGGGCGTGCTACGAAGCGAGTGGCGCGGGGTACGTGTTGCAGCGCGCGATGCACGGGTGGGGCTATCACTGCGACGTGATCGCGCCGTCGCTGATTCCGACCAAGCCGGGCGTGCAGCGGAAGCATGACAAGTACGACGCGGGCCAGCTCGCGCGCTTGTATCGCGCGGGTGAACTCACGGTGATTCGGATTCCGAGCGAAGCCGAAGAGCGCGTGCGCGATGTCGTGCGGTGCCGGGAGACGCTGCAGCGCGAAGTCGTCAAGTCGCGGCACTACATCCTCAAGTTTCTCGCGCGCCGCAGCTTCATCTATCGCGGTGGCGTCAACTGGCGCCCGGCCCACTACACGTGGTTGCGCCAGTTGACGGGCACGACCTCGCCGCTCGCAGCGGAAGACCGCCTCGTCTTTGGCGAGTACTTTGCGCTCCTCGAGTACAAGCTCTCGCGGCGCGACGTCCTCGATCATCACATTGCGGATCTCGCGCTGACCCCTGCGTACGCCCCCGCCGTCGCGACGCTGCAGTGTTTTCGCGGACTGCAAGTCCACAGCGCGATGGTGTTGGCCACGGAGCTCGTTGACTGGCGGCGATTTGCGTCGCCACGGCAACTCATGGCGTATCTCGGCTTCGTGCCACGCGAGCATTCCAGTGGGCCCCGCGAGCGACGCGGGTCGATCACGAAAGCTGGCAATTCGCATTGCCGTCACGTGCTCGTGCAGGCCGCCTGGGCCTATCGATTGCATCCGAAGATTGGACCCGCGCTGGCAGTGCGCCAGCGTGGACAATCGCCCACGGTCACGCTGCACGCGTGGAAGGCGCAACAGCGCTTGTACACGATGTACCATCGGCTGTCGATGCGGCGCGGCCCGCAGATCGCGGTGGTCGCCGTCGCGCGCGAACTGGTGGGATATCTGTGGGCGGTGATGCGCGATCTGGACGCCTCGCGTGAGACCGCAACGCCCGTCGCCGCGTGACGGCATCAGACACTCCGCAGCACTGCATTCCGCATTCCGGCTCACGCGTCACGTTGTTTGTCACGTTGTTCTTCGGAGGTCCACGGGTGTCCGTCGGTACGACAGGAGTTGCCTCGCCCTCGTTATGGGGTAGGTCGGTCCGCATGACGACCGAATCCCCGATCCTAGAATGAGCGCACTCCAGACGAATCCAATTCTTGCCGCTCCGGCGTGGCATGCCGTCCGCCACGCTGACCGGCGTATATCAGCAGGATTCATCGTCGAAGGTTCCGCCGGCACCCGTGGCCTCTCTCCGCGTTGCACCACACACCGACTACCACACATGTCACACTAAACGTTCCTCTTGACAGCAGCCCAGTCATATCAACGAGGTTGTAGAAAAAGGTTCGGACTAAGTCTGGCGCGAATTCACCCGCGGTGCAATTAATACGGGGAGCATGGTCGCACGTGTCGCCGCGTCGTCCGCTCCCGCCCGCCTCGCCCATCATGGCCCGCTACAAGTACATCGATACCAACCCGCGCTTCCTGCCCGTGGACCTCGCGCGGCAGTTATTGCCCTGGGACGTTCGAGCACGCGTTGAATCACCTGCTCGAGCACGAGCTCGATCTCGCGCACTTCGACGCGCGGTTCCGGAACGACGACGCGGGCGCCCCGGCGTATCCGCCGGCGATGCTGCTCAAGGTGGTGCTCTTCGCGTATTCCCAAGGCAGCGTCAGTAGCCGCACGATCGAACGGGCGTGCCAGGAGCACGTGACGTTCATCGCGCTCTCGGGCGATACCCGGCCGCACTTCACCACGATCGCGCACTTTGTGAGTACCCTGGGTGCGGATATCGCGCACGTGTTCGCGGCGGTGCTCACGATCTGCGACCGGGAGGGCTTGATCGGCCGCGAGATGTTCGCGATCGACGGCGTGAAGCTCCCGAGCAACGCGTCGAAGCATCGGAGCGGGACGCGGGCGGACTTTGCGCGGCAGGCCACGAAGATGGAAGCCGCGGCGCAGGCGATGCTCGCGCGCCATCGCGAGGCGGACGCCCGGCCCGTCGAGCCGGATATTGCAGCCAAGGCGGCGATCCGGATCGAGCGGCTCACGCGGGACGCGGCGGCGATGCGCGACTGGCTCGCGGCGCACCCCGACGATCGTCGCGGACCGAAGGGGACGATCCGGAAGAGCAATCGCACAGATAATGAGAGTGCCAAGATGGCGACCGGGAAAGGCGTGATCCAAGGGTACACGGGCGTGGCGGCCGTGGATGGCAAACATCAGATCATCGTCGAAGCGCAGGCGCACGGGACGGGGTCGGAGCAGGCGCTGTTGCTCCCGGTCGTCGCGGCGCTCCACCCGGTGCTCGCGGCGCATACTGTGATCACCGCCGATGCCGGCTACCATAGCGAAGCGAATCTGAAAGCGCTGGCTCAGCTGGAGGTGGACGCGCTGATCGCCGACAACGCCATGCGCAAGCGGGACGCACGCTTCGCCACACAAGCGCGGCACCAGCAGGCGCCCGATCCGCTGCACGACAAGTCTCGGCTCACGTCCCCGAGCGACACCACGGTCTATCAGCCACGCGACTTCATATATGATGCGGCGGCGCGTACCTGTGTGTGTCCGGCCGGGAAGTCGCTCTATCGGAAGGGCAGCGCCAACGTGACCAACGGCTATGTCGGGGCGCACTTTCGCGGGGCGAAGCGGGACTGTGTGCCGTGCCCACTTCGCACGCGCTGCTTACGCACGCCGGAGGCGACCGCGGTCCGCAACGTCGTGTTCTTTCATGGCCGAGTCTCACCGACGCCGAAACCCGAGAGCCACACGGCACGGATGAAACGGCGCCTCGCCTCGCCCACGGGCCGCGCGCAGTACGGACAGCGGTTCGGCGCGGTGGAGCCCGTGTTCGGGAACCTATGCCACAACAAAGGGCTCGACCGTTTCACCCTGCGTGGTCGCACGAAAGTCGATGGGCAGTGGAAACTGTTCTGCCTGGTCCAGAACATCGAGAAGCTCGCCCATCACGGGTACGCAGCGTAGCCAGACCGCCGTACCGGGAGCGTCACCGTTCGAAACCGGTGGTTCGTATCGCCAAATCGGGCGCTGCGGACGATCCCATCACGATCCGGTCGCCTCGCAACGTCACGGCGGATCCGATCGCGTCCAACAAGGCCTTTTTCTACAGCCTCAACGACTCAAACGGTGAGGAAGACTTGGCACACACGGTATTGATCTGCGATGACGCCATATTCATGCGAACGATGGTTGGCGACATCCTCCAGCAGGCTGGGTTTGAAGTTGTCGGCGAGGCGGAGACGGGGACGGAAGCCGTCGAGAAGTACAAGCAGCTACGCCCCGATCTCGTCACTATGGACATCGTCATGCCCGACATGGGCGGCATCGACGCCGTGCGCGCGATCACGGAGTTCGACCCGAATGCGAAGGTCCTGATGTGCAGCGCGATGGGGCAGCAGGCCTTGGTCGTCGAGGCCATCCAGGCCGGCGCAAAAGATTTCGTGGTAAAGCCGTTCCAGCCAAGTCGCGTGCTGGAAGCTGTGCAACGAGTGTTGGGCTGAGAGGGCAGCGCGCCTAGTACGCGCGGCTTCCACTTTCCCCAATCTGAATCCGACGATGGCGCTCGATCCGGCCAGGTACGCGGAACTCTTCCGTAGCGAGAGTCAGGACCAGCTTGCCGCGATCAATCGCGCCCTGCTGGCCTTGGAGTCCGAGCACGAGTCACCCGACTCGGTCGCAGAAGTTTTCCGCGCGGTGCACACCGTGAAGGGAATGAGCGCGACGATGGGGTACCAGGCGGTCGCTGAGTTTGCGCACGAGCTCGAGTTGCTGCTCGATCGGATGCGCAGCGCCGGTGGGCGCGTGACGCAGCCCGTGATGGACGCTCTCTTTGCAGCGGCGGACGCTCTCGAGCGCGGAATCGCGGAAGCCTCAGAGAGCGCACCGAGATCCGAGGACATGACGCAGTCGCTCTCGCGGCTATCCGGTGCGTTTCGCGAAGCGGTACCCGCCGCCCCGCCGCCGGCTGGCCCGACTCCTGCCGCTCCTGCCGCTCCTGCCGCTCCTGCCGCTCCTGCGCCCCGAGGATCACAGGTGGTCGTGGCTATACCGGACTCCGGGACTGAGGCCCACGATCCGTTCGACGGGCCCGGCGTGATCATTCGCATCCGTCAGGCGGCCACGACTGTGCTTCCCGGCGTTCGTGCGTTCATCATGGCACAAAAACTTGGTGCGATTGGCACGGTGGCTGTGGTAAGCCCGTCGCTCGAAGTGCTGCAAGCGGCGACCGAGCCGAAGGCATTCGCGGTCCGGCTGGTCACGGAGGCTACGCAGGAGCAAATCGAAGCGGCGGTTCGCGGCGTCGGCGACATCGAAAGCGTGCATGTCGACATGCTCGGCCGCGCCCGAAAACGCGCGCCGTCACCGCAGGAAGAACCGATTGTCGAGGCAACGTCGGCGCGGCTCCGGCAGGTGAAGATCGACCTGTTCCGGCTCGACACGATGATGAACATCATCGGCGAACTTGTGATTGCGCGCGGACGCCTCCTCCAGTTGACCGCCGGATCGAGCGACGCGGCGCTCGACGAAACCGTGCAGCAGGCGGCACATCTCGTTGGCGAACTGCAGATGGAGATCACGGCAAGTCGAATGGTTCCGGTTGCTCAGGTGTTCGACCGTTTTCCGCGGCTGGTGCGAGATGCGTCACGCTCGCTGCAGAAAGAGATCCGATTCGAGATCGAGGGGCACGACATTGAGCTGGATCGGTCCCTCCTGGACGAGCTGGCAGAGCCAGTCGTGCATCTGCTGCGGAACGCGGTGGACCACGGACTCGAGGGGCCGGCCGAGCGCGTGGAGGCCGGAAAGCCCGCGATGGGACGTCTCGTCCTCTCGGCAGTGCGTGACCGCGCGGCGGTGTTGGTGCGGGTGGCCGACGACGGGCGGGGAATTGATCGCGGGCGCGTGCTGCAACGTGCGCGGGCCGCAGGACTCGTCGAACCGGGCGTGCAGGAGCTCGACGATTCCGACCTGCTGCGTTGCATCGCTCACCCCGGATTCTCCACGAAAGACTCGGTTACGGGCCTTTCGGGACGCGGTGTGGGCATCGATGCGGTGGTGAGCAAAGTTCGCGCGCTCGGCGGCGCGCTCGAACTCAAGACCAATCTCGGAACCGGCACGCAGTTCACTCTGCGCCTTCCGCTCACGGTTGCGATCGTGCGCGCGCTTCTCGCTCGCGCCGGTGGTGAGCACTATGCCATTCCGCTCACGCACGTACGAGAGACCGTGGAATGCGGGCCGCAGTCGGTGCGCCAAGTGAACGGGCGCGACGTCCTCGTGCTGCGCGACGAAGTGCTGCCGCTTATCGACATACGAGAAGTCGTACAGAATTCAGATCGAGGAAGCGGTCTATTTCCAGTTCACCTGGGCAGAGGGCGCGTTCAACTTCGAAGCCGACATCCTCCCCGAGGAGCAGGACTTTCTCGTCTCGATCAACCCCGAGTCGCTGCTGCTCGAGGGCGCGCATAGGGTGGACGAGTGGAGTCTGATTGAGAAGAAGATCCCGTCGTTCGACATCGTATTTGAGCTCGATAGCAAGCGTGTGGAGGAGAGCAAGGCACAGCTCACGGCCGAGCAGACGGCGATCGTGCCCCTGATCAACGGGCATCGCGATGTCGCGCAGATCATCGAGGATTCGGGGCTCGTCGAGTTCGAAGTCGGGAAGGCGTTGTACGGGCTGGCGACGGCCGGATTCCTCCATCGCGTGGGTCGCACGAAAACGCCCGACGCGACTGCGGCGACCGATACCCGTGTCGAGGAACACCGCAACCTTGGCATAGCGTTCTACCGAACCGGGATGCTCGATGAGGCATCGCGCGAGTTCAGGCGCGTGACGGAACTGCGGGCGTCGGATCTGCAGGCCCGCTTTCACCTCGGTCTCTCGCACTTGCGAATGGGTCGGCATGAGGCTGCGGTGGCCGATCTTGAGCAGGCGGCGCACGCGCGGTCGGCCACGGCTGCCGTATTTCACAACCTTGCGTTTGCGCTCGAGAAACTCGGTGAGACGCCAAAGGCGAAGGAAGCGCTCGCCGAAGCACTGCGCCGTGGCGGCGATCGCGACCCGCGCGTTCATACGTCAATGGGCGTGCTTGCGCTGCGCGACGGTGCGCTCAGCGCCGCCGAAGCCGCATTTGCCACAGCTCGCTCTCTCGCGGGGAACAAGCCGCCAATGGCAGTGTGGTTCCATTTCGCAGCGCTTACGGCCGCGCTGGGCGGTGGACTCGATCGCGCGATTGCGTTGCTGGAGGAAGGCCTCGCGGCGTATCCGCACGCGGCCATCCTGCACAACAATCTTGCCGTCGTGCTCGAGCGTAAGGGTCGATTCGATGCCGCGCTGGCGTCGGCCGAGCGCGGTACGGCTGAGGATGCCGGGATCGCGCAGCTGCACAAGAACGTCGGCGACCTGCAGTACCGCTCGGGGGCGTTCGACGAGGCCTTCGAGGCATACACGCGTGCAGTGAAATACAACGAGTCGCTCGGTGGAGATGTTTGGCTCAAGCTGGGCAACATCCGGCTGCGGCGCCGTGAGCGGGACGAGGCCATCGAGTGCTGGGAAAGGGCGCTCACCATTGATCCGGGCAACCCGATCGTACGCCAGAATCTGGACGCCGCGCGGGGTGCATCGTGATCAGCGCCGAACGGATCGCGGCCGATTTCTCGGCGCTTACGCAGCAAATCGTGAGTGCGCGCGGAGTGGCGGTCAACAGCTACAAGCGGAGTTGCCTCGAGCGACGAATCGCGGCGCGCATGCGTGCTCGCGGCGCCGAGAGCTACGCCTCCTACGCCCGCGTGCTGCGGGAGGACCCCGCGGAGTATGACGCGCTCATCGACGCGCTGACGATCAACGTGACGCACCTGTTCCGCGATACCGAGGTGTGGGAAGGCGTCGCGGAGCGCGTGCTCCCGGATCTCTGGGCCGGGAATCACGCCACGATCAATACCTGGGTGGCCGGGTGCGCGAGTGGCGAAGAGGCGTACACCGTTGCGGCGCTCTGGCACCGTTTTCTCGAAGCGAGGGGCGAGGTCGGAATGACGTCCCGGATTCGCATCACGGCCACTGACCTCGATCCGGACGCGCTCGCGCTGGCGGCGGTGGGCGAGTTCCCGCGCGAGTCGCTCCGCGACACTCCGGCCGACGTGCGGGCTCGCTACTTCACGCCTGCTGCACCGCACGTCGCAGCCGCCGAACTCAGGCGGATGATCACGTTCGCGCGAGGTGACCTTCTGGCCACCGCTCAACCGCCCGGATCGGTCCACCTGATCACGTGCCGCAACGTACTGATCTACTTCGACAAGCCATCGCAGGATGCAGTGTTTCGCAGGTTTCGTGAAGCGCTGGCACCGGGCGGATACCTCGTCATCGGCAAGGCCGAGGCGGTCCTCGGAGAGTCGCGCCTCCTGTTTGACGCGCTCGATCATCAGATCCGCCTCTTCCGGAGGCCGATGTGAACGAGTTGCGAGTCTCCATCGCGCGGCATGCCGTGGCGGCTGCGCCCGCGCGGCTCATGTGCATCGGCGTCGGATCGTGCGTAATCATCATGATCCGCGACACGACGAAGAGTGTCGGAGCGCTGGCGCATGTCTTGCTGCCGGCCGAAACGGACGGAGGGGCGACTTCAACGGCGCACCCCGCGCGGTATGCCAACACGGCCGTGCCTCTCCTCGTGCACGCGCTCAAGGCGCGTGGCGCACACGGGCCGTACGTGGCCAAGCTCGCCGGTGGCGCTGGACTCTTCGCCGATGTGCTGACGCCCAAGGGGCGCATTGGTGAGCGCAACGTTGATGCCGCGCGCACTGCGCTCGCCGAGGCGGGGATCGCCATTGCCTCCGAAGACGTAGGTGGCGGAAGCGGCCGGTCCATCGTGTTCGATATTGACACCGGAAACGTTGCCGTACGGCTCGCCGGAGGTGACACGCGTGTCACCTAGGAGTCGCACCGTGCTCATCGTCGACGACAGCGCGCTGATCCGCGCCGTGTTGCGCGACGTGGTGCTTGGCATTGACGGCTTCGAGGTTGTGGGAACCGCGGCGGACGGGAACGAGGCAATCGCTGCCGTGCGGTCGCTGCGCCCGGATATCGTGACGCTCGACGTCGAAATGCCGGGGCTCGACGGGCTCGCAACGCTTGAAGTCATCATGCGAGACTTTCCGCGTCCGGTCGTGATGCTTAGCGGAGCCGACACCGACGGTGGTGTGGACCTCACGCTCCGCGCGCTCGAGTTGGGGGCCGTGGACTTCGTCCGCAAAGCGGACGTGTCGGAACGTGACCCGGGCAAGATTCCGATCCGCCTCCGGACCGCGCTCCTTGCTGCTGCCGCGACCAACGTCGGTGTGGTGTCGCGCGCGAGTACGCAGCAGCGCGCAGTTGTGTACGACGGAGCGGGCGGCGCGGCCCACCCGGGCATCGCGGCGCCAGTGCAACGCAGCCCTGCGCCCGGTGCTCGTGCACCGGTTGGCTTGCCCGCGCGTTCCGTTGTCGTGGTGGCGGCATCGACCGGCGGGCCGCGCGCGCTGGGCGATGTCGTGGCGGGGCTCGCGGCCGACCATGATTTTGCGATGCTCATGGCGCAGCACATGCCGAGTGGGTTCACTGCGCGGCTCGCGCGGCGGCTCTCGAAGTTCACGAGATTTGCCGTCACCGAAGCCACGGACGGCGAAATCGTGCGGCAGGGGACCGTGTATCTCGCTCCTGGAGGGCAGCACATGCGCGTCGCGGCAGGCTCAGGGGGCACGCGAATCGTGCTCGATGACGGACCGACAGTGTGGGGCGTTAGGCCAGCCGCAGATCCACTCTTCGTTTCCGCGGCGCAGTTGTATGGCGAGGCCTGCGTCGGCGTAGTCCTCACCGGGATGGGGCGCGACGGCGCGCTCGGATTGTCGGCCGTTCGCGAGGCTGGCGGCGGTGCCGTGGTGCAGGACGAGGCCAGTTCGGCCGTGTATGGCATGCCGCGCGAAGCGTTCGCGATCGCCGGTGCTGACAGGACAGTGACACCGGCCGGCGTCGCCGGGGCCGCCCACGAGTTGCTGGCGCGCCACCGAGTGCTGAAATGAGCAGGTCATTCTCCACGGCGACTGCCGCGCCTGTTGCGGAGGGTGCGCGTGGCACCTTGCACGTCGTGGCCCGCGTTGGAGACGAGCGGTTTGCGTTCAGCGTTGCCGACGTGGAGGAAGTGATTGATGCACCGGTGTTCATCGCCGTGCCGAACGCGCTACCTGGGATGGCCGGTCAGTTTGCGCACCGGGGTCGCACCGTGAGCGCGTTTGACGCCGGGTGGGCGTTTGGCGTCGAGCGCGCCGCGAACGGCGTCGCGTACGGCGTCGCGTACGGCGCCGGCACCGATACGGCGCTGATCCTCCGCGTCGCGGGCGACTGTGCAGCGCTGATAGTCGATGATGTCGAAGACCTGGCGCTGCTCGATCCCGAAGCGGTGCGAAACACGCCAGCCGGTGCGGACCCTGCCGGGCTGCTGCGCGGTGTCTGCCTTCCTCGATCAGGCGGGAGCTCCGCGGACGGGTTGATCGGCGTCGTCAACGCGACTGCCGTGGTGGCCCGCGTATCATCGCTGGCGTCGCCGGTCGGGGGGG
>JAQBYI010000038.1 GCA_027622655.1 Gemmatimonadota bacterium | reverse complement strand
CAGATCAGCGGTGCGGTGCATTGTCGATCAACATAGAGCCAACAGGCCAACGACGCTCACCACCAAGGCAGCACCATTCCTGGTTCGCCCCCACCAGCCGAACCGGCCTTCACGGCAATCATCGCCAGCAGCCGTGGCATGGCTTCGTCAGTCGGTAATTCCCGTTCGATCTCGTCGGACAGGGCGTAGAGCGCCGGGATCGAGCGCGTGAGCCGGATGCGCCGGAGGTAGAGGCCCAGCTGGGTCGCGGACATTTCGGGGTTGGTCATACCCGCGATGCTACGGGCGGGGCGTCACTGGGGCGCCACTTAGTCCTCATGCTTTCGGCGGCCGCCGAAAAGAAGCCGCTCCATTGCCCTGACCTTGGCCTTACCGTCGGGCATCGCCGCTATCTCCTTCTGACGCCGCAATAGCGTGGCCAACCGGCGACCGGCCAACTTCCTCTGCTTCTCCGATGCGTCGGCAGCCTCGACCTCGGGTGCGCGGTAGCCGCTCAGTCCTCCCATCTTGTCGAGACTCATCTCGCTTTCCACGAGCCGCTGGGTCACGGCGTCCATGGCCTGAAACGGGTCTTGGCCACTGCTTGCCGCACCGAAGGCGAGCCACCCCGGATCGACGCCCGCCAGCTTCGCGATCGTGGCCAGCGTGGCGGTATCCGGTTCCGATGAACCTGCTTCCCAGTGCGATACGGTCATCTTGCTAAACGGCTTGGCTCTGCCCAGCTGGCGCGCGACGATGATCCCCATCCACTTCTGATTCAGTGGCGACCGGGTACGGACCCGCCAGATGATTCGAGTTAGGGCGATGCGGTTGCCGAGATCGGTGCTCACGTGGGTGTTTGGCGGGAGTGCTAGCTTGACGTGGTAACGAAAAACGTTACCTTGGTACATAATGGCTTTACAAGTATTGCCCACGGTGGGCCCGTCCGCAACGGCAACGAGGTCTCGATGACAAGCTTCACAAGCGTATCTCCGGCGTATCTGTCGGCCAAGGCAGCCGCAGCGTTCTTGGGAATGAGCATCAGCCATTTCCGAGCACACGTTGCCCCCGAACTCCGGTGCCTCGATTTGGCACCGACCGGGAAACGAAAACGGATGCCACGTTGGAGCATCGCTGACCTCGACCGGTGGGCCGAGTCAAGGAGGGCCGCATGAGCGTGCTAAAACGCAAGGATCGCCCGTCGCTCTACCTCCAAGCTCGAACCCGCACCGGGTGGAAGCAGATTTCGACCGGCACAAAGGACAGGCGGCTCGCGAAGGAGATCGACCGAATGTGGGACATCCTCGCATCCGGGCGTGAATGGGACTTGCTGGAGCAGGTCGAGAACCACACGCTTGTGATCGGCAAGCTATTCGACGCTTGGCGGGACGCTCGTGGCAACACAGCGACACTCCGGCAGAAGTTGAACGATGCAGATATTGCGGCGCTGCTGCCTGAGTATCTGGACTGCTACGCAGGCAGTGGGGTCTCGCCGGACACAGTGGCTCATGCACGAACAGCCCTCTTGTGGCTGTTCCCCGAAGGAGTGGCCATCCCCGCCTCTCAGCTTGACGCCGCATGGCTCAGTCAACGACTCACGACCTATCCGGCCAGTGCGTCAACGCGGCGCAAGATCCATTCGCTCTGGTCAGGCTTCTTCAACTACCGACCAGTTCGGTCAGTGTTTCTGCACGATCCGATGGGTGAGGTTGAACGGCCCAAGCAACGCAAACTGCCGCCGCGGTTCTACGACTGGCCCTATGTAGAGCAGATCCTTCGCGCCCAACCGACACCGGAACGGGCGGGGTACTTCGCCCTTCTATACGGCACAGGACTCGACGTTTCGGATGGGCTCCAAGTGCGCCGATCCGACATCGACGAAAGGAACAGGCAGATTCGTGCTCCGGGAACAAAAGCCCACACGCGTGACCGTATCGTCACTGTCGATGATCGAGTGTGGGACCTATTCTGGGCGATCGCTCGCCGCGCCATAGGGATGGCACACGTCTTCCCTCAATGGAACAGGCACACCGTAAGCCATTGGCACGGTGCGACCGTCAAAGCACTCGGGTTCGAAGTGCGCTACCCGCTGAAGAACGCTCGACATCATTGGGCCGCGACCCATCTGAGGGCCGGGGTAAGCATCTATGTCGTTCAGCGCCAGCTAGGGCATTCGACGCCGATGCTCACGCTCAACACCTACGGTCAGTTTATTCCTTCGGCGGCTGACCTCAGGGCGGACGCCAAGAAGTTTGCGGACTACGAGTTCAGACGCTTTAGTGCCAACGGTGGTGCCAGATGAGCCGCTCCGAACTGGCGAAGGAAACAAAACGCCCCGCAACCCGTTGGGGCGCGGAGCGTTGTGCCAATAGCAGGGGCGGGACTCGAACCCGCGACCCCGGCATTATGAGTGCCGTGCTCTAACCACCTGAGCTACCCTGCCGGATGCCATCTTAGAACTGCGAAAAATAAGCGAACGCCGCGCGCGCGGCAGGCGTGTCCGCCCAATCGACGTAGGCCTTAACGACGAAGGCCCAACCGCAAGCGGTCGGGCCTTCGAAGAACCATGGCGGGGGCGGGATTTGAACCCGCGACCTTCGGGTTATGAGCCCGACGAGCTACCAGGCTGCTCCACCCCGCGTCAGTGAGTCGAAAAGTAGCCCCGCGATAGGCCGAGTCAAGGCAGATATCGCATGTATCACGAGGAGTTTCCTTGTGGCCATGCCTTGCGCGGCCGTGCGGATGCCGTCAGCAGCCCGCGCATCAGGGTCCGCTCGGCCGCCACCGCGACCGGCCCGCCTAGTCCGGGCGGCGCGAAGTGTCGCGCAGCGGCTCCGTGAACCGGTAGAGCAACTCCTTGTTGCCGCGTACCATGCCGAACTCCTCGCGTGCGATTCGTTCCTGCAGTGCCGGATCGCTATCGATCCGCTTGCGATACAGCTTGAGCGAATCCACCGCGTGCTGTAACGAATCCACGGCGGCTTCGAGGCGTTTCATGCGGCTGCGCTGTGAAAGCAGGTCAAATGTGCCCCATTCGCCGCCCTGGATTGCAAACAACGCCACTGCCCCCGCTGCTACGAACAGCGCGGCGCGTCTGGCAAGTGTCGCTTTTCGGTTGGATTTGGCGGGCATGGCGGAGTTTGTCGGTCCACCGGAATGACGCCCCGGCACTCCGCCGAGTCACCCATCACCCCTCACGCCTCACTCGTCACGCACTCCTCACCCCTCCCTCCTCACCCCTCCCTCCTCCCTCCTCACGTCCTCCTCACTCTTCGCTCGCCCTCCTCACAACTACAGCCCGTACACTGCCCCACCCGGAAACTCCGCCGTGCCACCCAGCTCCGCTTCGATTCGCAGAAGTTGATTGTACTTCGCCACGCGATCAGTGCGACTCGCCGAGCCAGTTTTGATCTGCCCAGCGTTCGTCGCGACGGCGAGGTCGGCGATGAACGTGTCTTCAGTTTCGCCGCTTCGGTGCGAAATCACGTTCTGGTAGCCGTTTCGGCGCGCCATCTCGATCGTTTCGAGAGTTTCGGTCACGGTACCGATCTGGTTGAGCTTGATCAGGATCGCATTACCGACGTCTTCGTCGATCGCGCGCGACAGAAACTCCCGGTTCGTCACGAAGATGTCGTCGCCCACGAGCTGGACGCGGTCACCGAGCGCACTCGTCAGCTTTTCCCATCCCGTCCAATCGGATTCTGCGAGGCCATCCTCGATTGATACGATCGGATACTTGTCCAGCCATCCGGCATAAAGTTCGATCATCTGTTGCGCCGACCGCGTTTTCGCCCCGCTCTTCTTGAAAACGTACTGCTTCCCATCGAACAACTCACTGGCCGCACAGTCGAGAGCGAGAGCGATCTCAGTGCCGGGCTTGTAGCCGGCGGCCGTGATGGCTTCGAGAATTACCTTGATCGCGTCTTCATCCGTGGCGAGGTCTGGTGCGAAGCCTCCTTCGTCACCAACACCAGTAGCGAGCTTGCGCTTCACGAGGACCTTTTTGAGCGCGTGAAATACTTCGGCGCCCATGCGAAGCGCATCGTGAAACGTGCGCGCGCCCACTGGAACGATCATGAATTCCTGAAAGTTGACCGTATTGGTAGCGTGCGCCCCGCCGTTGATGATGTTCATGAGAGGCACGGGAAGCGTGCGAGCCGTTGGGCCACCGAGGTACCGGTAGAGAGGCTGGCCGGCATCAATGGCGGCTGCGCGCGCGCAAGCCATCGACACACCAAGCATCGCGTTTGCGCCGAGTTTTGATTTGGTCTTCGTGCCGTCAAGCGCGATCAACAGGCGATCGAGCGCCATCTGGTTGGTCGAGTCGAATCCGTCCAGAGCCGGACCGATGACGACCTCAACATTTCGGACCGCCTTGAGCACTCCCTTGCCACCATAGCGTTTGGAATCGCCGTCGCGCAGCTCGAGCGCTTCGTGCTCGCCCGTCGAAGCTCCACTAGGCACTGCCGCGCGGCCTGCCGCGCCGGATTCCAGAAAGACGTCAACCTCGATCGTAGGGTTGCCACGGGAGTCGAGGATTTCGCGCGCGGCGATCGAGGTGATGGCGGACATGGGGCGCGGGGTCGGGGTAAGCTGATTTCGCTCGGACGCACATAAATCTATCGTCGAGTCACACTCGCTATTCTACAGGGCTTACATCCATTCCACGCTCACGGCCCCATATGCCTTTGCGCTCCCAAACGATTCGATTCTGCTCGGCCGTCGCCATCTGGAGCGCCGGCCTGGCCACCAGCTCGACGACGGCCAGCGCGCAGTCCGCGAGGGCCGCGCAACCGGTTCGACCGTCCCTGGCTGCGGCACATCGCTCCGGCCCGGTCGCGATTGACGGACGCCTGGACGAGGCAGCGTGGGCCGACGCGCCGGTCGGCAGCGACTTTGTCCAGCTCAAACCGGTCGAGGGTACGCCGGCCGAACAGCGAACCGAGGTTCGCGTGCTGTACGACGACGGCGCGGTCTACGTTGCCGCACGGATGTTCGACTCAGACCCCGCCACGATTGCGCGCCAGCTCGTTCGGCGCGACGAGGAAGGCACGGCGGACTGGATTGGCGTCACGTTCGATCCGCGCCTCGACCGCCGAACCGCATACACGTTCTTCGTATCCGCGGCAGGCGTTCAGCGCGACCAGTACTTCTACAACGACAAGGAAGAAGATTCCGCCTGGAACGCGGTCTGGGAGTCGGCGGTGCAGATCGATTCGGTCGGATGGACCGCGGAGTTCCGCATCCCTCTCTCACAACTCCGCTACGAGACTGCCGCCGGTGACCAGATGTGGGGCGTCAACTTTGCCAGGGGCCGCTTCGCGTCGAACGAAGAGACGCATTTCTCGCTCATCTCTGAGCTTCAGCAAGGACTCGTCTCGCAATATGGAACGCTGACCGGAATCCGGACCGAGCGCACGGTACGCCGCATCGAACTGCGTCCGTATGCCGTGGCCGGCGGTCAGTTTGAGCCAGCCGAGCCGGGAAACCCGTTCGCCGACGGTTCGCGGGGGACGCGTCGCGCTGGGATAGACATGCGCTACGGCCTCGGTTCCTCGTTCACGCTCGACGCGACGATCAATCCGGACTTCGGCCAGGTTGAAGCCGACCCTGCCGTCATCAACCTCACGGCCTTTGAAACCTTCTTCGACGAACAGCGCCCGTTCTTTGTCGAGGACGCGCGCATCTTCGACTTCCAGCTGTCGGGTGGCAACAACCGGCTTTTCTATGGAAGGCGCATAGGCAGGAGGCCCAGCGGGCGCGAACCGGACGGCTCCGATCACGTGGACGTTCCAGAGTCTGCGACGATTCTCGGCGCCGCGAAACTCACCGGGCGCACGCAGTCGGGGCTCTCTATCGGCGCGATCGCCGCGTTGACCGACCGGGCCAAGGGCCGCGCGTTCTTTGAGAGCGATGGCAGGACTGCGACGTACACAGCCGAACCGCAGACAGTGCATAGCGCGGTCCGTGCCAAGCAGGATTTCGGAGGAGGCGCATCGACTCTTGGCGCCATCGCGACGCTACAGGCGCGCCAACTCCCCGGAGACCGGTCGTTCGCTTTTCTGCCGTCCGAAGCGCTCAGTGCCGGAATCGACTGGGAGCACCAGTGGAAGGACCGAACATACGCGTTCTTTGGGTACTTCTCCGGCAGCCACATTCGCGGCGACTCGACGGCCATGATACGCGTGCAACGATCGAGTGCGCACTACCTCCAGCGTGTCGACGCCCTTCGACTGGGCGTCGACTCGTCAGCGACGTCGTTGGCGGGAGTGGATTGGCGTATGACCCTCGAAAAGCGCCGCGGCACACACTGGACGGGATCTGTGTGGGCGGCCCAGGTCACGCCCACCTTCGACGTGAACGACATCGGGTTCAGCAGCCGCCAGGAAGTGCTCGACGGCGGCTTTCGCGTGCAGTATCGCGAAATCACGCCCGACGATCATCTACGCTCGTACCGCTTTTCGCTGTCAACGTTTCACAACTGGAGCCACGACGCACTGGAGGACCTATGGTCAGCCAAATCGTGGGGCGATTCACACGTCAATGGTTCGATCACGCTGGGCGCAAACACCACGCTGCTCAACTATTGGGAGTTGGGTACCAACATTCGGCTCTCGCCCGAACGCGCCGACCGCAGCGGTACGCGCGGTGGACCAATGATGATCGCACCACGAGCGGCACAGTTGTCGCTCGACCTGACGACCGACGAGCGCAAACCACTCGTCTTTGAGCCAAGCGTGGAGTTTGAGCGGCAGGCGCTCGGCGCCGGCAGTCGCGAAGAGTTCGCCCTGGGCGTGTCGGTTCGGCCATCGTCCCGCGTGCAGGTCACCATTGAGCCGAAATGGGAACGCTCGCGAGTCGGCGCGCAGTATGTGGCGACTTCCACTGCCCTTCCCTACGGGCCGACCTACGGATCCCGCTATCTGTTCGCCGAACTCGATCGGCGCGAGGTTGCCGTGGAAACGCGCATGGACATCACGTTCTCGCCGACGCTGACGCTACAGATGTACGCCGAGCCGCTTCTCTCGTCAGGCAATTATTTGACGTACAAACAATTGAAGCAGGCGCGAAGCTTCGCATTCGACGCGTTCGCAGAAGGGAGTTATTCCGCGTCGACCGGGGGCGTGGGATGCACCGGCGGCAGCACTTGCACGGACCCCGCCGGCCAGCGCTACATCGACTTCGACGGAAACGGAAGCAGCGATTTCTCGTTTTCCGATCGCGACTTCAACGTACGATCGCTCATCGGCAACGCCGTACTCCGGTGGGAGTACCGGCCCGGTTCGACGCTATTTCTGGTCTGGCAGCGTCAGCAGGAAGACGAGGCGAGGGTTGGAGACTTTGACTTCTCGCGCGATTCACGGGCGCTCTTCGGCGCCCCGGCGCGCAACGTCTTTCTGATCAAAGCGAGTTATTGGGTGGGGCTGTAACGGAATCACCCGCTACGGAAGCGCCGGCAACTGGGCCCGGGCGCCGCGGATCCCAGCGCGGACTCGCTACGCCATACTCGCGCTCAAGCAGCGCGGCGATCGCCGCGTGCGTTTCGGCGGCCAGCGCATTGCGATCGTCGTAGCTGAGTCCGGTCGATTCGATTGGTGGCATAAAGTGGATGTGCGCCGTACCCGATCGCACGAGGAAGCTCCCCTTGCGCATCATCGGGATCGTGCCGTGAATGAGCATCGGGACGATGGGCGCGCCGGCGCTGACGGCGAGCACGAACGGACCCTTCTTGAATGAACGCAGCGGGTAGTCGTATCCCCGGGTGCCTTCGGCAAATACGATCACGCGCACGCCGGCGTGAATGCGCGCCGCCGCCGCCTTGTACTGCTCGAACGACGCCTTTCGGTTTTCCCGCTCGATGTACACGTGCCCGGCCGCACCTGCTGCCGGCCCGACAATCGGAATGCGCCGGATCTCGTGTTTGGCCACAAAGCGGCAGCGCGGTACGGCAGCGCAGAGCGCGAGCACGTCGAACAACGAAACGTGATTCCCCACGATGATCTGCTTGCCCGTCCGAATGTGTTCTTCGCCGTGCAACACGACCTTCACGCCGGCCGCCCAGATTATCAAGCGCGCCCACGAACGCTGCAGCACGTCGAACGCGCCGCCTTCCTTGTCCTCAACGCCGAGGAGCCCCGCAATGATCACTCCGTTCGCGCAGGTGAGAGTTGCGAAGATCGCGACAATGAGAACGAAGACGGCGCGAATCATTGAGGTACGCAGATGGACGGGTGCATCACGGTGAGAAATGGTCAAAGCCGCGCGGAAGCGGAACCGCTACGCCGGCCTGCATGGCGACGACGCCAGCCGGGCCAGCCTCGACGCTGCCAACGCGCGTGAGTTCGATGCCGAACTCTCGCGCGAACGCAGCACCGTCGAGTGAAGCCGGACCGGTCACAGCGATTTCATACTCCTCGCCGCCGGCCGCAGCGTCGCCCGATGTGGCGCCTGCAAATACTGGGATGAGGTCGAGATCGAGCACGAGGCGAGCGGCGCTGGCCGCCGCGACGTGGCCGAGGTCGGACGCGAGGCCATCGGATATGTCGATCGCGGCAGTGGCACCGCACGCGGCGAGCCACTGAGCCTCGCGCACTCGCGCCACTGGTGCTGCAAACCGATCACGTGCACCTGATTCGGGAGACGTCCCGGCTTCAAATGCACGCAACGCCACCGCCGGGGCCCCAAGCCTCCCGGTAACCCAGACGGCGTCGCCCGTTTTCGCCCCCGCACGCGAAAGCGGCACGCGCGCAGAGCCGATGACAGTGATAGCCAGCGACAGCGAAGGGCCGTCGCTCACGTCGCCGCCCACGATTACAGCGTCGCACGCCACCGCGGCGCGAGCGAGGCCGTCTGCAAGCGACTCAGCATCCCGGCGCCAACCAGCCGGCAGAGTGAGCGCAACCACGATCGCGCGCGGCGTAGCCGCCATCGCCGCCATATCGGAGACGGCAGCAGTCACGGCCCGATAGCCGATTTCATCGGGCGTAAACCAGTGGCGGCGGAAATGCACGTTTTCGACCGCGACGTCCGTGCTGACCAACAGCGTTTCGCCGGCCGGCGCCTCGAACGCGCCGGCGTCGTCGCCGATACCGCGCGCCGCACTTCCGAAACGAACGATAAGGGACCGGACGAGATCGAACTCTCCACCCGGGCCGAATGCGATGTCGTCGGTCATCGGTCGCCGCGGACCGACGCAAGTTCGAGGAGCACTGGTGCCACTGGCGCCGAGGGCGGCACCCACGCGTCGCGCAGCGCTCTCACCACGTCATCGAGTGCAACTCCCCTCACGCGGCCGGCGCCGGCAAGCTCTGCTGCCCGACCGTGGATCCACGCTCCGGTGGCCGCGCTCGCCACCGGGTCGCCACTCTGCGCAAGCAGCGTTGCCACGATTCCGCCGAGAACGTCACCGCTCCCACCAGTAGCAAGCACCGGGGTGCCTGCGGCGACGACGATCGTTCGGAGTCCGTCGCTCACAACCGTAGGCACGCCCTTGAGCAGCACGACGGCGTTCACGCGGAGCGCCAGGCGAGCAGCAGCGTCGAACCGATCGACGTCGATGTCGGCGGCAGGAACTCCGGCGAGGCGGTGCGCCTCCACCGCGTGAGGCGTGATGATTGCCGGGCGGCCCTGCAGCAACTCGCCTAGCTGATCTGCCTTCCCTTCAAACGCCGTGAGTGCGTCGGCGTCCACAACCACGGGGCCGCGCCAATCGCTGAGCACGCGCATCGCCAGTTCGCGCGATGCCCGGGTCAAGCCGAGTCCGGGACCCAGGAGGACGCAGTGCGCCCATTGGAGATACTCCTTGAGCACATCGGCATCGGCCGGCCACGCCGCAGTGAGTACTGCCGGCTCGGCGGCTTGAACCGGCGCCACGCTCGCCTGTTCAACGCACAGCTTGACCATGCCAACGCCACTCCTCAGCGCCCCGCGCGCAGCCAGCACTGCGGCTCCCGCCATTCCTGCTGCACCACCGAGGACGAGCAAGCGGCGGCGCGCGCCCTTGTGTGCGGTGGCTGAAATCTCCGGTACGGTCGCGAGGGCGTGGCGCCCGTCGAGTAGTTCGAGTGCCCCAGAGTTTGCCGGAGCCGCGCCGAGTCCGATATCAACGCAGATGATCGCGCCCGCGGCTTCCCGATTCCGGAGCAGGCCGCGCTTCACGGTCCCGAAAGTCACTGTGACGTCGGCACGGACGCAGACGCCGGCCGCCTCGCCCGAGGTCGCGTCAACGCCCGACGGCATATCAAGCGCGATGATCGTCGCACCGGAGGTTCGGAGTGCCTCAATGGATCCGATCGCGTCGGCGACCGCGTCGCGGGGAGCACCCGCGGAGCCGGTCCCGAGAAGCGCGTCGATCACGACCCGGGCGGCTATTGGAGCCTCGCCGTCCGGCGCCGAAGGCGTTCGAGCGGCCTCATGGTATAGCGACTTGGCTCGCCGCGCATCTTCTGTTTTCGGATCGTCGGAAGCCACCACGGCCACCCGGACACCGGCGCCCGCGAGTTCGGCTGCCACGAGCCAACCGTCGCCGCCGTTATTACCAGACCCTGCAAACACGATTGCGCCGTCGCCTAGCTCGGGGCCGAATCGTTGCAGAATGACCGCAGCTGCGGCATGTCCGGCAGCGAGCATCAGCGCCCACGAGGCGGTACCCGCTGCGACCGCGTCGGCGTCGATTTTCGCGGCCTCTGCCGCCGTGGTGACGCGTACCATCAGCGGTTCAGGTCAACGCAAGCCGCGCTACGCGACCGGCGTGACCTGCCACGGGTAATCGCGGTTGAAAGCATCCTCAAAGTCAAACACGTCGGCGAACTCATCACGCGTGTCGGTCGGCTGGCTCTGCAAGAGGCCGAGATCAACGAGCGTGAACACGATGTCACCGAAATCAACCGTTGTGGTAACGCCCCAAAAACCAAGGACGGTCCGGGCAAGCAGGCCGTAGCGTTCGATCGCGAGGCCGCGACATCCGTCGATGAGTTCGCGCCCGCTGAGATGCCGCCGCTCCGGGAGTCGGGTTTGGCAAAACTCGAGCGCCGATAGAACGAACAGATAGGCGTGCTCGTGGAACCGGGGCTCACGGAGCCTGATCCGGTCCATTACACCATCACGAAACGCCAGTTCGTTCAATCGATAGGGAGCAGGAATGTGAGGCGTCGGCATATCCGACGCTTAGGGAAAGGTGCGTGCGGTCGCGTGAAGTCTCAACAGGCTGCCGAACTGAGAGCACCGGTCAATAGAGCGGGAACCGCCCTGCCAGAATCCGAACGGCGGTGCGCACGGTAGCGTGTACAGCGGCATCAGCCGGAGCAGCGAGCACAGTGTTGATCAGCCCGGCGATCTCATCCATCTCCGCCAGTCCCATCCCGCGGGTGGTGACGGCCGGCGTTCCGATCCGGATTCCGCTCGTCACAAACGGCGACTGAGTCTCCTTTGGCACCGTGTTCTTGTTGACGGTGATGCCGGCCTTGTCGAGCGCCTCTTCGGCCGCCTTGCCCGTAAGCCCCTTGGAGCGGAGGTCCACAAGCATCAGGTGATTATCGGTGCCGCCGCTGACGATCTGAAAGCCGTGCGACGCCAGCGCGGCCGCCAAGGCCCGAGCGTTGTCGATTACTGCCACGCAGTAGGCCTTGAATGAAGGATCGAGCGCTTCCTTGAATGCGACCGCCTTCGACGCAATGACGTGTTCAAGGGGCCCACCCTGCGTACCGGGGAATATCGCCTTGTCGATGGCCTTGGCGTGCGCGGCCTTGCAGAGGACGAGCCCACCACGTGGCCCGCGCAGCGTCTTGTGTGTCGTCGTAGTGACCACGTCGGCGTGCGGCACTGGCGACGGATATGTCCCCGTTGCGGCGAGACCGGCGAAATGCGCCATGTCTACCATCAGAATCGCGCCAACGTCGCGCGCGATATCCGCGAAACGGGCAAAGTCGAGCACCCGTGAATAGGCGCTGTAGCCGGCGATGATCATCTTCGGCTTGTGCTCGCGCGCAGCGGCGGCCACCGAGTCCATGTCAATAATGCCGTCGTCGTTCACGCCGTAGTGCACGGCGTGGTACAGCAATCCCGAAAAGTTCACGGGCGAACCGTGCGTCAAATGGCCGCCCTGTGACAGATCGAGGCCGAGAACCGTGTCGCCGGGCTTGAGGAACGCCAAGTAGACCGCAGCGTTCGCCTGCGCGCCGGAGTGCGGTTGCACGTTGGCGTGTTCCGCACCGAACAACTCCTTCGCCCGATCGATCGCGAGCTGCTCGACCTTGTCGACCACCTCGCACCCGCCGTAGTACCGTTTTCCCGGCAACCCTTCGGCGTACTTGTTCGTGAGCGGCGAACCCATCGCCTCGAGAACCGCAGGCGACACGAAGTTCTCGCTGGCAATCAGTTCGAGTCCCTCCGACTGGCGCGCTGTTTCGGCGGTGATGAGTGCCGCGATCTCGGGATCCGTCTCGGTGAGCGCACGGCCAGGAGCCACTCGATCCCACGTATTCCAACCGGTCATTGTCATTTCCCGATCTCAATCTTGTCCACGCGCGGCTGGTGCCGCCCGCCTTCGAACTTGGTGTCCAGAAAACGGGCCAGGATCTGCTCGCCGTCCGCTTCGGACACGAAGCGCGCAGGCAGCACCAGCACGTTTGCGTCGTTGTGCTTGCGGGCCAGCTCCGCGATCTCGGGAAGCCACGCAACCGCCGCACGTACGTTCGGATGCCGGTTGGCCGCGTACGACATGCCAAGTCCGGTACCGCAGAGCAACACACCGCGAGCGGCAGCGCCGGATTCGATTTCCCTGGCGAGCGGATGCGCGTAGTCGGGATAGTCGGTGCTCGCCGCTGAAGTCGTGCCCAGGTCATGCACGTCGTATCCCATCGCCGTGAGCTTCGCCTTGATCTTCTCCTTCATCTCGAAGCCGGCGTGGTCGGACGCGATCGGAATGCGTTCCGCCATCATCCCTTCCGTGGCCACTGCGGCTTCGTGCGCGTCAGGCCGCGAATAGCCTCGATGCGCCGCTCGGCGAGCTTGTCCGCCGCATCGTAAGTCAGGATGCCCTGCTCCTTTGCGAGACTGTAAATGCCGAGCACCGTATCGAAGATCTCGTCGGCCTTGCGAAGCGCGCGCTCAGTCGTCCACCCTGCGAGTTCGGAATACACGTTGATTACGCCACCGGCATTGGCCACGTAGTCCGGCGCGTACACTATGTCGCGCTTGGCCAGCGCCTCGCCATGCTTGGCGGGTTCAAGTAGCTGATTATTGGCTCCGCCGCAGACGATTTCGACCCTGAGCTGCGGGATCGTCTCGTCGTTGAGTATCGCGCCGAGCGCGCACGGAGCGAAGATGTCGGCCTTCTCGGAGTAGACCGCATCGTCCGTTGTGGGCTTGGCACCGAACTTCTTCACGACTTGTTCTACTTTGTCCTTCCGAATGTCGGCGACTATGAGCTTCGCTCCGACCTCATGAAGTTCCTTGCAAAGATAGTAGCCGACATGCCCAATGCCCTGGACCACGACAGTCTTCCCCGCCAGCGCCGGCGAACCCCAACGCCACTTCGCTGACGCCTCAATCGAACGGAAAACGCCGTGCGCGGTAACCGGCGACGGATCGCCCGACTTGTTCGCGAGGCCGGCAACGTAGTCGGTCTCCATATGCACGTAGTCCATATCTGCCGGACTCGTGCCCACGTCTTCCGCAGTGACGTACCGGCCGCCGAGTGATTCGACAAAGCGTCCGTGCGCGCGGAATATCAACTCGCGATTGGCGGTCGCGTTGTCGGCAATGATGACTGCCTTTCCGCCGCCCAGGTTGAGGCCGGCCACCGCGTTCTTGTACGTCATGCCACGCGACAGGCGGAGCACGTCAAAGAAGGCGTCGTCCTCGGACGCGTAGTTCCAGACGCGGGTTCCGCCGAGTGCCGGCCCGAGCGTCGTGTTGTGGATGGCGATGATGCCGCGATACCCCGACGCCTTGTCGTAGCAGGCGACGACCTGCTCGTGGCCGAGGGATTCGATCGACTCAAATAGCTTCATTAGAAGTAGAGTGTAGGCGGTAGTGGGTAACGACGACCGAAGTAGACTGTAGACGGTGTACGGTAGACTGTACCCGTAGAACTACGACTGCGAACTACAACTACGAACTACAAAAACGAAATACAGGGCCTCAGCGCACGCCTCAGCGTGCCGCCACGGCACGGCCAATCACGATGCGTTGAACTTCCGAAGTTCCCTCGTAAATCTCGGTGATCTTCGCGTCGCGGAACAGTCGCTCAACCGGATAGTCGGTGACGTAACCGTATCCCCCGAAGAGCTGAATCGCATGCGTTGTGATCCACATGGCGGTTTCGCTGGCGAGAAGCTTGCACATGGCGGCATGAGCGCCGACGTTCAAGCCGCGGTCCTTGGCGGCCGCAGTCGTATGGAGCATGGCGCGTGCCGCGTGGAGCCGCGTCGCCATGTCTGCGAGGCGGAACTCAACTGCCTGAAACGAATTGAGTGGCTTGCCAAACTGGTGACGCTCTCTCGTGTACGCGATTGCCGCCTCGAGGGCGGCACGGGCAATCCCTACGGCTTGTGCGGCAATGCCGAGGCGCCCGGCTTCCAGCGACTGCATGGCGTAAACAAACCCCTGCCATTCTTCACCGATCATCCGGTCAGCCGGAACGCGCATCGCGTCGAACGCGAGCTGCACGGTGGGCGACGCCCTGAGACCCATCTTGTCTTCCTTCTTTCCGACCCTGAACCCGGGAAGATCCGGCGTCAGGATAAACGCCGAGATGCCGCGTGAGCCACGCCTCGCGTCCGCGGAATCGGTGCGCACCATGGTGACGATCACATCGGCCGTGTTCCCGTTGGTGACCCAGGCCTTCGTGCCGTCGAGCACCCACGAGTCGCCGTCGCGCACGGCCTGCGTGCGAACGGCCGACGCGTCCGAGCCTGCATCAGGTTCCGAGAGCGCAAACGCGCCGAGCAACTCACCGGTCGCCATCTTGGGGAGGAAGCGGTCTCGCTGCGCGTCGTTCCCGAAGTTCAGGATCATCCGGGTCGGGAGCGAGTTGTGTACGGACATCAAAACGGCCGTCGACGCATCGGCGGCCGCAATCTCCTCGAGAGCGAGGAGATAACTAAGCGAATCAAGTGCAAGTCCGCCGACGTTTTCGGGAAGGAGCATGCCGAGAAATCCGAGCTCGCCGAGTTTTCGCACAATCACGGGATCCGACTGAGACGCCCGATCCCATGCCGCTGCGTGCGGGGCGAGTTCGCGTGTGGCAAAATCACGTGCGAGAAGCTGGATCGCTCGCTGCTGCTCGGAAAGCGGAGTGAGGGTCTCGATCATCCCTGGAACCGCAACGGCAACAGCGAGTGGACGGTTGACGGCGGACGGCTGTAGGTCGTGCACGGTTGACCAGCCGCTCCCGACCGGTGCCCGTCAACCGTAGACCGTTCACTGTCTACTCGCCTTTGTAGTTGAAGAAGCCTCTTCCGGTCTTCCGCCCCAACCACCCTGCCGCGACGTACTTCCTGAGCAATGGGCACGCGCGGTACTTCGGATCGCCAAAACCTTCGTGCAATACGTCGAGAATCGCAACGCACGTGTCGAGCCCGATCAAATCAGCCAGTGCGAGCGGCCCCATGGGATGGTTCATTCCGAGCTTCATCACCTCGTCAACCGCTGCCGGCGCGGCAACGCCCTCCATGACACAGTACACGGCCTCGTTGATCATCGGCATCAAAATCCGGTTCGCGATGAATCCCGGATAGTCGTTGGCTTCGACCGGCGTCTTGCCGAGAGACGTGGCGAGGGCGACCGTGCGCGCGCATGTCTCGTCACTCGTCGCGAGGCCGCGAATTACCTCGACGAGTTTCATCATCGGCACGGGATTCATGAAGTGCATTCCGATCACGTTCTCCGGACGCTTGGTCTGCGCCGCGATCTCGGTGATCGATATGGAACTCGTGTTCGTGGCGAGGAGTGCTCCGGCCGGTGCCAGGCGGTCGAGGTCGGAGAAGATCTTGAACTTGAGGTCGCGCGCTTCGGTCGCTGCTTCGATCACCACCGTCGCTCCGGAGACGGCTCCGAGGTCGGTGTCGGTTCCAATCAGCGCCAGTGCAGCATCGCGAGCAACCGCGTCAATCGCGCCCTTCTTCACCTGGCGCTCCAGGTTCTTTTCGATCGTCGCCTTACCGCGCGCAAGCGCGTCCGACGACACGTCGACGAGCGTGACAGGCAGGCCGGCCTGCGCGCTCACGTGCGCGATACCGTTCCCCATCTGTCCGGCGCCGATCACTGCAATCGTTTCGGTCATGGAAGGCTCCGTGTCCTCACGGCGTCGGCGGCGGTGTCACGCCTGAGTTCGCCGCGGAAGTTGAATTCGATCTTTTGGTGAAGCGTCTGAGGTAGAGAAAGCTAGCAACGGCGAACGTCAGCACGGCCCCAGCGCCTGCTTCGGGGCCCCACGCACCGCCGGTCAGCCAGTCGGGCCCCGCCTCGACGAACCGGTATCCCGGCATCTGAAGTGCGAGGCCGCTCACCGGCGCGTGCAGCGCCACGGCCTGCGTGTAGTTGATCCAGAAGTGTGCAGCCACTGCCGCCACGAGACTTCCGGTCGTCACCCGCACAACGGCGAGGAACACGCCCGCACACGCCACCGCGGTAACTGATGCGACGGTTGGATCGGGATTGAATACGTGGGCGAGTGCGAACAGCACGCTCGTGACGACAATCGCGCCGCGGCTTCCAATCGCTTCAACGCACACCGTGAATGCGTATCCGCGAAAGAGGAGCTCCTCCACGATGGCAGCCGGCATCATGAGAGCAAACGCGGCCCACGCGACGGCCCACGCAGAATCCGTCGAAACCGACGGATCGAACTGTGCGGCACCAATGCCGACAAGCACGAGCGCCGGCAGGGCAATAGTGGCGGCGCCGGCGCCCGTCGCCAAAGAGATCACGCGAGGTGACCAGTGCCCCGCACCGACACCGACATAGCGCCAGATCGCGAAGTCTTCACCAGCGACCATCCGCCCGGTGGCCCACGTTGCCACGACGATGCTGATCGCGCTCAGCAGTTGGTCGAGCGGCAGGCGCGCGGCGCGCGACATCGCGGACACCGAAGTAAGCGACGCCAGCGAAAATCCAATGACCCCAATCACGATCGACGAGGCAACTACGGCCGCGCCAAACACGGCGAGTCGCCAAGGCGCGCGAAGTACGCCTGCCTCGGTACGAAGCGCGGTTCCGGTCATTTCGCCCGTCTGCGTGCGATCAACAGGCGGGCGAACCGGCTACGCGAGTTCGATGCTCAGGGCGACGGCGTTGCCGCCGCCAAGGCAGAGCGTCGCAAGGCCGGTCTGCTTGCCGCGCGCCTGCAACGCGTAGAGCAGCGTCGTGAGCACGCGCGCACCGCTACACCCAATGGGATGGCCCAACGCGATCGCACCACCGTTGACGTTCACGCGGGTCCAGTCCCATCCGAGAGCGTCGCCGTCGGCAAGCGCCTGACTGGCGAACGCTTCGTTCGCTTCAATGAGGTCGTAGTCACCGATCTTTGCGCCCGTCTTCGTCATCAGATTCTGCACTGCCACAATCGGCGCAAAGAAAAGGTCCCGCGGCTCCATGCCACCCGAAGCGTAGCCCGTGATACGAGCGAGAACGGAAAGGCCGTTGGCGGCGGCGAACGCTTCGCTCGTTACAACCAACGCCGACGCGCCGTCTGAAAGCCCGGGCGCATTGCCGGCGGTCACCGTCAGCTCATCGGGCTTCATGTCACGCGCGTCCTTCGCAAACGCTGGTTTGAGCTTCGCGAGCGCTTCGATCGAAGTGTCCTTGCGCGGACTCTCATCCGTCGAAACGAACGTCGGCCCCTTCCGACCGGGAACTTCGACCGTGACGATCTCGGCGGCGAACGCGCCGCTCTCGATGGCGGCGACGGCCTTCTGGTGCGATTCGTACGCGAACTCGTCCTGTCGCTGTCGCGAGATTCCGGCTTTCTTCGCCGCGTATTCCGCGTAGCCGCCCATGTGGTTCTGTCCGAACGCGCACCAGAGTCCGTCGTGAATCAAGCCGTCCACCAGCTGCTGCTGTCCGAACTTCACTCCGGCACGGAGACCATTCACGTAATAGGGCGCGTTGCTCATCGACTCCATTCCGCCGGCCACCAGCGCCTGCGCGTCGCCGGCCTTGATTGCCTGCGCCGCGAGCATCACCGCCTGCAGCCCAGAACCGCAGACCTTGTTCACGGCAAACGCGGGAACGGTGGCAGGCACGCCCGCCCGAATCGCTGCCTGCCGCGCGGGCGCCTGGCCTTCACCGCCCTGCACGACGTTGCCCATGATCACTTCGTCGAGTGCCGCGCCGTCGATCTTCGCGCGCTCGACAGCGGCGCGTACAGCCACGGCACCAAGGTCTGGACCGGAAACGGAGCCCAGTCCGCCGAGGAACCGCCCAATGGGGGTGCGGACGGCTGACACGATGACTGGAATCCTGGAACGATCGGTCATTTGTAGCGCCTGTTCGAGTTGAACACGATTGTGGCGCCAAGCGATGGAAGCAGCGCCTCGAGCGAGGCCTCAATCCACCGCAGGCGTGACGAGCCCGGCTCCGACGGAAGTCGGGCGTGCCCGTAAACGAGTCTGTTGAATAGAAACGCAGTCGCGATTCCGCCGGCCGTGCCGATGAGCGCGTCCGTGTATGAACCAGCCTGGTCGCCGATATCGCCAACAGTCCAGACGGCACCTGCGGTTGCGGCGGCGGCGCCCAGCACACCTGCCGTGAACTTGATCGTCGACTTCGCGTCGTCGGACACTCCTGGCATCGCACCAGTGAGCGCGCCACCAGCCAAGCTACCGATCACATAGCCGCCAATGCCGGCATACGCGCCGGCAAGAAGCTGACCCGCGACTCGCGCCGGTTCGAGTGGGGGTTTTTCGCTGGTGGATGTCGATGCCTGAAACAGCGGTCCGGCCGCCGCAGAGACGCCGACGCGCAGCCCCAAACCGATATCAATACGCTGGGCGGTTGCTTCGGTCGCGCAAAGCGCGACAACGGCGCCCGCACAGATGGCGTTGAGCAGTTTGCTATGCATCACTTGCCCCCGGCGTCGGCAGCACACGCGTCCGCGTTTCCTCGAGCACTCGCGCGATGAACGCGTCCACGGAAATCACATCCTGCTTCTTCCCTTGCCCACGCTCGCGGACAGCGAGCGTACCGGCTTCTGCCTCGCGCTTGCCGATCACTGCCATATAAGGCGTCTTCATGGTTTCGGCTTCGCGAATGCGGTAGTTCAGCGTTTCGTTGCGTGAGTCGAGGTGCGCGCGAATTCCGACCGCCCGCAGCTTGGCCGTGACCTCTCGGGCCTGTGGCGCGAAATCGTCGGCAATCGGCAGCACACGCACCTGCTCGGGTGAGAGCCACACCGGGAACGCGCCGGCAAAGTGTTCAATCAGAATCGCGATGAAGCGTTCGAACGAGCCGCTCACCGCGCGATGGATCACGACGGGCCGGTGCGCGGCATTGTCCTCTCCGGTGTACTCGAGGTCAAACCGTTCGGGCGCGTTGTAGTCCAGTTGGATAGTGCCGATCTGCCACGCGCGTCCGATCGAGTCGAGGACGTCGAAGTCAATCTTCGGACCGTAGAACGCGCCATCTCCTTCCTTGAGCTCGTATTCACGTCCGGTCTGGTCGAGCGCTGCGCGCAGCGAGCTTTCGGCGCGGTCCCAAAGGTCATCCGAGCCGATACGCTCCGGTGGCCGCGTGGCGAACTTGAGCTTCGCGACGAGGCCGAAGGTTTCGTAGTAGCTGAGAATGAAATCCATGAGGAACTGCACTTCGCCGGCGATCTGGTCTTCGCGCAGGTACACGTGGCAGTCGTCCTGCGAGAACTGACGCACGCGAGTGAGGCCGGAGAGCGCACCAGAAAGCTCGTTTCGGTGGAGCGGATCGAACGTCACGTACCGCACCGGCAACTCGCGATACGAATGTTTGTGCGCCGCGAAGTACAGGTGGTGTGACGGACAATTCATAGGCTTGAGCGACATGTCGTGCTCGCCCGATTCCTTGTCGAGCACCAGGAACATGTTCTCGCGGTATTTCCCCCAATGCCCCGACTGCTCCCACAGCGTCTTGTTGTAGAGGAGCGGCGTACGAATCTCGCTGAACGCGTCCTGCTGGCGCTCGCGCACAAATCCTTCGAGTGCGTTCCAGAGATGAGTGCCGCGCTCGGTCCAGAAGGCGGCGCCCGGCGCCACGGGAAAGAAATGGAAGAGATCGAGTTGCTTGCCGAGCACGCGATGATCGCGACGGCGCGCTTCAGAGAGCCTGTGCAGGTGCGCGTCCAGGTCGTCCTTCTTCCAGAACGCAGTCGCATAAATTCGCTGCAGCATCTGCCGCCGCTCATCACCGCGCCAATACGCCCCGGCGGTGCTCAGCAGCTTGAAGTGCCTCAGGTACGAGGTGTCGGGCACGTGGGGACCGCGACACAGATCGACGAAGGGACCGTCGGTGTACGTGGAAATCACTTCGTCGTCGCCAAGCTCGGCGAGTCGCTCGAGCTTCAACGGATCGTCGACAAATAGTTTTTCGCCTTCGGCCTTTGACACTTCTGCGCGCTCGAACGGGTACTTCTCCGCCGCCACCTTCACCATCTCGGCCTCAAATGCCTCGAGGTCCTCAGGCGTGAACGGCTTATCAACCTCGAAATCGTAGTAGAACCCGTCGTCGATCGACGGCCCGAATCCGATGTTGGCTTCGGGGCGAAGTCGGCGTACCGCAGTGGCGAGGATATGGGCGCCGGAATGGCGAAGTACCGCCAACGACCGCGGATCGCTCTCCTTGAGCACCACGAACGCGCCGCTCTTCCGCAGAGGCGTGGCGAGGTCCTGCACCTCGCCATCTACAGCAACGGCGATGGCAGCCTTGAGAAGCCCAGGGCCGATTGAAGCCACGACGTCGCGAGCGGGCGTGCCGGCCGGCACATCTCGCGTCGCGCCGTTTGGGAGCACGAGTTGAATGGTCTCTGTCGCCACTTGCGTCGGATCCGTCCGGAATGGGGCCGTTCTGGGCCAGTCTTACCGCCCCCAGCGGGTCGCCCGAAAACGGCGCAACTCGTGGCGGGAGGCCACATTGCAAGCTAACGGCAGCGTCGCGCCCGTCGCCACCGCCCAGCTAGTTTTAGCAGTTCATGACGATCCCGCCCAACGCAGACGACCTTCCGTCGCGCTACGACCCGGCACAGGCCGACGCGCCGCTGTACGAGGCGTGGGAATCATCAGGTGTATTCGGCGTCACTCCCGACTCATCGAAGCGCGCCGGAGGAACGGCCGACCCCTTCGTGATCGTGATGCCCCCGCCCAACGTCACGGGCGTGCTGCACATGGGGCACGGGCTGAACAACAGCGTTCAGGATGTACTCATGCGCTGGCGCCGGATGTCCGGCGACGCCGCGCTCTGGCTCCCGGGCACGGATCACGCCGGCATTGCCACCCAGAACGTCGTCGAGCGGCAGCTCGCCGTCGAAGGCAAGACGCGCCAGGACCTTGGACGCGATGCCTTTCTCGACGAAGTGCGCACATTCGTCGCTGAAAAAGGCGGAGTCATTCTTCGGCAGCTGCGCGCCATTGGCGCGTCGTGCGACTGGAAACGGACAGCGTACACGTTTTCGCCGGAACTCTCACGTGCCGTGCGCGAAATCTTCGTCAGGTGGTACGAGGACGGGCTGATCTATCGCGGGCACCGTGTGACGCACTGGTGTTCGCGCTGCCTCACGGCGCTGTCCGACGAAGAAGCCGAGTCGCATCCCGCGCAGGGACTCATGTACCACGTGCGTTACGCGCTTGCCAGCGACGCCGCCCGTGGGATCATCGTCGCAACGACGCGCCCGGAAACGATGTTTGGCGACGTCGCGATCGCAGTCCATCCGGAGGATTCTCGATACGCAGGAATGGTTGGCAAGCAAGTAATCAACCCGGCCAACGGCGCCAAGATCCCGGTCATCGCCGACTCATATGTGGAGCGCGAGTTCGGCACGGGCGCTCTCAAGATCACGCCCGCACACGACGCGAACGACTTTGAAGTCGGCAAACGCCACAAGCTCAAGATGCCGATCATCCTGTCGCCCGAGGGATTCGTTGTCGAAGGCACGGACGCGGCCGGTCGCGTGCCCGCAGAATACGTGGGCCTGGAGCGATTCGACGCTCGGAAGCGCGTGGCAAAGGAGCTCGAGCGGTCGGGAGCCCTGGTGAAATCGGAGCAGCATCACCATTCGGTGCGCAAATGCTACCGATGCGACACGGTCGTCGAGCCGCGACTCTCCGACCAGTGGTTCGTGAAGATGGCGCCGCTCGCCGCGCCAGCGCTCCAGGCGGTAAAGGACGGGCGCGTCCGCATTCTTCCCGAACGATGGGAAGCGGTATACGTGAACTGGATGGAGAACATCCGCGACTGGAACATTTCGCGGCAGATCTGGTGGGGGCACCGCGTGCCGGTGTTCTACTGCCAGTCGCCGGCGACAGGATGCCCGGCGCACTTCGCAAGCCGCGATGACGCTCCCGCGTGCCCTGCGTGCGGCGGCGCCACGCGTCAGGACGAAGATGTTCTCGACACCTGGTTCTCGTCGCAACTCTGGCCCTTCTCGACGCTAGGGTGGCCCGACAAGACGCCCGACCTCGCCGCATTCTACCCCACCGACGTGTTGGTCACAGCGCCGGAGATCCTGTTCTTCTGGGTGGCCCGGATGATCATGAGCGGGATGTACGTGACGCGCTCAACCGACAATCCCGACGGTGTGGCCCCGTTCCACTCGGTGTATCTCCACGGCACGGCGCGCGACGCACAACATCGGCGCATGTCAAAATCGCTGGGTAACGGAATCGATCCGCTCGACGTGGTCGATGCATATGGCGCCGACGCGCTGCGCTGGACCGTGATTGCCGGAATGGGCCTGGGGTCCGACCTCCTGCTCGATCACGAGAACATCGAACAGTCGTTCGCTCCGGGGCGGAACTTCGCTACCAAGCTCTGGAACATCGGCCGCTTTCTTCTGCTGCAGGTGGGCACCGTACCGGTGCGTTCGCTCAGCGACATATCCGACGCCGAACTCGCGCCGGCTGATCACTGGATACTGGGCCGCATTGATGCTGCGATTGCCGCTGCCGATACCGCACTCGGGCCCGCCCGCCCCGCCGACGGTAACGCGTGGCGCCCGGACGAGCTGCGCCAGGGGCTGCGCCTCGATGAATACGCGGAAGCCGCACGTGCGTTCGTCTGGAACGACTTGGCCGATTGGTACCTCGAGCACGCAAAAACGCGATTACAGCCCGGGCACGCGGAGCGCGAGGTGACGCGGGCTTTGCTCGTGCACGCGTTTGACCGCGCATTGCGGCTCCTGCATCCAGTGATGCCGTTCGTCACCGAATCGCTTTGGAAAAAACTGCCCGGACGCGACAGAAGCGAGTTGCTCGCTCGCGCTTCGTGGCCCGCAGCCGACCGGCGGTCGGCAGGCGCTGCAGCGGATGAGTTCGACGCGGCGCGGAGTGCTATCTCGGCGATCCGGGAAATTCGAAGTGATTACGCCGTTCCAGCTGGGCAGATCGTTCAGGCAGCCCTCAGTGGCACGGCGCCGCTCCGATCCGCTGCGGCCGCGCGCGAGGCAGCGTTCATTGCTCGCGTGGCACGCTGTGAGCTCGTGGCAGAGGCGGCCGTGCCGCCCGGAGCGGCAGCGCGCAGGGTGCTCGCCGGCGGCGTCGAGGTCGTAGTGTCCCTCGAAGGCGTGGTGGACCTCGGCCGCGAGCGAGACAAACTCTCGGCAGAGCTCGATCAGCTCCAAACGCAGCTCGACGCCCTCCGCGTGCGGCTCGCCAACGAGAAGTTCACGAGCAAGGCGCCCGCAGCCATCGTCGAAGCTGAGCGCACGAAAGAGCGGGAGTGGGCGACGCGTGCAGCGCAACTCGTCGCCAAGCTCACCGCGCTCGGCGGGGCGTGACGGCCGTGCGAGCAAGACTACTGGCCCGCGGTCCGGCACTCCCGCGCTTGATCGCAGCACTGGCGTCGGCCGCTCTGGCCGGAGCGTGCGCCTCGCAGGGAATGCCGCCGGGCGGCCCGCCGGACGTGGCCGCCCCAACATTGATTGCTGTGACGCCGGACAGCGGCTCGGTCAACACCAAACCGTCATCGGTCGTTTTTCGCTTCAGTGAAGTGGTCAGCGAACGTCCGCGAAATGCGCAGACGCTCGCACAGCTCGTGGTCATTTCGCCGAGCGACGGGCCGCCTGACGTGAGTTGGGGCCGCGACCGGGTCATTGTTCGGCCGCGCCACGGATGGCGACCGGATATGGCGTACACGGTGACCGTACTTCCGGGACTCGCCGACCTCCGAGGCAATGTGGCGACCGAGTCGTTTAACACGGTGTTCTCGACCGGCGCGACGATTCCCGACGGCGTGGTCCGCGGCGTCGCGTTCGACTGGATGGGCGGCAAGGTCGCGCGCGCGGCGCGTATCGAAGCCACAATCGGTTCCGACACCCTTCTCCGGTACAGCATTGCCGCCGACTCGGGCGGCCGGTTCGCTCTCACTTCGCTACCACCGTCGGCGTTTGTACTGACGGCCTGGATGGACGCGAACGGAAACGGGATTCGTGATTCGCGTGAACCGTGGGATACTGTGTCGGTCACGGTTAGCGATTCCGTGAGGCATGAACTTTATCTCTTTCCGCACGATACGATCGGCGCGCGAATCGCCGACGTGGCGGTCGCCGATTCAGTCACGATTCGGGTGAAGTTCGACCACGGACTGCGCGATCCTGCTCCGATTGAACTCTCGCAATTCCGACTCTTCCGAGCGCGCGATTCGACCGAAATCACACTTTCGCGACTTCAGGCCGCTCCGGCGTACGACTCAGCAGCGGCGACGCGCCGCGAAGCGCTCGCGGACTCAATCGCGCGCGCCGATACCTCCGAGCGCGGACGCCGTGAAGTGGCGACGGCCGACTCGCTGCGACGCGTGCGATCGCAACGCGATTCGGCGCAAGCGCAGATTGGCGCGCTGCGCGCCGCACGCGACACGACGAAACTGGACACGCTTCCAACGCTCGGGCGCCCGGTGCCACCGACGGAATTCGTGATCATCACGGCAGAGCCGCTGGAAGTGGATGTCCCGCTGCGCATCGTCGTGACCGACGTGCAGGCACTCGTGGGCCCGCCCCGCACGAGTGAGCGCCAACTAATGCGACGCAGGCCGGCGCCGGCAGACACAACGGGCCGTGGGCGCCCGCCCCCCCGGGGTCCGTCCTGATGACAGATGTCCGTCGCCGCCTGCCGGCGATCGGAACACTGCTCGAGTTGAGCGGCGTTCGCGAACTCACAGCGCGCGCGCCACGCGACCTGGTGGCGGACTCGGTGCGCCGTGCCGTCGAGGCCGCGCGGCGCGAGTCGACAGATACGCCCGATTCAGACGAGGCATGGGTTGCCGCGATTGCCGCAGAGGTTGAACGCGCACTCGTGCGCTCGCTGCGCCCCGTGATCAATGCCACCGGAGTGGTGCTCCACACGAACCTCGGGCGCGCCCCGCTCGCGGCTCAGGCGCTCGCAGCCGTACGCGACGTCGCAGCCGGCTACTCGAACCTCGAATACGATGTGGTGCGCGGAGCGCGCGGCTCGCGTCATCAGCATTGCGCTCGACTTCTGTGCGAACTCACAGGCGCCGCTGACGCGATGATCGTGAATAACTGCGCCGCCGCGCTGGTCCTGACGCTCAATACTATCGCCGACGGCCGTGAAGCCGTCATCTCGCGTGGCGAACTCGTCGAGATCGGCGGCAGTTTGCGCGTGCCCGACATCATGGCCCGCAGCGGCGCGTCTCTTGTGGAAGTCGGAACGACTAATCGCACGCACGCTGCGGACTATCGCACAGCCGTCGGCCCAAATACGGCCGCAATCGTTTCGGTGCACCGCAGCAACTTCGTGCTTGAGGGATTCGTCGCGTCCGTATCGCCCGCTGAACTGGCGAAGCTCGCGGCAGAGGCCGGTGTGGCACTGGTGCACGACTTTGGCAGCGGTCTGATGGCCGACCTTTCACCGTGGGGGCTCCGCGGCGAACCGACGGCGCGCCACGCCGTCCGCGACGGGGCTACGTTGGTGCTGATGAGTGGAGACAAGCTGCTCGGCGGCCCCCAGGCGGGAATCGTGCTCGGAAGTGCCGAGAGCGTCGGTGCGATGCGCGCCAACCCGCTCGCCCGGGCTTTGCGCGTCGACAAGATGACGCTCGCCGCGCTCGAGGCGACGCTGGAGCTGTACCGCGATGCGGACGTAGCCGTCCGTGAAATTCCCGTGCTCCGCATGCTGACCGATTCGGTCGACTCGGTTCGCACGCGCGCCGAAGCAATTGCCCTTGCGATGCGTGACGGCGGAACCGCATGCACCGTCGTCGAAAGCGACGCGACAGTCGGAGGCGGTGCGTTCCCGGGCGCACGTATTCCCTCGGCCGCAGTCCGGCTCGACGGGATCTCTGCGCCGGATGCCAACGCCCGGCTGCATGGAGCCGCGGTTCCGGTCGTCGGCCGCATCGTAGAGTCGCATCTCGTGCTCGACATCCGCACCGTTCCGCCGCTGCACGACGAACTGCTCGTCGCCAGTTCGGTGAAGGTGCTCGCCGTATGATCGAAGAATCCCACGGCGGGCCTCCGGGTCGAGGGCCGATCGAAGAATCTCCGAGCGGGCCGAGCCGCAGCCGTCGTGTTTCGGTCGTGCGCTCAGCAGTACGTGGCGATATGCTGCGCGAAGCCCGACGAGCCATCTTCATCGACCGCGACGGCACGCTGATCCGCGACACCGGCTATCCGAGCGACCCCGACGCCGTTGAGCTCCTTCCGGGCGCCGCGAGCGCACTTCGTTCGGCCCACAACGTACAGGTGGCCGTGGTCGTCGTGACCAACCAATCGGGCATCGCCCGCGGACTGATCACGCTCGAGCAGTACGAGTCGGTACGAAAGCGAATGCACCAGCTGCTCGCCGAGTTCGGGGCGTTCGTGGACGCCGAGTACTACTGCCCACACCATCCCGATTTCACGGGGCCCTGCGACTGCCGAAAACCGGGGCTGGCCCTGTTCGACCAGGCCATCGCGGAACACGGGATCGACGCGGACGCATCGAGCTTCATTGGTGACCGTTGGCGCGACGTCGCTCCGGCTGCACACTACGGCGCGCGCGGCATCCTCGTACCGTCCGCAGCCACGCCGGCAGAGGATATCGAACGCGCGCACGCCGAGGCCACCGTCGCGACCTCACTGCAGGCGGCAATCGATACGGCTATCGCCAACCTATGACGGCGCCGTCAGCGCGGGTACTGCCGAGCGGTCTCTGCATGGGGGGCTCGTGAAGAATGTCGCCGTCATCGCATCCGGCGGCGGCTCCAATCTCGGCGCGCTGCTCTCTTACCTGGCATCTTTGCCCGATCCCGCGCCGGCTCAAGTACGTGTAGTCCTCAGCGACCGTGCCGATGCAGGTGCGTTGATCAGAGCCCGCGATGCAGGCATTGCCGCCGAAGTAATCCCCGACGTGTACGACGGCGCGGCGCTCTCAGCCCGCCTCGAGGGGCACGACACCCATATGGTCGTGCTCGCGGGCTACCTCAAGCTCGTCCCGATGCACGTGACGGTTCGGTACGCGGGTGCGATCGTCAACGTCCATCCGGCGCTGCTTCCGGCCCACGGAGGCGAAGGTCTGTACGGCGCGCGCGTGCATCGAGCCGTGCTGGCCGCCGGCGACGCCGAGTCAGGCGCCACCGTGCACTTCGTCGACTCCCGCTACGACCGGGGTGCCCCGATCGTGCGGGCACACGTCCCGGTCGCACCGGACGACACTGCGGAAACGCTCGCAGCACGCGTGCTCGTCGCCGAGCACTTCGTACTCCCAAGGGCCGTGCACGCGCTGTCGGTTGGTATAATCGCGCTCGGATCGTCTGGAGCGCTGCTGGTTGGCGCCAACGCCGCGCCACTCTTCGCCGGCCCACCGAGCGGCGTGACGATCCGTCTCGCGGGGTGATATGACCGTGGACGTGGAGCCATATTCCCTTATCTCCACGTTTCCCTCACCGATCCGAGATGCCGCGCGCGCTCCTTTCCGTTTCAGACAAGACCGGCCTCACTGAGTTCGCCAGCGGACTCGCTCAGCGCGGGTTCGACCTCGTTTCCACCGGCGGAACGGCCCGCGTACTGCGCGAAGCCGGCCTTTCATGCCGCGACATCAGCGACATCACGCATTTCCCGGAAATGCTGGACGGGCGCGTCAAGACGTTGCATCCGGCCGTGCACGGCGGCTTGCTCGCGCGCCGGGATATTCCCGCGCATCTCGACGCGATCGAGGCGCACGACATCGAGCCGATCGACGTTGTCTGCGTGAATTTGTACCCGTTTCGCGAAACCGCGCGGAAACCTGGCGTTGCTCCGCAGGACGTGATCGAGCAGATCGATATAGGCGGACCCTCGATGCTCCGTTCGGCCGCGAAGAATTTCGCTTCCGTGACCGTCGTCGTCGATCCTGCAGACTACCCGCGTGTGCTCGCCGGACTCGACGGGATTGGTGAGACTGCCGACGCGACCGCGTCCGCCCCGGCCGATATCGCCGACCTCCGACGCGAACTGGCCGCCAAGGTGTACGCGCATACAGCGGCGTATGACGCGGCGATCGCCGCGTGGTTTGCCACGCAGCGAGAAGACCAGTTCCCGGAACAGCTGGCGCTGTCATTCGCGCGCAAGCAGCTGCTTCGGTACGGCGAGAACCCAGAACAGAAAGCGGCGTTCTACATCGAAGGGCCCGGAGCCGGCCTGTCGGCACTCGTGCAGCATGGTGGCAAGGAGTTGTCGTTCAACAACCTCCTCGACCTCGAAGGCGCGTTGCTCGCACTCGACCCGTTCGGCGATGAATGCGCATGCGCGATCGTAAAGCACACGACGCCTTGCGGCCTCGCCACGGGCGCAACCCCGGCAGATGCGTACCGCAAGGCGCTCGCGTGCGATCCGGTGAGCGCGTTTGGCTCGGTCATCGCCTTCTCGGCGCCGGTGGACGACGCGGCCGCCGAGTTGGTTGCGGCACTCTTCGTTGAATGCGTGGTCGCGCCAGAGTTCTCGCCCAGCGCCCTCGCAACGCTGGGCAGCAAGAAGAATCTCCGCGTGCTCGTCGGACGACCGGGCCCATATGTGGCGACCGACCTCAAGCGCGTTCGCGGTGGTGTCCTAGTGCAGGACCGCCCGTCGGCACGGCTCGACGACACCACGTGGAACGTCGTGACACGCCGCGCACCGACGGCGGCCGAGCGCAAGGATCTCCTGTTTGCATGGCGTGCAGTAGCCGGCGTCAAATCGAACGCCATCGTGCTCGCGCGCGACGGCGCAACGATCGGCATTGGGGCGGGCCAGATGTCACGGGTGGATGCGTCATTTCTTGCCGCCCACAAGGCCAAGTCCGCCGGCCATGACACGGCGGGGTGTGCCCTCGGCTCGGACGCCTTCTTTCCGTTCCGCGACGGTGTTGACCATGCTGCTACCGCCGGAGTGAAGGCCATCGTCCAGCCCGGAGGATCGGTGCGCGACGCTGAGGTCATTGCCGCCGCCGACGAGCATGGGATTGCCATGGCGTTCACCGGCCGTCGAACCTTTCGCCACTAGGCTGCATCCCAGTGCCGGGCGCCCGGGAATACCCAGGAATACCCGGGGATACCCGGGGATACCCGGGACGGACGCCTCGCGGACATTGTAGACGTGCCGGTAGTGCTCAAGCCGCTTTCGCGAGGGGCTGCCACGGCGCGACATTGTAGGATTATTCACCCTCGGACCGTACAGAACCAGATGGCATCACACAGCAACTCCGTTTCCCTCGACTACCGCCCGAGCTACGGTGCCGCGACAATCGCGGCCTTGCTCGTACTCGTGCTGTACGTCATCACGCTGGCGCCGGAAACGGCGATGTGGGACACGAGCGAGTACATCGCGGCCGCGTACACGCTTGGGATTCCGCATCCGCCCGGCAACCCGATGTTCGTTCTGGTCGGCCGGGTATTCAGCATCCTTCCCATCGCCCCTTCGGTAGCGATGCGGGTGAACCTGCTCGCCGCGCTCTCGAGCGCTACGGCGGCCGGGATGTGGTTCCTCATCACCGAACGCGTACTCGTGGGCTGGTTCACGGAACGCTGGATGCGAATCGCGGGTGGGTCGCTGGCCGTGTTGATCGGCGCGACGTCGTTCACGGTCTGGTCGCAGTCGGTCGTGAACGAAAAGGTCTATACCGTATCGCTGGCTCTGTTGGCGATTGTAGCGTGGTTGACGGTCCGCTGGTGCGACGACCCCGACGGCAGCAACTCGGACAAGACGCTCATCATCATCGCGTACATCCTCGGCATCGGGTACGGTGTGCACATGGCCGGATTGCTCCCGGCACCGGCTGTCGCGCTGGCCGTGCTCATCCGCCGTCCGAAGACGATTCTGCGTTGGAAGCTCATGGCGGCGTTCGCTGGCGTGTTTCTGCTCGGCATCACGCCGTTCGCCACGCAGCCCATTCGCGCGGCTTACTTCCCCGCCGTCAACGAAGGTGAACCGACCGGTTGCCGCGAGGAGATCGGGTTGGGATGCACCTTCTCGACGGCGACGAAGGACGCGTTCATGTACAACTTCAACCGTGAGCAGTACGGCAAGCCCCAGATGGGCGATCGTCAGGCGTGCTCGGTTAACACATACCCATGCTCTTTTGCAGAGGCGTTCCCGGCTCAGATTGGCATGTGGTGGTACTACTTCAAGTGGCAGTGGGTGCGCGACGCCCACGGCGAACGGCCTGGCCTGCAGGGTGCGCTGGCGTCGGTATTCCTCGTGCTTGGCCTGCTTGGAGGCTGGGTCCACTACAAACGCGACCCGCGGAGCTTCACGTTCTTCGGGCCGCTGATGTTCACGCTGACGCTCGTGCTCATCTACTACCTGAACTTCAAGTACGGGGCATCGCAGGCAGTCGAGCTCGGCGACTCCGTGATGCGTGAGGTTCGCGACCGCGACTATTTCTATCTCTGGAGTTTCTCCGCCTGGAGCGTTTGGGCGGCGCTCGGATTCACATACGTCTGGGAATCGCTCGCTGCGGTACTCGGCGCCGAGCCGAAGAAACTCGGCGATACGACGGTGGAAATGCCCTCGCGGCGAAACTGGCTCCTCACCTCGCCGATCCTTGTGTTGGCTTTCATTCCGCTTTTCGCCAACTGGAGCAGTTCGTCACGTCGCGGCGAGACCGACACGGCCGATTTTGCGACGGACCTGTTGAACTCTGTCGAGCCGTACGGAATTCTCGTCACCGTTGGCGACAACGACACGTTCCCGCTCTGGTACGCGCAGGAAGTGCTCGGAGTGCGGCGCGACGTGCTCATCGCGAATACGTCGCTGATGAACACGGACTGGTACGCCCGGCAGATGGTGCGCCGGAAGCCCGAAGACTACGACACCGCCAAGGGGCCTGCGGCATACAGAGGGAGAGATTGGCCGCGACCCGCGGGGCCGGCGCTCTCACTCTCGCTGGATGAGGTGGACCGGATCCCGGAGGGTTACGAGCTTCCGCAAGCACAGTTATTCGAGGCCGGAAAGATTCGAGCCGTCGTCCCCGCGGGCTTCCTGCAGAAAGCCGACGTTCTCGTTCTGCAGATGATCAAGGACGGAAACCGCCCGGTGTACTTCAGTCGGACGTCGGCGGGCTATCCGTTCGAGACGCTGGGTCTCGGTGAGTACCTCGTTACCGAAGGGCTGACGCGCCGCGTCATGACCGACAGTGTGAAGACCGACGGCAACATCGTGGACCTTCCGATCGACGGCTACATGAACGTGTCCCGGACCGAGGCGCTCTGGAACGAGTACAAGGCCCCGGAGTCGCTCGTATTCAAGGGCGACTGGGTGGACCAGCCGTCGGTGGGCATCCCGTATCTGTACGTGAACCTCGGGTATCTCCTGTCGAGCGTTCAGCGCGCGCAGGGGAAATCGGCCGAAGGTGCAGCATCATTGCGCCGCGCATACGCCGTGGCTCGCGCTGCTCGCCTGGACGATCAGGTTCCGCCTCCCGACACCAGCATGCTGCCCATCGCGCCGATCGGTGACTCGGCGGTCCGGACGCAGGTACCGGTTAAGAAGACGCCTTAGACGCGAGTTCCTGCATCCATTCGCGCGCGGCGGCGAATTCGACCTGAATCGCCGTCACGCCGGCGGCGGCCTGGATTCCGTCACCCGCGCGGCCGGCTTCCTCCGTCACGGCGCACGCATCGGAAAGGGCGTTCGCACCGAGCTGGCGCGCGCTCGACTTGATCGCATGCGCGATGCTCGCCACTTCCTCCCAGCGTCCCTGGCCGGACTCCTCCGCGAGCTTGGCCACCCGCTCGTCGGCGAACTGAAGGAACGTACGCATCAGCATGGCAACCATGTCGTCGCCGCCAACACTCTTGAGCATATCGAGCGCCGGTTTCGCGCTTTCGGGAAGTTCAGTCATTCCCTCGTCAGCTGTGTCGTAGAGGATGAATGCGGGAACATCGCGGGCCGCGCGTGGCGCCGACGCCATAAACGTACGGGACGCCAACGAAACACGCTATCGTCCGGCGGCGTTCCAACGCGAAGTTGTGCCGACGGCCACGGTCCGCGAGATTCCCGACTGTAGCTGGAGGGCTAGTCCTAATTGGTAAGGCAGCGGTCTTGAAAACCGCCGCGGTGAAAGCCGCTTACAGGTTCGAGTCCTGTGCCCTCCGTGGTTGTTCGTTGTTGCGCCAACATCTAGATTTTGCAGCCCGAACACGATTGTCAGGAGACGTGGCCGAGAGGCTGAAGGCGGCGGTTTGCTAAACCGACCGGGCCGCACTATGAAGAGGCGTTTTCATAGTGCGGCTTTGGCGTTCACCGACCACATTTAGCGCCATTGGCACGCACCGACCGGCAAACACTACGGCAAACATTTCGCTTGACCCCGCGGGTAAGTCCCAGATCTAGTTGAAAAACATCAGGTGGTGTCTCGATACTAGAGCGTGAATCCCGCCA
>JAQBYI010000037.1 GCA_027622655.1 Gemmatimonadota bacterium | reverse complement strand
GAGCCGATATGAGATACAAAGGCCGTCGGAGCCAGAAAAAAAGCAGGCGCCCGGCAAGAAGCCGGGCGCCTGCAACCAAAAGATCACAAAGAATCAGATTACGGTGTGATTGTGAGCGTACCCTTCATGTTCATCGCGAGGTGCGGCGTGCAGTTGAACTCATACACACCAGCAGGGAGCCCGCCAAGCGAGATCGTGATCGACTCGCCTGGAGCCATCTTCAGGCCGCTCGACATGGTGCCGATCTTGTCGGTGCCGAAGTTGGCATCGAGCTGCGCGGCCGAACCAGCTGGAATCATCGACGCTTCGAACGCCACGTTGTGTGGGCCGCCCGATTCCATGAGGAACTTCAGTCCGTCGCCGACCTGGGCGCTGACAATAGCCGGCTCGTATCGGTATCCCTTCGCATCACCGACCATCCTGATTTCGATCATCTTGCCCGTAATCGGCATCGCCGTTCCGGACGCCATCGCTCCGCCAGCGGGAGTTGCAGCCGGAGCGGCAGCCGGAGCAGCCGCAGGCGCTTCGGCCGTCGTCTCGCCACCGCCGCACGCGCCTAACACCAGTACGCTCGCGACGAGCGCGATTCCCTTGAACTTCATTTTCCTGAATCCTCCAGTGACCGTTTGGTTTAGCTGTCATATCTGGGCCCGCTGACTCGCGAAGCCGAGAATGTGAAATTATTCACAATCTATTGAGAACGCAAACACGCCGGGGTGCCTTCGGTGGCCCCGGGGTATTTCAGGTGTCAGAACCCGGTGAGTTTTTCACGGCTAACTCGTGATGGGTCACCGATATAGACCCAGCGAGGGTTTTGAAAATAGCGCCGTGCCACCCGACGCACATCCGCCCCTGTTACCGCCCGGAGATCAGACACAAACCTCTCGCCGGCCAAGAAGTCGCCTCGATACAGAAGCGCTCGAGTTAGAAAGTTCGCCTGCGCAGTCGAGCTTTCGTTCTCGAGAAAGTACTCGGTGATGAACTGTTGAATGATGGGCAGGAGATAGTTCGTTTGGATTTCGAACGTCTGCAGCCTCCCGACCTCCGCCGCCATCAACGCGACGACCGAATCAGGAAACGTTGTCGTCACGTATAAACCCACGGAGGTGAGTGCACGATCGCTGTAGTTCGCGCTAACGGCATACGTGAGATTTCGCTTCGAACGCACCTCTCCGAACAGTCGGCCCGACAAGACGGCCGAGGCCACGCGGAGCGCGGCTGCGTCCGAACTGGTCGCCGGGGGCCCTTGAAATGAACCCTGCAGATAGTTGGTGGGAACGGCCCGGCGCACGATCAACGCATCGCTCCCTCCGGTCGGAAGTGTGTCCGGCATCGTCCAGCCGTAGCTTCCCGCTGGAAGCGAGGCCAGTGTCCCGCTAACCATTCGTTCGACCGTCGCACGGTCCACGTTACCGACGACAACCAGCAATATTCTCGACTTTACGATCTGCTCTCGCTGGAACCGAACCAGTTCGGCGTGAGTCGTGTTGGCAATCGTCCCTTCTGTTCCTACGGGAGACAGCGCGTACGAACTCCCGGCGAACGCCGTGCTATCGGACAAGTACGCGAGCATCGCGTCGGGGCTGTCGCTTCGCTGTCGCAGCGCCGACAGGAGTTGCTCGCGCACGAACTCGACGTCTGCCGAATCGAGCCGGGGGCTCATGACGCGGTCGGCAAGAATCGCCCAGGTTGAATCGAGCGCGGTTGGCGTTGTTCGCGCGCCGATCATCGTCCAGTCTTCGCGAGACTCAATCACCATCTCACTCCCGGTTCGCGCGAGCGAGCGGCGCAGTACATCGCGGGGATACTTAGCGGTTCCTCGTTCACCAACCTGGAGCAGGAAGTTCTCAATTCCAGACCGACCGGCGGGTGCGCTTCGAACCCCTCCCAGCAGGTAGATGTTCGTCACGACGGTGCTGACATTCGCACGCCGGTGAATAACGCGCACGCCGCCCACGGAGTACATCGTCTTCAATGAATCCGCAGCCGGCGCCACGACAGGCGCATTCCGGGCGCTGGGAGATACCGGCGTAGACGACAGCGCCAGCGCAAGCGTCAGGGTGGACAGAAGCGCGATCACCTGACCGTCCCCCCGATAAGGATGAGTTCGCGCTCAGTCAGGTTGATCCGACGCCTGTCTGCAGGGGGAATCATGACGGCGATAACGTACGGCTTGCCTATGATATAGTTGCGAGCGTACTGCTGCAGGTCGGTCGCGCTGCGCTTCGCCATTTCGTCAAGGTACTTCAGGTAATAGTCGAGCCCGGACACGCTCCACCAGAAACCAATCGTGTGCGCGAATTCGGAACTTCGTTCCATTCCGAACTCGGTCGTTACCGACCGATTCGCCTTGGTCGCCGCGAGCTCTTCCGCGGACACGTACCCCGGCTCGACTGACGCCCGCAGTTCTGCGAACAGCGCGCGGATCGCTTCGCGAAGTCGCTCCGGTGTGGTCTGCCCGCTCACCGAAATCGGACCAACATTGTTCAGCGTGTAGTAGTTGACTCCGACGCCCTGCCATAGCCCCGAGTCAACCAGCCGCTGTTGGAAGCGTGATTGTGGATTGTTGAGGACGTCGGAATAGACGTCAGCTACAAACGTAGCGGTCTCGTCCGTTCGCACGCTCGGGCCGTGCCACTGCACCAGAACGGTGACCGCGTTCACGTTTTCTTCGATGATGACAGCCTTGGGGCCGGCAAGAGCCGGAATGCGTGGAATCGGCGACTTCACAAAGGGATCGTCACCGCGCTTCCACGATCCAAAGAACCGTTCGGCCAGTGCGAAGCCTGCGCCAGGATCGACGTCGCCGGAAAGAATGAGCACCGAATTGTTCGGCACATAGTAGAGCTGCTGAATGTTTCGCAACTTCTGCGGCGTCGTGCCAAGGATGACGTCGCGGTCGCCGATCACGTTCTTTCGACTCCACGCTGTTCCCCAAAGCAGCTTCCCCGCCTCCTGTTCCATCCGAAAGAACGGACTGGATTCATTGCGATCGTATTCGCCGATCACGACCTGAAGCTCCCTCGCGAGTTCATCCGCACGAAAAGTCGGAGCCAGGAATCCGGACGCAAGCAACCTGAGCCCGACCGCAAGTGAATCGGCCGAGATGGTGAGGTAATAGTTCACCTGCTCTTCGCGCGTGGACGCGTTGAACACCGCGCCAAGTTTCGACATTTCGTCGATGTACTCGTCCGGCACGGGAAATTGATCGTTGGCCTTGAAGAACATGTGCTCGTACAGATGCGCGAGACCGGCATACTGCGGCGTTTGCGTGAACGCCCCGTTCCGGACGGTCACTTCGGCCGTCACCAGCGGAACACCGTGATTCTCTATAACGATCACCTCAAGTCCGTTGGCAAGCACCCGTCGCTGAACGACTTTCTCGAGGTGTGCGCGCTGCGCCGGCGCCGGGCTGGCGAACGACGAGATCAACATCAGTACAGGTAACAGGCGTCGTATCGCACCCATCAGACTCGCCCGTTTTATCGCAAAAATCATGCGTTGTCGTACCGCTGAATTACCGGCCCGGCTGGCGGCCAGTTCGGACCGCCGATTGATTTCCCACATCATGACCCCTGAGGTTGCAGCCGCGCGTCGCGCGGGTGAGCTGTTGCTCGCATCATTACCTGACTCCGTCGACCGAAATCGGCTGCGGTTCGGCGTCCCGCTTGCGCCGCTCACCACATTCAGGATTGGTGGACCCGCCGATGCTGTGTACGATGCCATTTCGGGCGCCGATCTCGCAAACGCGGTAGCGGCTGCGCGAGGCGCCGGCATTCCGTGGATGATCCTGGGCCTTGGTGCAAACATCCTGGTTGGTGATCGCGGTGTTCGTGGCCTGGTGATTCGGAACGCCGCCGGGCAGATGACGTTCGAGGGTGACCGCGTGACCGCGGACACCGGGGTGGTTGTCGGTGATCTGATCCGTGAGTGTGCCAGTCGCGGCCTCTCGGGTTTCGAACATTTTGTGGGCATTCCAAGCACGGTGGGTGGCGCGCTCTGGCAGAACCTGCACTTTCTGTCGCCAGCGCCCGCGCGCGAGCGCACTGTTTTTCTGGCAGAGTTCGTCGAGTCGGTCGAACTCTTGATGCCCAGTGGCGAGCGAACACGCGTCGGCAGCGCCGAGATGCACTTCGGCTACGACACGAGTCGATTGCATGGGTCCGGCGAGGTTGCGCTCTCCGGCACTTTCCGTTTGGCGGCCGGTGAGCGTGCTGACATTCAGCGAATCGCGCTCGAAAACCTCGAGTGGCGCGGTTCTCGGCACCCCGTACTCGACGTTGAACCAAGCGCTGGCTCGATATTCAAGAAGATTGAAGGCGTTGGCGCTGGCAGACTCATCGATCAATGTGGCCTCAAGGGACATCGAGTCGGAAACGCTCGGGTCTCGCAGCTGCACGCCAACATCATCATTAATGGGGGCGGAGCATCTGCGGCCGACGTGCGCGCGTTGATTCGATTTCTCCAGGATGCCGTACAGGCGCGATTTGGGCAGGTGCTCGAGCCCGAGATTGGTTTCGTCGGCGAGTTCTGAGCCGTCGCACAGCAGCTGGGTCACGGATAGCCTGCGATTCTTCGGAACGCAGACACGACCGGCCTGACTACGGACGGGGTCAACCTCGCATCCGTCAATGCGCGGGCGATTACCCACTCCGCGCTGTCGTCGGCCAGGAACCCGCCTGCGGCCGTCGCGATGAATGTTCGTAGTTCGGCCGGTACGGCCTCTATTTCATCCGTCAGCGCCGGGTGCCTGGCGACCAGTTCAATGATATCCTCAATGAGTGGACACTCCGACATTGATGTGCGGCGTTTGGCATGCCTGAGCCACCACAGCGCAAATAGTGTTGCCGGGGCACTCACGCGGACGGACACGTCGGGGGTAAGCGCGAGCGTTCTCGTGAGCAGCACGGCGTATTCGCGGATCATTGATTCGATCGGATCAGCGGTATCGGCCGGAGCGCCACAGATAACGATCCGAAAGCCCGTGGAAGTGACCCACTCCTCTTCATCTGTACCCCGCAGGTCACGATAGAGTCCGCTGGCCACGAGTTCTGCGCCGATCCGGTCGAGCGAAACTGTCGCCAGCGTCGTAGCAGCAAGGTGTCGAAGCGACGCTCCTCTCACACGGTCGGCATCAACGCGGAAGTAGTCACCGCAGCTTTCGACGCCAATAAAAACAACCCTGTTCAGCGCTGGTCGAATGGCCGTTGCGACCGGGAGAAGGAGCTGTGTCGCGTAGTCGGTCACACTCCGTCCTTCGTATCGATTCGCGTCAGTTCGTGCGCGATTGCCGCAATGGCGTTGCTGCCTTCTCGTGCGCCACCGATTCGAATCAGATCCACCAGGGACAGCAGTGTGCGGAGCGCCGGGTTGATGGCGACGAGCTCAGGGGCCCTGGCATAGAGTGGTACGAGCGCCTGGCCTCGTGTCGTTCCAGTGCTGCTTGGCCAGACGAACTCGCTGGATGCCACTTCCGCGCTATTTGCGGATTGATTCGCGCCGAGACCGCTGCTCGGGACCACTCCGGTTGTCACGCCGAGAGCCATGCCGCCCACTACAGCTGGGAACGCAAACGGCACTCCCCAACGAATGAAGTTCAGCAACGGTTCCCGAACGACCTCGCGAGCCTCTGGCTTGAGTAGGCGCGCTGAGCGGAGCCTGACGACTGCGTTGTGTACCTCGCCGAGGCTTCGAAGCGTAGCGGAGGAGATGTCCTCAAGGCGAGAAACCGGCAATAATGCCAGTTGGAGCGCTACCACGACGTCGCCTGGACGCAGAGAGAGCTGTTTCATGTTCCATGAAATCTGTAACATTCTTATTACCAACGCAATATATGATCTTTGTTTTTGTGCTGACTGCCTTGCCGGAGCAGTTCTACTGTACACATGGCAGCTGATTGCTGGTCTCCGGTGCGCTTTTTGGCAGCGCCGCCATGGGGCACTTTGATCACGCGGGCGTGCACATACTTAGATCGATTGTGAAGCCATCAATCTCCTAGACCGGTCCAGTCCCCGTCTGTGGATATAGTCTGCCCATGGATTCGACGGGCGCGCGAACGAGGTCCATCTTGGTGCTATTCCACTGCTCTTGGACTGCTCATAGACTGGCACTCCGTGGGCTCCCGATGGCCGCGTGTTCTGGAGGTCAGCGCACCACCCGATAATGGGCCTTCGGTGTGGCCGCGCACCGCTATCTTCGACCCGTGCCTATTGGCTTGAAGAGTGCCGGCGGGGTAACCCGCTGCGCCTGGTGCGGCGATGATCCGCTCTACGTCAGCTACCACGACAGTGAGTGGGGATTCCCCGTGCACGACGACACGAGGCTCTTTGAGAAGCTGTCGCTGGAGGGATTCCAGAGCGGCTTGTCGTGGCTCACGATTCTCCGAAAACGCGAGAACTTCAGGCGTGCATTCGCCGGATTCGAGACCGCCCGCATCGCACGCTTTACTGCGCGCGACGTCAACCGGCTGATGTCTGACGCAGGAATTGTACGCCACCGCGGCAAGATCGAAAGTGTGATCAACAACGCCCGCTGCTGCCACGAGCTGCAGAGTGAGTTTGGATCGCTCGCCGCGTTCATCTGGGAGTTTGAGCACGCCGCAAAATTGCGGCCGAAGCGCCTGACGTGGCGCAAGTTGCTTACCATGCCGTCAACACCCGACTCCACGGCGCTTTCCAAGGAACTCAAGCGACGCGGCTGGACCTTTGTGGGACCGACAACGGCATATGCATTCATGCAGGCCATGGGGCTGGTCAACGACCACGTCCATGGCTGTGACATTCGTGTTCGTGCGGAACAACTGAGGAAGAATCCCAGATGACGAGAGCGATTGCGATTGCTGTGCTGGCGCTCCTTGTTGCAGATCGAGTCGACGCTCAGCGGACTGTGGCGCAAAGCGCCGCAGCGCTGGACGGCCACGGGGTGTCGATCGAACTTGCGCGCGCACGATCCGCCGCACTTCGCGACGTGCGCTACGATCTTACCATCGATCTCTCCAGCGTAGACAGCGCGGTCGGTTCGGTTTCGATCACGTTCGCCCGGTCCGACTCGTCCGACGTGATTCTCGACTTCCGTGGCCGGCGCGTGACGGCGCTGAGAATCAACAGCCGTTCGTCGGACAGCACTGCGTTCAACGGCAACCACATTCGCGTGCCGGCAGCTGACCTTCGACAAGGCCCGAATGCAATCACTGTCGATTTTGTATCGGATATCGCGCCGAGCGGAGCAAGTATCATCCGTACTCGCGATGCGGTCGATGGCAGTAACTATTTGTATACGCTCCTCGTTCCGGCCGACGCTAATCAGTTGTTCCCATGCTTCGACCAGCCCGACCTCAAGGCCCGCGTAACACTGACGCTTCGTGCGCCCCGTACGTGGACCGTGCTCGCCAACGGCTCTGTTTCGGCGGCCGATACTGCTGGTGCCACTGTGACGACGCGTTTCACCGAGACCCGACCGCTCAGCACGTACCTCATCGCGTTCGCCGCAGGTCCGTGGACGAAGTTTACGCATGCCGTCGGAAGCCGCACCATCAACCTGTACGCTCGCAAGTCACGAGCACTTGAAGTAGACGCGGACTCTTTGCTTTCGCTTTCTCATCGCGCGCTGGAATGGATGGAAGGCTATTTCGGACGGCCGTACCCGTTCGAAAAGTTCGACATGATGCTGGCACCGGCATTCCCGTTCGGCGGTATGGAGCATCCCGGCCTCGTTATGTACAACGAGGATCGCTTCATTTTTCGTGACCGACCGACTCTGGCCAGGCGCGTCGGCCGTTTTTCGACGATTTTGCACGAAACGGCACACCAGTGGTTTGGTGACCTCGTCACAATGCGCTGGTTCGACGACCTCTGGCTGAAAGAAGGATTCGCTACGTACATGGGTGCCAAGGCTCTCTCGGAGCTCGAGCCGACTGCTGACGCATGGAAGACGTTCTATCAATCCAACAAGCCGTCAGCGTATGGCGTCGACCAGACGCTCGGTACGACACCCCTTTGGCAGGCCATGGCAAACCTTGACCAAGCCAAGAGTGCGTACGGCCCGATCGTGTACAACAAGGCCCCGAGCGTGCTCAAACAGCTGAATCACTTGGCGGGAGAAGAAGCGTTTCGCACAGGCGTGCGTGATTTTTTGCGAACCCACGAATATGCGAATGCGACCTGGCAGGACCTGCTCTCGGCCATCGGGCGGGCGTCGGGGCTGCGTCTCGAAGCGTTCGGCAGGAATTTCATGCTTCGTCCCGGAATGCCGATCGTCGAACCGGCGGTCGAAGTTCGTGACGGCCGCATCGTTCGCCTCACGCTCACCCAGCGCGCTGCGAACCCGGAGCTTTCGGGCTCAGACGCATGGCCGATGCGCACACGCGTGTTGCTGGCCTACGCGAATGCTCCAGCCGAACGAATTGACGTGGATCTCACTGGCACAACGACTGAAATCGCCGCCGCGCGTGGCAAGCTGGCTCCCCTGTTCGTGTTTCCGAACGCCGACGACTACGGTTATTTCGTTTCCTTGCTCGACAGCGCCAGCATGCGGGCACTCGAGGCTGGCGCGCTACGTTCGGTGCGCGATCCGCTTCTCAGGAGCATGCTCTGGGGAGCGCTATGGGATCAGGTTCGCGAGTATCGTATCGCGCCCGCGCGTTTCGCACGACTGGTTCTCCGCGAATTGCCGCTTGAACTGGACGAGCAAATCTTGCCGGGCCTCGCTGGGCGGCTCGACCGGGCCATTCGTGTCTATGTCACTGAAACGGAAGCAGCGGAACTCCAGCCACTCGCCGAGGCCGTCTTGTGGGCAGGACTGAGCGATACGGCGCGGTCTTTCGGTGTTCGACGCAGCATGCTCGATGCGTTTATTGGACTTTCGGCCACCGATGCGGCCCGAACTCGCCTCATCGGTGTCTTTGGCGCCGACTCGATCGTCGGTGAGCCCGTGCGTGACCCGACTCGCTGGTCGATCGTGAATAGGCTCCTGGTGCTCGACGACAATCGAGCCGAGTCCATGTTGAGTGTCCAGTCGAGCCGTGATACCACTGCGGACGGGCAAAGACGAGCATTCAGCGCTGGCGCCGCGAGAAAGTCGGCCGCGGTCAAAGCTGACTATTTCGCACGGTATTTCGCCGACCTCACGCTCAATGAAGACTGGGCCAGCGGATCGCTTGGAGCGTTCAATGCCGTCGAGCACTCCGCCTTGACGCTACCCTACCTTCGCCCAGCACTCGATTCCCTCCCCTTCATTCAGCAGAATAGGCGAATTTTCTTTCTTGGTTCTTGGCTTGGTGCATTCCTTGGAGGCCAGACAGACGCTGAGGCCGCTGCAATTGTTCGCGATTGGTTGACCTCACATCCCATGCTCGCCGACGACCTTCGGTTGAAGGTCCTCCAGAGCGCCGACGAACTCGAGCGCACGGCACGAATCCGCGCTAACGGCCGGCCCTAACGGCCGGCGCTAACGGCCGGCCCTAACAGCGACGCCGATCCACCACGGCGCTGGCGATTCCACCGGTCGCGAGAATGCCGATGACTGTTGCGAGGAGAACAACGTTCTGGAGCTCACCAAGCCAGCGGTCTACCCAGATGCCGGCCAGCATTTTGACGCCGACGAGTCCGAGGATCACGGCCAAAGACACGCTGAGGTACCGGAATTTTTTCAACAGGTCTGCCAGGCCGAAATAGAGTGATCGCAGGCAAAGAATAGCGAACACGTTTGATGTAAAGACGAGAAACGAATCGGTAGTAATCGCGAAGATGGCGGGAATTGAATCGACCGCAAAGAGAAGGTCCGTCGTTTCCACGAGCACCAGCGCGACCGCCAGCGGCGTGAGCCAGCGCTTGCCTTCGACCAACACGTAGAAGTGCTGTTCGTGAAACTCGCGCGTGACCCTGAAGTGGCGATTCAACCATCGCACGATCCACCGTTCCTCCGGCGTCTCGTCCCGTTCCTTGGTCAGCAACATCTTTAGCGATGTCAGGATCAGGAATGCGCCGAATAGATACATCACCCAGTGGTAACGCGAGACGAGCGCGGCACCGACGGCAATCATCCCACCGCGCATGGCCAGTGCGCCGAGGATCCCCCAGAACAGGACGCGATGCTGATACTGGGGCGGCACGCGCAAGTGCGCGAATATCAGCGCCATCACGAACACGTTGTCCATGGAGAGACTGAGCTCGACGAAATAGCCCGTGAGAAACTTCACCGCGGCGGAACGCCCGTCGTTGATGCGTCCGTCGATCGCGTCAACGGATAATCCGAGTCCCTGCCAATGCTCTGAGTACGCCTTGAAGACAAACACTGCGAAAACCAGCGCAAGCAGAACCGTGGACATCGTGAACGCGATCGCCTCGCGTCCACTGGGCACGTGGTCGCGTCGGTTGAACACACCGAGGTCAAGTGCGAGGATAGCGATCACGAAGAGCAGAAAGCCCACCCACACCAGCGTCACGTGCGCTTCCCCGCTTCTACCCACTGCCGCCATTCAGCATCGGCGGAACCGAGCGTCAACTTCGCTCCGTAGCGAACAAGCGGTTGACGGAGAACCAGCGGCTCATCACAGAGGCATGTGATCCAACGATCGTCTGAATACCGGACCACTGAGAGGCCTAGATCGCGATACCGAGTCGAGTCCATATCGATGAGTGCCGTGATACCGAATTTCTGAATGAATCGCGTCAACTCGCCGCGACTGGCAGCGCGCTCTTTGAGGTCGACGAAATGCACCCTTACGCGCCGCTCACTGAAGAACCGGAGGGCGGTGCGCGTTTCCTGGTTTTTTTTTGTTCCGAATACCTGTACTTCCACGTTCACCCGCCGGCAGTACTGTTGGTAGCCACGCCTGGACTGGGTCGCATACTACTATATGGTTGCACGTCGGCCTAGGCGACGTTGCGCCCGCCGTTTCCGCAACACCTGCATCCGCATGAGGCGTACTTCGTGAGTGAGTTCAAACCGTGTTGGTGGCTGCCGGGCCCACATTTGCCCACGATTTGGGGGAAGAAGGGGCGGCGGCAGCGCCTGATGCACGACCGACTCGAGCGTGTAGCGACGCCAGACGGAGACCACCTCACCTTGGCAAGAATGGGTTCGGCACGAGCTGGTGTTCCCCACCTCCTCGTGCTGCACGGCCTGGAAGGGACGGTGCGTGCCAAGTACGCCCATGGACTGCTGGCCGAAGCACGGACGAGGGGATGGAGTGGAGACTTGTTGTTGTTCCGCTCGTGTGACGGCGAACTCAATACTGCTCCGCGTTTGTATCACTCGGGCGAAACATCGGATTTGGATTTCATCGTGCGCCGCTTTGCCGTGCAGTCGCCGAGTAGTCCCCTTGTGATCTGCGGCGTTTCCCTCGGAGGAAACGTGCTTCTCAAGTGGCTCGGCGACGCGGGCGCGGCGGCTGCGACTTTGGTCGCAAGAGCAGCGGCCGTGAGCGTGCCCTACGACCTGGCGGCTGGATCCCGATACCTGGAGCGTGGGATTTCCCCCCTCTACACAAAACACTTCCTTGCCACGCTCAAGCCAAAGGCACTCCGAAAGGCGCTGCAGCGCCCGGACCTGCTCCGTGCCGATCGGATTCTAGTCGCCCGAACTTTTTGGGAGTTTGACGATGCCGCGACCGCGCCGCTTCACGGTTTTGACGATGCGGCTGACTATTACGCGAAGTCGAGCTCTTTGTTCGTTCTACATCAGGTGAGGGTACCAACGCTGTTGTTTGGCGCTCATGACGATCCGTTCGTTCCCAAATCAGTAGTTCACGCTGCAGTTGAGCGCGCACAAGAATCGCCAAGCTTGAAGTGTGAGTTTACGGTGCGCGGTGGCCATGTTGGATGGGTCGAAGGTCAGCCGTTTTTCTCCAAATACTACATGGAGCGTCGCGTGGTTGATTACTTGTCGAAGTTGGCTGTATAGTGGCGTTATTATAGCTCTATACTGGCTCTTTAAGCGCGATAAAATAGGTCTTTTTTGGAAGTTTTGTTTCTGACATTAGTATGGAGACTTAATTCTGAAAATCAACTTGTTGGACAAGATATATTATTATTTTCCAAGTCTCTCCTGGAGTACAGTTGCTTTCTGATGCCGCGCTCGCACTTACGATTGGTTGTGAGCCAAAATGGCTATACAACGCCGCTCGCCGGACTGGGAGACCAATCCTGAGAACGGTTGACGACGCCGTTTGGTGGAGACTCGTGCACCACCTCGCCGATGGAATCGGTGTTTCGGTTGGGGCCGCTGTCGCTGGAGCTGATGCTCTGAAGACCATCAGCAAGGACGCCGGTAGAGTTCGACTCGGAGCGACTCGCGACGAGTCTGTAGCTGTGAGCGTTGATATCTCCCGTTTTCACGACAGCGCGGCACTCGCTGTGGCAGCGGCGATCCACCTAGCGGTACCGAAACGCAGAGGACGGCCACGAAAGTCTTCCACCAAGGATGCGGCGACTCCGGTGGTAAGCGCGGGCGGCGGCGTGTCTCCGGAAAGCAGCGCGTTGAGGATCGAACGTGCGCTCGCAACCACGCACAGTGAGGCCGAGCCTTCGGTAGCCGGTGAGTTCATCGCGGCACTGATGGACTCTGGACTCTCGTGCGTGATCGCGGGTGAAGTGGCTGCGGTATTCCATGGTACCGCCAAAACGGCAACAACCATTGATATCGTGGTGAGTCTATCGGGCAACCGGGCAGCCAAGCTGGCCGATGTGCTAAACGCGTTTGGGGCTCACCCACGAGGCGTGGCGATTCGGGATGCATTCAGCTTTGACTCATCGCTTGTCCGTTCCGCCGCAGTCCTGATGCTTCGGGCACGAGGGCTCGCCATCGATGTTCGGCATTCAGTTCCGCGGGTCGGTGATTTCGATCAGGTGCGGGAAGCCGCCGATCCCGTGGTCCTGGCCGGGCGCACGTATCTGGTTCTGCGCCCTGAGACGAGGCGCACGCCTACTCGCTGACCGGTTGCATTCGGAAGGAATGTGAGTGCGTCACTGGGCTCCGACCTCCGACGCTGGCTCTGGATGAGACTCGCAAGCACACCGCTCGGCGCGTAGCTTCCGAGTTCCCTCTATGTCCCGGTGTGTATAGATGAAACGTCAACTCATTGTTGTTGGTGCGCTTGCGCTGTCCGCCTGTTCGGTCCAGCGCTGGCAGTCGGTCAGCGCCTCCGGGGCCGATGACCATTTGGTGCACATGGCGCCAGCCGACCTGCATTTCTCGCTCCCGACTGCCAGTGCGTTGCCCGAAAAGCAGGGCATTCCCGGGCTTCCGGCAAGTGACGTGACAGCAGCTGCGCGGCTAGCAGCGAGCCCGAGGCACGGCGAGTGGGTGAAAATTGCATGGACGCCGGGATCCGCAGATTCGTTGATGGCGTGGGTCGTCTATCCCGTACGCCGCGATAATGCGCCGGTCGTTGTTGTGGTGCACGAGATCTATGGACTTTCCACGTGGATTCGCGGTGTCGCCGATCAGGTTGCCGCCGAGGGATTCATTGCCGTCGCTCCAGATTTCAATTCACGCGTGCGCGGCGGTCCGAGCATCGTCGAACTGACACGCGACTCGGCCGTGAAGTTGATCAGCGGAGTGGACGCCGCCGAAAAGAACCGTGCTATCGCGGCGGCCGCGAACTTTGCAATGACACTGCCGTCTGCACTTCCCCGCTACGCCGTTATCGGGTATTGCTGGGGTGGTAGCGCGGTCTGGGGTCACGCTGTAAACGGAGGAGTCGCTGGCTACTCTGGCGGGGTCGCGTTTTACGGATCGCCGTACACTTCCCGTGGTCAGCCAGCAACCGCAACCACCCCTGCGGTGGCCGGATCAGTCATGGTTGACTCGCTCGCGAAGATCCGGGCGCCCGTGATGTTGCTGAATGGGTCGCGAGACGCGCGAATCGGAGCCATGATGCCCGCGATTGATTCCGTGATGAAGGCGCTCAAGAAGGACTACTCGGGAAGCGACTACGATGGAGCGATTCACGGATTTCTCCGTGCGCAAGACGATCCCGCAACCGGTAGAAACGCCGACGCCGGGACCGCGAACGTCGCCGCAACAAGAGACGCATGGCCGAAAACGGTGGCGTTTCTCAAACGACATCTCGCACGATAGGCCAATCGGCGCGCGGAGCACATGACTACCGCTTACGCTTCGCGCGCCATCGAGAGGAGCGACAGCCACTCGGGCCAGTTGCCGCTCATTTCAAAGAAGTCATCGAAATAGGTGAGCCCCGCGTCTTCGAACGCTCTTACCAGCGCAACAAGTCCGTCATCCTCGTAGATCGGACCGATGGCAATGAGGCCGCGCTCAACGCGAAACTCTTCGTCGGTGAGTAACAGGGCGCGGTCGATCGCTTCGCGGGTCAGTGCAGCGCGCTCGAATGCGCTACGACGAACGACGAGTGTTGGTGCGCCAGATACAAGCTGAATTGGCATGTCGCCACGATACCAGAGAGACGATGGAACCTGCAAGCGTAGACGAGTTCGATGTCATTGTGGTCGGAGGCGGACACGCCGGCGTAGAAGCGGCCGTCGCCGCGACGCGCTCGGGTGGCCGCCGTGTTGCGCTCGTCACGAGCAGCGCCGACACAATTGGGCAGATGTCGTGCAATCCGGCTATCGGCGGCATTGCCAAGGGCACCGTCGCACGAGAGGTCGATGCCCTCGGCGGTGTAATGGGCCGTGTAACAGACCGTGCCGCGATTCAATTCCGAATGCTCAACCGCGGCAAAGGGCCAGCTGTTTGGGCACCGCGGGCACAGTGCGACCGCGTTCGTTATCGCCGGGAAATGCAGGCGATCCTGGCCGCGTGGCCCGGTCTGACGATCGTACCGGCGACGGTATCTGCGCTCTCGTTCAATCGAGATGGCTCCGTTGCCGGCGTCCGTACAACAGCCGACACGACGCTGCGCGCGCGCACTGTGGTAATCGCCACGGGCACCTTCCTGCGTGGACGAATATTCATCGGCACTGACCTCCAGATTCCCGGCGGCCGTGCGGGCGAACCGCCCACTAGCGAGCTCGCACAGCAGCTCGAAGCGTACGGATTCGAAACCGCGCGGTTCAAGACCGGTACGCCGCCTCGCATTGACGGACGTACGGTCGACTACGCGCGGACAGAGCGCCAGGACAGCGAGATCGACGCTTTCGCGTATCGATGGGCGCACCTTAGCCCCTCCGCCGATCGACTGCCGCAGGTGCCGTGTTGGCTGACGTGGGCCGAGGCTCGGTCAAAGGACGTGGTCGTGTCCAATATCCACCGATCCGCGATGTACGGCGGCGCCATCGGCGCGCGCGGCCCTCGCTACTGCCCATCCATCGAGGACAAGGTCGTCCGGTTTCCTGACGCACAACGACATCAGGTTTTTCTTGAGCCTGAAGGGCTCGACACGCCTGAGATGTACGTCAACGGACTCTCGACATCACTCCCGGCTGAGGTGCAGCTCGAGCTGCTGCGCTCTGTGCCAGCGCTCGAGCAAGTCGAGATGACTCGGCCTGGCTACGCGATCGAGTATGACTACTATCCTCCGACTGGTCTCTTTCCCTCTCTGGAATCGCGCCTTGTGAGCGGCCTGTTCTTTGCCGGGCAGGTGAACGGAACAACTGGATACGAGGAAGCCGCCGCGCAGGGTCTCGTCGCCGGACTCAACGCCGGGCGGCGGGCGGCCGAACGCGAACCGATTACGTTCGGACGGGAATCGTCCTACATAGGCGTGCTTGTCGACGACTTGGTCACCCGCGGCGTCGACGAACCGTATCGCCTGTTTACGTCGCGAAGCGAGTTCCGTCTCACGGTTCGTCAGGACAACGCGCTTCGCCGTCTTGGTCCGCTCGGCATCGCGTTGGACTTGTATTCAAACGAAGAGCGCGCGGCTGTTGATCGCCGCATTGCCGATGAAGACGCGCTACTGACTCGCGCGGGTGATTGCAGTATTTCCCCGGATGATGCGGATCCTGTTCTTGTCGCGTCGGGATCCACACCTCTGACGCACGCCGTGCGCGTCGCAGAACTCGCGCGTCGGACCGGGGTCGCGCTGGGTGACCTGCTCGACGCCGCTCAACTTGCCCGCCCCGCCGACGATGAGTCGCTCGTCAGCGTAGAGCTTGAGTTGAAGTATTCGGGCTACTTTGCGCGCGAACGCGCAAACGCCGAACGGATGCGTTCATTAGGCGCATTCGCGCTCCCACTTGACGCTCCTTACGCAACGATGAAGTCGCTCAGCACAGAGGCACGCCACAAGCTGGTTGAGCGTCGTCCTGTGAGTCTTGCGCAAGCGGCAACGATTCCAGGCGTCAGTCCATCAGACCTCCAGAATCTTGTGCTGGAGATCGAGCGGGTCCGCTGAACACTGAACTTCCCAGCGGCGGTCGGACGTCCTCCGGCCGAACAGACTCAACCGTTGCCGGCACTCGTATGGGCCGCTTGCTGGTGCGTAGCACGGCCGTGTTTCTACTCGCGCTCGGTGTGCTGCCCATCGCGTTGTGGATTCCAGGTGGCCTTGCAGACCCCGGATATTCACGAAGGTGGGACGAGTGGGCAATCGGTATCGCGATTTGCATCGGGGTGGGCACCGTTGCCGCGATCTCGTGGCGTGGGAGGCTGTCTGAACTTGGCGCCCGACTGGCACATCGAGGGCAATCGATAGGTGCCGTGCTGCGACGCTTTCCCGTTCGCGCAGATATTTCTGTTGCTGCGTTTTGTGGAATGACCTACCTGGTGGTCGCACGCGTCGTGTTCGCTGGGAAACCGCTCCTCATCGACGAATTGGTACAAGTGCTGCAGGCGCGAATGTACGCGGCTGGACACTTGTTCGTCCCGACTGACAGCGCTCCTGAGTTTTTTTCCATGCTGCATATGGTCGATTTGGGAGAGCGCTTCTACTCTCAGTTCCCGGCTGGCTGGCCGGCCATGCTCGCACTCGGATCGCTACTGAACGCAGAATGGGTGGTCGGCCCGCTATGCGGCGCCATCGCCGTCTTTGTATTCGCTCGAATTCTACGCGCCGTGTACGGCGACGAGTCCCCGTTGACGGTACTGGGGGGCGCCGCGGTTTTTGGACTTGGGTCATTTGCGGTATTTCAGTTTTCGTCGCACATGAGCCACGGACCCGTGGTGATGTGGATTCTCCTGGGCTCGCTCTCTCTCACGCGCGTGCTCTCGGAAAAGGGTATCGTCGCTCAGCATAGAGTAGCGTGGGCACTCGCCGCGGGCTTGGCGGCAGGGTGCGCATTCGCCGTCCGTCCGCTCGACGCAGTTGCGTTCGCTGTCCCCGCGGCGTTCTGGTTGCTCTGGCGCGCGCGATCAGATCGCGGTCTCCGGGCACCGGTCGCCGGCGCGGCAATTGGGCTCGCAATTCCCGTAGCGCTTGTGATGTGGGTGAACGTTCGAACGACAGGTTCACCAACGTCGTTCGGCTACGAGGTGCTCTGGGGATCGTCCCACGGACTCGGCTTTCACGCTGCACCGTGGGGTGATGCACACACACCGCAACGTGGCCTAGAGCTCCTGTCCCTATACGTGACGCGACTCAACGGGTATCTGTTCGAGGCGCCGTTCCCTTCCCTCTTGCCGGCGATCGTAGCACTCGCTATCGCCGTCCCGCTCACCGCAATCGAGCGGTATCTACTTGTCGCGACCGGCGTGCACAGTCTGCTCTATTTCGCCTATTGGCACGACGGCTTCTATCTCGGCCCTCGCTTCGTTACGCCGTGGATTCCCATACTCGTGCTGCTGTGCATTCGACTTGCGCGGCATATCGCGAATCGTGAAACTCGCCGAGTCGTACGAACTGCAAGCGCTGGTGCTCTCGGTGCGGCTGTGATTCTCACGTACGCTATCGGCGTACCGGTCCGTATCTCTCAGTACCGATCGGGATTGACCTCAATGCGAACCGATTATGGCGCCGAAGCTGCAGCGGCTGGCGCGACCAACGCTCTTGTGTTCGTCCGGGAGAGCTGGGGCGCGCAGCTGATCGCGCGTCTCTGGGCACTTGGTGTTTCCCGCAGCGCGACGGCCGCTCTGTATCGCAATATCGACGCGTGCTCGCTCGAGCACGGGATTGCCGATGCTGAGCGACGGGGAGAGCGGGGTGGGGTAGTGGAGACCAGGCTTCGTCCGCTCATGCGCGATTCGACATCCCTTCGAGCAAGCACCGTGTCGCCTGACACAACAGAGCGAATGCTTCCTGGTAGCGTATACGACAGCATATGCAGCGCTCGCGTTTCCGAAGATCGTGACGGGTACGCGCTGTTCCCACCATTCCTGCTCGACCGAACATCCGGAAATGTTTATGCCAGAGACTTTCATGAGCGGGATTCCAAACTAATAAATCGATTTCCAGAGCGCCGTGTTTTTGTTGTCCGTCGCGATGGTGTAGACGGAACAGCGCCCCTGCGCTGGATTCCCATTGAACGAAGCCGTGCGCCGAGCGCTTCTCGCCCGTAGCTCGACAATCGTCAGACCAGACAAGCCGCGCCGCACGTAGCGATCATCCTAACAGCGCACTTAGTCCGAGCTTAGTCCGAGCGGACTTGCGGAGAACGGCCGTTCCGCAGTCCACGGCGCCTCAACCCCGCCTTGATAGTGGAAAAACCGTCGTCAACCACGCTTAGTGATGTGGTTCCGACGCATTAGCGTTCGTAAACAGTTGCAAAGAAACTAGTTATGTATGTTTATAAACAAATGTTTGTGCAACTACGAATAATCTCCTCTCGTGGATAGTGAGTATCCTGTTTTTCGGCACATCAAGATCGTACACAGAATATTGTTCCACGTGGAACAATTTGGCTTGCGCGGCGTGCGGCCGTGTGTGTAGGTTGCCGAACTCTATTCCATGTGGTGCAGATGGCGTCCCGAGTTCTTGCAATCGCAAATCAGAAGGGCGGAGTGGGTAAGACCACAACAGCAGTAAATGTTGCGGCCGGCTTGGCTGCGGCCGAACGGCGAGTACTCCTCGTCGACGGCGACCCGCAGGCCAACGCTACCAGCGGTGTGGGATTGCAGCGCCAGTCAATAGCGACCAGCACATATGATGTACTTCTGGATCCGACGCTTGCCGCCGAAGCTGTCATTCGATCCGTCCAGTTTGAGCTACTTGATGTCATGCCTGCAACGCCAGACCTTGCTGCGGCGGAAGTAGAACTAGCCGGCGAGCCTGGTCGTGAGCTGCGCATGCGGGAAGGGCTCGAGCATCTTCGCGGTAACTATGATTTTGTAATCATCGATTGTCCGCCGTCCCTCGGGTTGATCACACTGAACATGCTTGCTGCGGCCGACGCTGTCCTGATCCCTCTTCAGTGTGAGTACTACGCACTAGAGGGACTTTCTCAGTTGCTCAGGACGATCGAAACAGTGCAGCAGGGGGTCAGCCCATCGCTTGGCATTGATGGCGTGTTACTCACGATGTTCGATTCTCGACTGAACTTGTCTCGCCAGGTAGCCGAGGATGCTCGCGCACATTTTGGCGCACTTGTGTTCGAAAGTGTTGTCCCCCGCAATATTCGTCTTGCGGAAGCGCCGAGCTTTGGCAAGCCAATCATTACATACGACGTTTCGTCGGTTGGCGCCCAGGCGTACCTCGGCGTGGTCCGCGAACTGATTCAACGCAGCGAACGGACAGAGCAACCGGAGCAGCCAGCCATTGCAGTCATTTAATCACTATTCTTTCGAGAAGTAATAATGTCATCAGACAGGGTTCGCAGGCTTGGCCGTGGGCTCGACGCGCTGCTTGCCCCAACAAGCGGAGCCGCGAGAGCGGACCTCAAGTTCCCGACGAAGGCAGATACTCCAGCCGCCCCAGGATTTCAAACTATTGCTGTCAAACTGATTACTCCGAATCCACTTCAGCCTCGTCGTGAGTTCGATGAGGGCGAGCTCGCTGAACTTCGATCGAGCATTCGGTCCAACGGCCTCCTGCAGCCGTTGCTTGTCCGACCGGTTGGAGCTTCGTACGAGATTGTCGCCGGCGAGCGCCGATTTCGGGCTATTCAGTCACTAGGATGGCGAGAAGTTCCTGTACACGTCCGCGAACTCGATGACCAAGCAGTTCTCACTCTGGCACTCATCGAGAATCTGCAGCGAAGCGACCTGAACCCTATTGAAGAAGCGGAAGGGTACCAAGCGTTGGTGACACGATTCTCGTTGACGCAACAGCAAGTTGCCGACGCTGTGGGCCGTGAGCGATCGACCGTAGCGAACATGCTGCGCCTGCTCGCCTTGCCTCAAACCGTCTTGACCCTCGTCCGCACTGGCGCAGTGTCGCTCGGCCACGCGCGCGCGCTGCTCGGATTGTCAGACTCAAGCGCGATGGCCGCGCTTGCTGCGGCGATCGCGACAGACGGAATGACCGTCCGCGAAGTCGAGCGACGTGTTCGCGAGTCAGGATCCATTAAGACAAGGGTGCGCGCCAAAAAGGACGCTGGTGCGCCAGAGCGGCCAGCCGAAGCGCGCGGAATTGAAGAACAGCTCCGTCGAAAATTTCAGACCGACGTCTCCGTCACCGTCTCTGCGGCCGGGCGGGGCGATGTACGGCTTTCTTTCTACTCAGCCGACGACCTCGAGCGAATGCTTGACCTGCTGCTCGGCCCAACACGCGAAGTGCTCTGATGGCAAACCCATCCAGGGCTACCCCAAAATCGGACGGTCACGGAAATCTTTTCGCTGCCAACATGGGAGCGATGATCGTTCACGTACAGAGAGAAAGTGGGCTTGCCCACCGCACGTTTGTTTTGCGACACTGGCAAGTTCGAGTGGCCCGGGCAATCTCAAATCGCTGGACTCGCCTTGCCTTGCTGGCGATGATTCTGAGCTGGGGATACCTGGCGTTTCAGGCCGCTCGAGTGCCCGTCCTCACCAACCGTATCGCGCGTATGGAACAGGATGCTGTGCGGCTTGATACGCTTGAGAAAACCATCCGGGATCTTCAGGCGAGATACGACCAAGTACAGGCGATGTTGAGCCGCCCGGCGCCCGCGGGATCAAGGCCGATAGTTCCCTGACCGTGAGCGAAGCAAGACAATCCAGCCGGCGAACACACGATCCGTATATGATTCTGACTTGAACCGATGGAGCAGCAAAATGGCAATGTTCGGAAAAGATGGTCCTCAGCGCCCGGAAGCCCGCGCCGCAGCCGCACCAGTGGAAGGAGCGCTTTCCATCATCGCAGCGGGAATGACGATCACGGGTGACATAGAATCATCTGGCGTGCTCAAGATCGACGGAGAGGTAAACGGGTCGATCCGGGGCGCTCGCCAGGTTTTGCTCGGGCGAGGTGGCGTTGTCCGCGGAAACGTCGCAGGCGACGAAGTTGTCGTGGGTGGAGCAGTTGAAGGATCTGTCACTGCAAGCGAACGGCTCGAGTTGCAGACAACCGCTTCCGTGACAGGCGACATCGACACGAAGTCCATCGTCGTCATTGAAGGCGCGAAAATCAATGGACAGGTTCGAATGAACGCCGGCGTAGCGTCGAAGTCGGAGCCACTACGGATAGCGCGGGCGTAGGTATTCCAAAAAGGCGCGCCCTTCCAGACTAAACTGGTGTTTACAATTTTTCGCAACTTGCTGTCCGGCAACATAATACACTGCCGTCTATGGCTCGTGATTCTTCTGCTGATGCTGCCGGCATTCGCAACTTCGTGCGGAGGAGATCAGGAGGGCCGGCAGGGCGGTGCATTTCGCGTCGCGCTTCTAACTCCAGGCCCAATCTCCGACGAAGCGTGGAATGGAAGCGCATATGCCGGGTTGCTACGCATCAGAGACAGCCTCGGCGCTCAGATCAGCCACATACAGGTCCGGACGCCGGCAGATTTCGAAGAGAACTTTCGCCAATACGGAGCCGCCGACTACTCGCTCGTCATTGGGCACGGCTTCGAGTTTCAAGATGCCGCCGTTCGAGTTGCTGCAGCCTATCCAGCAACGATTTTTGTGACGACGGGCGGCGAAACCGTCCTCCCAAACGTTGCTGCGCTGTCGTTCGCGTTCGACGAACCGTCGTTTATTGCTGGAATGGCGGCAGCCGCTCTCTCGAAGACCTCGGTCATTGCAACGATTGGCGGCACCGAGCTCCCACCGGTCAAATCATCGTTCGATGCTTTTGCTGAGGGGGCACAGCTGCTCCGGCCCGGTATTCGAGTCATCACTACCTACCTCGGCAATTGGGACGATATGAGCGCCGGCAAAGAGCAGGCCATCGCGCTCACGCGCCGAGGTGCAGACGTGATCTTTCAGAATGCCGACGCCGCCGGACTCGGAGTATTCCAGGCCGCAAGAGAAGGGAAGGGACTTCTGATCGTCGGGTCGAATGCAAACCAGAACAACCTGGCTCCCGAAGTTACGCTTGGCAGCGTTGTAATCAACGTGCCCCACGCATTCCTGTTAGTCGCCAAGGAAGTTCAGTCAGGAAGCTTCAAGGCTCGAGTTATCCGCTTTGGAACTGGGGACGACGTTGTTCGTTGGGAGCCAAGCCCCCTGCTCGCCAAAAGCGCCTCCACGACGGATCTCGCGCGAATTGACTCGGTCCAGTCATTGATGCGCCAAGGGAGTTTTTTGCCGCCTGGGCGCGTCACGCCATGACCGTTTTGCTCAACGACCTCGCTGCGCACGTCGACAAGCTCCTCCACGTGCGCGACACGCCTGACTATCCGAACGCAATCAACGGTGTTCAGGTCGCACACAGTGGCCCGATCACACGCTTAGCCACTGCTGTTGACGCCTCTGAGTTGGCCATTCGCAGAGCTGTCGCGTCGGGCGCGAACCTGTTGCTGGTGCATCACGGGCTGTTCTGGAGCGGTCTGCAGCCGATTGCAGGACACCAATACGAGCGAATCCGCTTGCTGTTCGATCACGACGTCGCGCTCTATTCCGTGCATCTTCCGCTTGACGCGCATGGTGAATTCGGAAACTCACGCCTGCTTGCGGCAGAGCTTTCGCTACCTGTCACCGATGGGTTCGCTCACTATCAGGGTGTGGCCTGTGGCGTACAGGGCAGCTCAGATACGCCGACGCGTGAGTTGGTCGCTCGAGTCGCCAGGTTCTCCGCCACGCATGGCGGTAATGCTGTTGCGTCTGCGTTCGACGCCGATCGGCAGACAAGGCGTTGGGCGATTTGTTCCGGCGCCGGAGCCGGCGGCGCAACGCTCGACGAAGCCACTGCGTTGGGAATCGACACACTGATTGTCGGTGAAGGCCCGCACTGGACTGCCGTGGACGCGCCCGAGCGCGGTCTGGTCATCATCTACGCCGGGCACTATGCGACAGAGACTCTCGGCGTGACTGCCCTCGGAGAACACCTCTCCACCAAGTTCGACCTTCCACACCAGTTCATCGCGGCACCAACAGGCCTGTGACATCGATTCCGCCGATTCTCGAACTTCGTGCGATCGAGAAACGGTACGGTAGAACGATTGCGCTCGCGGATGGCTCGCTTGCAGTTCGAGCCGGAACCATCCACGTCCTGCTCGGAGAGAACGGCGCCGGCAAGACCACGCTCCTTCGGGTAGCTGCAGGCCTCCTGGCGCCCGATTCGGGAGAGGTGCTGCTCGACGGTATTCCTGTGACGTGGAACTCCGGCGCTCAGGCGATCGAAGCCGGTGTTGGCGCCGTACAGCAGCATTCATCTCTCGTGCCTTCCATGACGGTTGCCGAGAACGTTGCCCTGACTGAGCGTCGCTATTTTCGACGCTTTTCTCCTACCGCTGCCGCACGGCGAGTGCGAGTGATCGCCGAGGCGGCCGGCCTCAACGTTGTGCCCGATGCGGTCGTGGGCCGCCTATCTGTCGCGGCGCAGCAAAAAGCTGAGATCGTCAAGGCGCTCGCGCACGAACCGCGCATCCTGATACTCGACGAGCCAACCGCTGTGCTTTCGCCAGCGGACGCTCGCGATCTGTTCGGATGGCTGAAAACGTTCGTATCGAGCGAACAGCGTGCTGTCATCGTCATTACCCACCGGATTCGAGAAGCACTGGAACATGGTGACACGATTACCGTGCTTAGGACGGGACGCACGGTGCTCTCTGCCAACGCTGGCGTTCGTACCCAATCCGAAGTGCTCGATGCCATTCTCGGCGAGCAGCCGAGCATAGGCTCAGGCGGTTCGGTTAAACCTTCACCCGCTGGCACGCTGCCCGCCGAACCGTGTCTTGTGATCGACAACGTTTGTGTCGCCGATTCCTCCGGAAACTTCAGGCTCAAGAACGCGTCAGTGAGCGTCTTTCCTGGAGAGATCGTGGGTGTTGCCGGAGTCGAAGGAGCCGGGCAACACGAATTGCTTCGGGTTCTGGCGGGCCGTCTCGTTCCGACAAGCGGCGATGTTTCGTTCCCAGAATCGGTTGGCTTCGTGCCGGAAGACCGACTACGGGACGCACTCATAGAAGAGCTTTCCCTCCTGGAAAATTTCGCACTCCGCGGGGCCGGGGCACGTTCTGGTTTCTTGAGCTGGAAATCTGTTGCGCAGGAAACAACCGCCGCGATCAAAGGCTACGCAGTGCTGGGTGGAACCGAGGTGGCTACGGTGGCAGAGTTGTCCGGAGGCAACCAACAACGTTTTGTTTTAGCCAGAGAGTTGGGAGTATCGCCAATTGCCGTCGTAGCTGAGAATCCGTCGCGCGGCCTCGATGTGCGAGCAGCGATTGCGGTGTTCGACCAGTTTCGCGCCGCGCGTGCTGCCGGCGCTGCGGTTGTTGTTTTCTCGACCGACATCGACGAACTCCTCGGAATCGCCGACCGGATATTCGTTTGCCACGCTGGGCAGGTACGGGCAGTACCGCGCGATGCCGTTTCGATCGGCGCTGCGATGGTTGGCCTTTGATGATCGGTCGTTCGCGCCCCCTACAACTTCTGTCACTGACTGTGGTCGTCGTGGCAGCACTGTCGTTAGTCTCTCTCACGATCGCGCTCGCGGGCTTCGATGTTTCCACGGCGGCGCGCGCGGCGCTCGACGGTGCCTTCGGGGGATCATTTGCCATCTTTTCGGCAACCCTCAAGCGAACGACACCATTGTTGTTTCTCGGTGTGGCCGTCGCCGTGGCGTTTCGCGCCGGGGTGCTCAACATCGGTGCTGAGGGCCAATTCCTCGCTGGAGCAGCCGCAGCGGCCGCGGTTGGGCTTCACGCACCCGTTGAATCCGCAGTCATGATGCTACCGCTCGAGTTCGCTGCCGCCGCCACAGCCGGCATGGGCTGGGCGGCCATTGCCGCGTGGCTCAAGGCCCGGTTTGGCGTCACTGAAGTCGTCAGCACGCTTCTCCTGAACTTCGTCGCGATTAATGCCGTCGGATTTCTGGTACGTGGGCCGCTACAGGAACCAACGTTCACTTACCCGCAGACGCTACCGCTCGGCGAGTCGGCACGACTGCCGCTCCTCGTGGACAGCCAACGGCTTCACTGGGGCTTTGTCATCGCTCTACTTGTTGCGATTGGCGCCTGGTGGGTGTTTCAGAATACCGCCGCAGGTTTTCGCGCCCGTATTTCAGGAATCAGCCGGAGTGCCGCCGAAAGCGCTGGACTCATCGCCGTCGGGCGAGTGCAGGCATCTGCACTGCTGGCGAGTGGTGCCATCGCCGGAATCGCCGGATTCTCAGAAGTTGCCGGTGTGACCTATCGGCTCTACGAGGGGCTGTCGCCGGGATACGGGTACACCGCGATCGCAGTCGCGCTGCTCGGTCGGCTGCATCCGATCGGAATCATCGCTTCTGCCGTGCTGTTCGGCGCTTTGGGTTCCGGCGCTGATTCCATGCAGAGGAATGCGGGGATTCCTGCCGAGTTTGCCTCGGTTCTCGCCGCCGTCATCCTGCTCGGTGTACTGGCGCTTCCTGCAGCAGAAGCCCTGTTGGCTCGAAAATTCCGCGTGGCGCGAGCTTTGTGACCATACCAATTGACGGATTTTTGGAGGCTGTTGTTCGCGGAGCCACACCTCTGGCGTTCGCGGCACTCGGAGAACTCGTGGCCGAACGCAGTGGTGTCATCAACCTCGGCCTCGAAGGGGCGATTGTGTGTGGTGCACTCGCGTCGCTGGTCGCAACCGTGGCGTTCGGCCCTTCGGCCGGACTGCTCGCGGGTGGCTCCGCCGGGCTCTGCATTGGGTTGATTTTCGCTTTTTTTGTTCTTGTGCTGCGGGCACAACAGATCATCGTCGGCGCTGCGGTAAGCATTCTCGGGCTCGGACTTAGCGCGACCGTGCATCGCGCGCTCACTGGCGGCGGCGCGAGCGCTATTCACGTGGCGACGTTGCCCGAGTTACGAATTCCGTTTCTCGCTGACATACCCATCATCGGGCCGGCCCTGTTCTCGCAGTCCCTTCCCACCTACATCCTCTATGCGCTGTTTCCGCTTGTCGCGTATGCGCTTTACAGAACGATTGGTGGCGTTGTGTTGCGTGCGGCAGGGGAACATCCGCCAGCGGTTATCGCCGCCGGCCACAGTCCCGCTAAGGTCCAGTTCATGGCGCTTTGTGTGTGTGGGTTCCTGGCCGGAGTAGGAGGCGCGACGCTTGTGGTTGCGCAGACAGGCACGTTTTCCGACGGCATGTCGGCCGGCCGTGGGTTCATCGCCGTTGCCGTTGTCGCGCTCGGCCGCTGGCGACCGGTTGGAGTATTACTCGGAGTTCTTCTGTTTGGATCGGCGAGTGCGCTGCAGTTTCTGGCGCAGTCGCTTGGCTGGAACGTGCCATACAACATCGTCCTTGCAGCTCCATATGTGCTGACCTTGCTAGCCATGGCCGCGCTCCGAGGTTCCGGGTCGGCGCCAGCTGCGCTCGGGCGTGCACTCAATCGGTCAGCCTCGCTGGTCTAGCACGCCGGCTGGCACCCACGGCCCGACGAGATCCCAGTGCCAAGCCGCGGCGCGAACGCCGGTACGTGGATCGCGCAGTGGACGAAACTGAAGACGGGAAGGGTTAAGCCCTAGAACAAAGCCAACGCGCTCTAGTTGGCCACGGTCCGACGAGACCAGGTGGGCCATGGAGTGGCCCTTCCATGTGTGGCGATGCAACCACAACCCTCCGGTGAGCGCGTGCTCCACCCCGTGTCGCCAGCGGCCGAACTCTCGCCACGGAATCGCAGCGATCTCAGTCCCGCCTACTGGCACCCAATCAGGCCTTCAACTGTCGCCGGCGCCAGGGCAGTCACATTTCCAGCAAAAAGCGCACACGTGAGTGGATACGACGCCGGGTGTGTTGCCTTTGCCGACCAGCCAGAACCAGTGGCGTCAATGACGGTGAGGTTCACACCTGGCGAGTTTCGGTAGCTCAGCTGGGAGAGATCGGATGTGTACGAGGTGTTTTGGAAGTAATACGCTTCTTGAGCCGTTGAAAGATTTCGAAGATCGGACTTTAGCGCCGCGGCGTTCGCCTTTCCCTTGGTGTTCTGGAATTCCGGAATCGCGATAGCCGCGAGGATTCCGATAATCACCACGACGATAAGCAACTCAATCAGCGTGAAGCCCGTGCGTCGGGGTTCACGCTTTCCGTCGTTACCACGGCCAGCGAAGTTCATTGTGCTCGACCTCACACATGGCTCTCCGTCAACGTGACTCGCCTGATGGACCATGTCTAGTCGAACGGCAATCGCGGGGCCGAACGTTTTCGTCATGCTAACCCAATGTGAATCAAGGGTTTCCGGGATAGGCCAACACAGGACTCTCACTTTATGACGCTCGTTTCGCATCTGAATGACGCAGTCTGCAACTTAGTCGAGTCTTCGTGGTCATGCCTTGGCTTCAAGCCAATTGTCGCCTATTCCGACGTCCACAACCAGCGGCACTGCGAGTTTGACTGCGCCCGTCATTGAACTGACTACAAGGGAGGTCAGCACATCGGCTTCATCGGGGTGTGTCTCGAAAACCAGTTCATCGTGCACCTGTAGCAGCATCCTGCTCGCCAGTCGCCGTTTACTCATTTCATTGTGGACCCTTATCATCGCCAGTTTGATAAGGTCGGCGGCGGACCCTTGAATAGGCGAGTTTTGCGCCGTTCGTTCGCCGAACGCCCGGGTATTGAAGTTTCGATCCTGAAGCTCAGGAATGTATCGGCGACGGCCAAGAATCGTTTCGACGTATCCCTTCTCTCTTGCCATCACCACGGTGTCGTCCAAAAACCGCCTAACCCCTGCAAATCTCACGAAATACGTTTCGATGAACTGCTTAGCCTCGGCGTGCTCAATCTTGAGCTGCTGCGACAGAGCGTGAGCTCCTTGTCCATATATAGTCGCAAAATTGATTGTCTTGGCTCGTGCGCGCATTTCTCCCGTCACGTCTGCCAGCGCCACGCCAAATATGACTGCGGCTGTCTGTCGATGAATATCGCCGCCGGCAACAAATGCGTCGACAAAAACTGGATCGCCGGACAGGTGAGCCAGTAGTCTCAATTCGATCTGCGAGTAGTCTGCTGCCAGAAGTTTCCATCCCTGTCTGGGGATGAAGCCCTGGCGGATCGCTTTTCCCAATTCCCGCCGGATCGGGATGTTCTGCAAGTTTGGATCGCTCGACGCGAGTCGTCCCGTGGCGGCTACTGCCTGGTTGTACGACGTGTGCAACCGGCCCGTGGTCGGATTAACCAGCTTCGGCAGCGTGTCCAGGTACGTGCTTTCGAGCTTCGCAAACTCCCGGTACTCCATAATGAGGGCCGGCAGCGCGTGACCTTCATCCGCGAGTTGTTGCAACGTCGACGCGTCCGTACTTGGACCCGTCGACGTCTTCTTACGCACCGGAAGGCCCATCCGATCAAAAAGAATCGCAGCCAGTTGCCGGTTTGAATTGATGTTGAACTGTTCGCCCGCCGCCTCGTAAATCGCTGTTTCCGCAACGCCGCGTTCGCGCGAAAATCTCGTTTTCAGCGAATGGAACCATGGGACGTCAATGCCGATTCCGGTCCACTCCATGTCAGCGAGCACGCCGACCAGCGGCAGTTCCACGTCTCGCAGCAGCCGATCGGCTCCGACGGCGGTGAGTCGCGGCTCGAGCAACTGGCGCAACTCTCGACTCACGTCGGCCTTCGCAGCCGAATAGTCGCGTGCCCGGTCAACGGCGACGCGATCGAATGAAAGCTGCTGTTTGCCTTTGCCAACAACGTCGCCGTATGCGGTCATCGAACGCTGCAGAAACTCGATCGACAACGCGTCGAGTTCGTGCGAACGTCGGCCCGGATCGAGGAGATAACTCGCCAGCATTGTGTCGAACTCGATCCCGCCAAGTGGAATCCCTTCTCGCCGAAGGACAAGTAGATCGTACTTAATATTGTGGCCGATCTTTGTAACGGTCTCGTCGGCTAGCAGCGCGCGCAACTCTTCGAGTTCCACCGCCAGTGGATCGGGAAGGTTTCGAACCAGTGTGCCAGTCGTTTGATCGGCTTGTGCGACGCCGACTCCCAGTTCCGGAACAGCGAGCTCCGGTCCGCGGTGTCGGAACGGGAGGTAGAACGCCGTTCCCGGTGCGGTGGCTATTCCGAGCCCGACTAGCTGCGCACGCATTGGATCGATCACCGGGGGGGCGCCCGGGTCTAGGATTGTTTGCGTGTGAACGGCCATGGATCCTGCCGCGCGTGCAAGCGCGACTACCCGCCTGACGCCTTCGAGCGTGTCAATTATCTCGTACGTGACCGCGGGTGCTGCTGAATTCGTGTCGCTTGGTGCGGCACCGAGACCGCTGTCAGCCTTCGCGGCCGCCTCCTGGGCCGGTATCCGAAACTCCAATCGCACATACAACTCGCGCAGCGCGGCCCAGTCCGGTTCCCGCACCTGAAGCGCCGGCAACTCAAGCGTTATCGCCAGATCAGTTCGAATGGTGACAAGGTCTTTCGACATGACTCCATTCGCAGCGTTCGCCTCGAGCGCTGTCCGCGCGCGCTTGGGCTCGATCTCGCTCAAATGGGCCAGAATGTTCTCGAGCGGCCCCCACTTCTCAATCAGCGCGTGGGCCGTCTTTTCACCTATTCCCCGGACGCCAGGAATGTTGTCGGAACTATCTCCAAGCAAGGCGAGATAGTCGATTACTCTCTCTGGTACCACGCCAAGCCGCTCGGACGCGTTTCCGTCGTCGTACCATTTTTCGGTAGTTCGGCCTGGGCGCCCGTGCCAAGGATTGAGGATCTTCACGCCGGGCCTGACCAGCTGAACGAAGTCCTTGTCGCCCGAGACAATCGCCGTCTCAATCCCTTGTTCACATGCCTGTCGCGCCAGCGTGCCTATGACGTCGTCCGCCTCAAATCCTTCGAGTTCGAGAATCGGGATTTGGTAGGCTGACAGGATTTCGCTGACCCGCTCGATTCCGGTGTCGAAATCAGCCTGTTGCTGTGGCTCCAGGCGCTCGCGCGTCGCCTTGTATTCCGGATAGGTCTCGTGGCGGAACGACAGCCCCGCGTCATGCACCCACCCCAGATAGTCTGGCTTGTGGCGGTCGAGCAGTTTGCGCAGAAACTCCGTCGCCCCACGTGCGATCGCAGTGTTTTCGCCTTTGCTGCTCACCAACTGCTGGTCGGCCAAGGCGAAGAACGACCGGTAGATCAGAGCATAGCCGTCAACTAGAAAGAGCCTTCGTGGAGGTTTCGCTGTCATTCCGGTGCGCTATTGCACTCGGCGGCGCCATGCAGTCATGAACTCGGCTTCGCTCGACTGCGTGAGCCTCCATCGCCCAAACCCGCTTTGATCGAAGAACGTGATGACGACGTTTTCGCGGCTGTACTCCCACAATTGCTGGCGCCCGCGTTCCGAAAGCGTTCGCGCGGGTTGCTCGTATACCTGGTCGGGGCGCCCAAGGCCCAGAAGCACGCGACCCCTGTCTGTCATCCACCCGGGAGACGCCTCCTCACGAAATCGCGCATTGGCGTCTGCCATCAGAACGAAATACTCGCGCAGCGCTTCCGTCGACCGGTGTTGCTCTGCGGCGAGATCTACGAATTCAGCCCACGCCGCAGGCCTCGCTTCGGGTGGAGTGTCCTTGAGTTTCTGAATGCTAAACGGAGACGCGAACCATCGAAGGTAGTTCACCATTTCGTCGTAGGACGCGAGCGGAAGGTTCGCCCCAAAGCCAACAAACATCGGCGCGCGAACCGTGTCAGGACTCCCTGGCGACCACGCCGTGAGCGTCATTGCTCCGATGCCTAAACGGCTTGCCTGAATGTTGATCGTTCCCGAGTGCACAGCCCCATGACGCATGAGAGTTGTCGAGTCGACAAACAACCCTCGTCCATCTTCTGATCTGACAGCGTACTGTACGCCGTGGGTGCTATCCGAGCTGCCGTACCCCTCGAGAAAGAATGGAATAACGGAATCACGCCCGAAAATCGCCGCGGCTGTCGGATTCACGATGATCTGAGGGATCGATCCAAGGCGGGTGCGCAAGGTCGCGCGGGCAAACGACACGGGCGTGGATAGACCCACCGTCGCGCTGGCCGGAACCTCGAGCGTTGCAGCGTCTTCCGTCGTCCGCGCACTGCCATCGTCACGTACGCTAACGGTGAACTCATAGCGCCCAGGAGGAATCGTGATCACTTCTTCGAACAGAATACTCTCGTCGGTCCGGGTCGTCTCTTTGAAGCTTCCGACAACAACCGTCTCGTGTGCTTCGATGTTTCGTACAACCGTTGGCCCGTTTCGAAAAACGATCGTCACGGAATAGCCAGCACGATAACGATCGGATTCCCGCGCAAAGGTCAGTGAAGTATTCGCCAGCGACACCGCGACAAGGGTGTGCGTCGAATCGGGGAATTCAGAAGCAAAAAACGACACGCTGCCAACAAAGGGCAGTGGGGCGCCGCGCGCGAGGAGGCCCAGACCACGAAAGAGCGAAACTACATCGTACCCTTGAGGTCCAAGCGAACTCCGTGGCGAACCGGACGGAGAAGGTCCCCCCGCCGGCGGTCCACTCCGTCCACCGCCGCACGCCGCAGCCAGCCCCAGTGTTGCCGTGAGAAGGGCGGCGCGCCAGCCGTGCGCTGACATGCGAATCACTGTATTGAATAGCGTCATTCTGGGTTGCATCCCTATATCTACCCCTCTGCCGTTCGGTCCGTTCGCTTGCTCCCAAGCTGCCCGCGCCTTAGGTTCGCCCCGGTGTCGCGCGATCCCCTCACTGGAACAACTATTGCTGGATACTCCCTCGAGCAGCGTGTGGGCGAGGGTGGCACAGCCACAGTCTACAGAGCCACACACCAGGAGCACGGTACCGTTGCCCTGAAGGTATTGCGCTCCAAGCTTCGACAGGACCGCACGGCCGTAGCCCGGTTTCTCCGCGAGGCGTCTTTCGGCACTCGCGTACAGCATCCGAACGTTGTGCGAACAATTGAGCTTGGCGAGTCGGGCGATGGTGTTCACTTTCTCGCCATTGAGTGGGCCGCTGGCGAATTGCTCGAAGGTTATGCCAAAACGAGCGCTCCGCTACCTCCGGACGAAGTTGCGGCGATCGTAAAGCAAATAGCTGATGCCGTAAACGCTGCTCACGCGAATGACATCGTACATCGCGACCTGAAGCCAGAAAATTTGATGTACGATCCCGAGACCCGCAACGTCAAGTTGCTGGATTTCGGCATCGCTACGGCGACAGACGTTGCGCCCGACGAACGACTGACCCGAGCCGGCTTCTTTGTCGGAACGTTGATGTACGTAGCGCCTGAAGCACTCAGCGGAGAAATCGTAACGCCGGCCGCAGACCAGTATAGTCTGGCGTGCATTGCCTACTTGCTGCTGGCGGGTACGCTACCGTACACCGCCAAGTCCCCGCGAGAGATGTTCACCCAACTGCTCTCGCAACCGCCCATTGCGCTCAACAAGGCAAAGCCCGACATCGCATACGGTTCTTCTGTTGAGGCGGTGGTCATGCGCGGGCTCGCGAAGGATCCAAAGGCACGTTTTACAAGTGTAGTCGACTTCGCCAGCGCGCTCACCGCGGCCCTCGAATCGGATGCCGCGCCCGAGCCGGACAGCGCTGGACTCTTTTCGCGTATGAAGGGGCTTTTCCGCGGAAAGAACTAGGCGCGATCGACGGCGTCCCCTCTCTGCCAATATGAGTGAGACACCGATCCTCCCGGAGTTTAGTGTACGAGGGTGATCGAGGATGTCCGCATGTCGTCGTTGTCTCTTGCTTCC
>JAQBYI010000036.1 GCA_027622655.1 Gemmatimonadota bacterium | reverse complement strand
TCATGTACTCCTCCTTGCTCCAAAGAATGGAGCGCGTAGGAGTCACATTTCAACTGAGGCAGAACAACCTCGGGATAGACACGAAACGGTTTTCCGCTCGCCGGGCGATACGAACGAAATCCGCGACGATCGGTCGTCAGAACAGTTCCAAGTTGCAGCCCGTCGGCCAGCGTGACCAGAGCGGCGTCGGCAAAGTCCATCGGGACCTTGGCATACTGGTCCATGAGGCGCGCAGCGTGGCGGACGGCCGGGCGGTCCAGCGCGAGAATTGGAATTTCAGCGTCGAGCAGAAAGTCGAGAACGAGAGAGGCGCGCGCGCGGCCCCTGCCGACGAGATGACACGCTTCAGTCAGGACTGCCTCGGTGGTCACACAGCGATCGAGAAGCGACGTGACGGCACCGACGCACATGTCATGCCACTGGTCCGACGCATCGAGCGTAGCGACGATCGGCCCCGTGTCGAGGAGGACGTCGCGCGCGCGAACCAGCCTCATTCGCGCCAGTTGTGCGCGCGCAAACGCTTGGCCAGCGCGTCCCGTTCGGCGGAGGCTCGATCGAGCGACACCGCGCCGATATACGATCCGATGCGTTCGCGCACGCCGACAACCGGCGCCGATCGCTGCGTTGACGCCCGCTCCAACACCGTCTCCGACACGGTCTCCGACGCCGGCGCGGCGTCGAGCCAGGCCTGAAGCGCCTCGCGCACGACTTGCGAGCGCTTTACGCCCGACGCCTTGGCTCGGGCGGTGAGTCGCTTGGCCAGTTCTGCTGGCACGCGGAGAGTCAGTTGGTCTTCCATGCAGTGCAATGTATTGCTTTTGCACTGCAACGCAAGTGTTCGCTGCTCCGGACTGCCGGGGCACGCGCCGGCTACTGCGGCCTGAGCACCTTCCCTGTTCGGCGGGCGTCTCGCTGCCCGTCGCGAAGTACGACCGCGCCATTCACGATCGTGGCCGCGATTCCGGTCGGGTAGCCGAACGGCTGTTCGTACGTCGCGGTGTCGGCGATCGTCGCGGCGTCGAACACGACGATGTCGGCCGCCATGTTTCGTGCAAGGCGTCCGCGATCGGCGAGGCGCACACGCGACGCGGGCAGCGCCGTCATCTTGTGAATCGCCTGCTCCAGCGTGATCGCCTTGCGTTCGCGCACATACTTCGCGATCACGCGAGGGAACGACCCTGCCCCACGCGGATGCGGGCTCCCGCGGCGGGTGGGTCCGTCCGTGGCGAACGCTCCGCCGTCGCTGCAGACCATGCCATAAGGATGCGCGAGAAGTCGGTCGAGATTCTCTTCGCTCATCGCGAAACCAACCATACCAACTGAGCCGCCATTTCGCTTGAGCATCGCAACGGCGAGTTCGTACGGGTCCTGGCCGAGCGACTTGGCGTACGCTCCGAGGCGCTTCCCTTCCGCCGGACGGTCTTCGGCGGCGCGTGCGCTCGCGACTAGCACGTTATCCCATCCACCGATCAGCTCGACTTTGTCGAGCGTGTAGGTCTTGATGCGTGGCGCAACGCTGGCGGAATCGAGACGGGCGAGGAATGGGCGCGTGCCGCCGTCGCGGCTCCACGTCGGAAAGAGATTCGTAAGGCCGGTCTGGTACGCGATGTACGGATAGCGGTCGAACGCTACGTCGAGTCCGTCGTTGCGTGCAGCGGCGATGCGCGCGAACGCGGTGTCGAGTTTGTTCCAGTTTCGCGGGCCCTGCATCTTGAGGTGCGCTATCTGCAGCGGACAGCGCGCTCCACGTGCGACCGCGATCGACTCGTCGATTGACTCAAGCACCTGGTCGTCTTCGTTACGCATATGCGTCGAGTACGGCAGGCGGCGCGAAGCAAGTGGTTTGCAGAGTTCGATCAGCTCAGCGAGCGGCGCGAATGCTCCCGGCGTGTATTCCAGTCCGCTTGATGCACCGCACGCGCCCTGAGCCAGCGCCGTTTCGACGATCGCAACCATTCGCGCCATCTCGGCCGGCGTCGCCGGGCGATCATCGGGGCCGACGACTGCTGCGCGCACACTGCCCAGCCCGATCATCGACGCGACGTTGACGCTCGGCTGAAGTCGATCGATGGCGGCGAAGACGGCGTTGAACGAGTTCGTGCTTTCTTCGCCGGGTTCCGCGCCGCTCGACTGTGCGCGGGCGCGAGGCGCGCGCGAACTGCCATCCTGCCCGACCACGATCGTCGTCACGCCCTGACGCACGACGGACTCCTGACGCGGATCTTCGTCCATGTTGCCGTCGCCATGCGAATGGATGTCAATGAACCCTGGCGCTACAGCGAGCCCCTTCGCGTCGATTTCCTCCGTCCCGGCCTCGGTAATGCGCCGAGCGACGTCAACGATGCGTCCACCGGCTACGGCGACGTCCATTTCGACACCGGCGTTGCCGAGTCCGTCGAAAACAGTGCCGCCACGAATCACAAGGTCGTGCGCGCGACGCTTCGTGATGACCGATGGGCCGTGGGCGATGAGATCGCCGGGCCGCAGACCGCCGGCCGCGAGGAGCGACGCTGACGCCGCAAGGACGAAGCCGCGGCGGTCGGTACCGTGACCGGACCGATCTGTGGCCTGCTGGGTTGTCTTTGACGATTTCGATTCACGTTTCACAGGCGTTTCCGGATCTGCATCGTAGGCCTACGGCTTGCCGGTCATCGCGCGGACGAGAGCCTTCCAGTTCTGCACCACGGCGAGCTTCGGCGGAACGGCACTGGCCCCTGTTGACGCGAACACGATTCGCCGGTCGTCAGGAAAAAGGTCCCAGTTCGGCTCGCCATTCTGGACCATTTCCGCCGTTTGAACACTGACTGGCGCGCGGCGTGTGACCGTTACGCCGACGCCGGGCGCCAACATGGCAGCGACGATCGACCTTTCAGGGAGCGAAACGTAGTAGAGCACTCGGCCATCGCGACCCCACCGCGGTGCGTGAGCGAGGCCGGCGGAAATTTGCACGGGCGCGCCGCCACCGGCCATCGGCTGCACCCAGACGGCGGTGTCGCTGAGGTAGGCCAGCCACCTACCATCCGGCGACACCACCCCGTGCGACTCGGAAGCGTCCGTGCGAACGATCCACTGCGGCACGGTATCACCAGGCGTCACGACGCCGACGTCGGACTTTTGCTGGGTTGAGATCTGCCCGAACACGAGGCGGCCGTCTGGTGTCCACGAAGTCGGCGAGAGCTGCGAGCCAGCGAGAACGAGTTCCGGTGCGCCCGACAGGTCCGCGGCACGCGTGTAGATCCCGGAGCTCGCGTCTCCGCTACCCGGGCCGAAGTACGCGACCCGTTGCCCGCTCCGGGTCCACACGGGGCTTCGCGCACCGCCCACCGTAAATCGCGAGGCCATGCCGGTTCGCACGTCGAGCATCCACAAGTCATAACCCGAAGTCGTCATGTGGGCCCGGAACACCACGCGCCGTCCGTCGGGGGATATGGCCGGCTCAAACGCGGCCATCGGTTTGGGCTCGATTGCCATGGGTTTCGGCGCGCTGCCCGGCCGTAGCTCGTCGGTTGAGCCCGTCGCGGCGCGGATGTCGGCCACTGACAGGCCAACGTAATCGATCAGTCCGCCAAAGCCGGTTCCAGTGTGATCGTAAGCGAGCGATCCGCCCCTCGACACGGAAAACTGGAGCTGCACCGGTCCGCGACGAGCGACGCCGCTCAGGATGGTCGTCGGCTCGCCAGTCGTCTTGCGTGTCGCCGGATCGAACGGCTGCGCCGCAACGGTGCCGTCGGCGCCGCCAACAAAGAGATATCCATCCGCATAGGACGCGTTCGTCCCGGGACCGAGCGTATCCACGCGACCGGTTTCAAGGTCGACCACGACGATTCGCCGGCCCTCCAACCCTTCGCTACGACTGCCGGGGACGGAGGACAACACCGCTCGGCCTCCCGGAAGTGCCTCCGGATACATGAACGAGGCGCGACCAACACCAAGCGAGTCGCGAGCAAACACTCTGGACGGTTTTCCACCGCCCGAAGCGTTGACCGACCAAAGCGCGTTTCCACCCGGAGTCGATGCGTACACGATCCGGTCGCCCTCTTCCGTCCACGTGGCGTTCGAAACCTGACCGGTCTCCGCGATGGGCACGACGGGCCCACCGGCCATGCGCATCTTCTTCAGGGTGCCGGCTGCCTCAAACCCAAGCCACTCACCGTTCGGAGAGAAGAAGGGACTCGCCCAGCGCTCGGTGCCCGGAATGAGTTCGGCGCCAAGTCGATCCAGCGAGAGTCGGAATAGCGCCGGAGTTCCGGGCTGACCGGCGGCGAACACGAGCGTATTGCCGTCAGGCGAAAGCGCGAACATCCTCCCGCAGCACACGGTGGCCGGGGTGACGCTGTCTGGCATGGCCACATAGAACTGCACCGTTCGGCCGGTGTTGTCTGTTGAGCCGTTCGTTCCGACCAGGTAGCCGATCAGCAGCGTGACGAGCGCGAAGGCCGCCGAAACCCACGCGCGCATGCCGCGTGGCGCGCTTGCGCGAGCCCCGATTCCAGTGGTCAACGCTGAGGTGTATCCCGGGTTCGCCAGCGCGTCGGCGAAGGTTTTGGCGCTATCGAACCGGTCGGCCGGAAGTTTCTCAAGCGCGGTAGCGACCGCAGACGCCACGTTCTGCGGAACTGATTTTCGGAGTTCGCTCACCGAACGCGGCGTATCGGTGATGATCTTCATGACGACCTGCTGCGCCGAACCGCCGGTATGTGGCGGCTCCCCTGCAAGCATCTCGTAGAGAACGGTCGCAAGCGAGTAGATGTCGCTCCGCGGTGTGATCTCTTTCTCGGCGGTTGCCTGCTCCGGCGACATGTAGTGCGGTGTACCGAGCGAGAGACCCGTCTCGGTCATTCGGCCGCCGGCCGCAGCTGATACTGCGAGCGCGATGCCGAAGTCCATCACCATCGGCCGACCGTCGTGCAGCAGAATGTTCTCGGGCTTGATATCGCGATGAATAACGCCGTGCCGATGTGCATAGTCGAGTGCGTCGGCAACCTCGCGTGTGATCTTCACCGCGTCGCCGATGCCAAGCTGGGTTTCGCGATTCAACTTCTCGCGAATGGTTTCGCCTTCGATGTACGGCATCACATAGAACAGGAAGCCTTCTGCGGTGCCGCTGTCAAAGAGCGGCAGGATGTGCGGGTGGCTCAGCGCTGCCGTTGTCTTGATCTCGACCACGAACCGCTCGGCGCCGAGCACCGCCGCGAGTTCGGACTTGAGCACCTTGATCGCGACCTTGCGGTCGTGCTTCAGGTCCTCGGCGAGGTAGACGGTGGCCATTCCGCCCGCGCCGAGTTCACGCTCGATGCGGTAGCGATCGGCGAGGGCGGTGGCGAGGCGTTCGGGCGCGGTCACGGCAGGTTGGACCAGAAGGCAGGGATCATTCCCGCAGCCCCTCCATCTCCCGCCACACGTCGGAGAGTCCCAGGTCGGCGGCATCGCGAGTCAGCGCCGCGACGTCGACCGAAGAACCCAGCACCCGAAGCATCGCGCGGATGTCTCGCAGGTGACGTTCGCTCGCACCCTGTTGGCGAAACCGAAGCTTGTGCAAAATCACGTACTCCGGCGCCGCGATTGGCGTCGGCCGCCCGAGCAGCTCCACGACGCGACGGCCGTCGAGTCCGCGGCGTGCCAGCGGATCCCGGCCGGCAAGATAGATATCGGCCCGGGCGCCCGTCGGATTGTGAAGCACGTTGAAGTGCCCTGACGCGTCACGACCGGCCTCCTCGGCGATCACTTCCGCCGGAGCGCAGTAGAACTCCGGCTCTGGAAACTGGAGCGCAAACCGTTCCGCGTCGGCCTTCTTGAGTCCGGCGACAACATCAAGATCCTGTGTGAGTCGCGGTTCACCGTAAACGATGGATGCAACGCCGCCCGCAATCATCCATTCAATGCCGGCAGCGTCGAAACGCGGAGCGAACACTGCGATCAGATCAGTCGGACGCATTGTCGAACGCGAGGCGTGTCGCGTGGGCGACCTCGGACTCATTGAATTCCGGGTTCCGCATCCTGACGCCCAATTGCGTGGCGTCCCACGCCAGATCCCAGAGGGCGTCTGCGCACACGAGCTTCTCGGTCGCGGTCATCTGGCGGTATCGGCTCACCTGTCGTTGAGCGACGTCCGCCGTCACGTCCCATGGAAGCAGCTGCATGGTCAGGAAGTTGGCCCGGCGGCGGGCCGCCCACCAGCACCGAGCTCGCGCTCGATGCGGTAGCCAGCGGTCGCTGTGGCAAGGGCGGCACCGATCCGGTCGGCGGTGCTCATGGCGCCACGACCGGCTGTCTCGCGCACGCCACACTGCGCTGGTGGCTCACCATCCGTCGAATGAGCGCGCTGTAGCGTGCGTGGGCGGCCTCCCCATGTCGCTTGGCGCGCGATCGGTAGAGTCCCATTTCATCGAAGCCCGCATCAGGACGGCGGCACCGGACGACCCGGAGTCCAGGGCGCACCAGCCGTCTCGAGCTCTGTCTCCAGCCGGGCGAGCTCGCCGGAGATCAACGCCGCGACCTCGCTCGACATCGCATCAAAACCGGCACGCGCGATCGCGAAGTTCTCACGGTGCGTCGCCGTCGGCGCCATGCGCGTGTCCCAGTGTCCGCCGATCACCTCACCGAGTCTGTTGCGCAGGCCCGGAGCTGACGTCTCGTTCAACTGCTGGCGCGCCGGATCACCAATGAGCCGCACTTCGAGCGCGGCCACCTTCACGATCAGCGAATCCATCCGGAGCTGGAGCGCGGGGCTCGCGCGTGGCGCCTGTGCGAGCGCGGCGCGCATGTGCCGCACCCGGTCACGCACGCGGCCGAGTTCCGCACCGACGCCATTCATCCGCCGCATCAGATCGGAAGTCTCCTGCTGAAAGGCGGCGACGGCCACGTAGTCAGTGCCCGGGAGCGCGTTCGGCGCCGGCTTCACGGTGAAGCTCTGCGCCTCACCCAGCCGGCGCACGCCGCTCGACGAGACCAGCACGAGCTCCACGCTGTAGCGGCCGGGGGCCATCAGCGGACCGACCGGATCGCCAGCCCAGGGCGGACGGAATCCCGGCGTGCTCAAATCGATCGCACCAGGCACGGGACCGCGGAGGTCCCAGTTGATTCGGTGCATTCCCGCGCTCGCACGCCCCTCGATGCGCCGCACTGCGCGGCCAGCGGCATCGCTCACCTGCAGGAAGACGCGCGGACCACTCTCGAGCGGCTCGGCGCGCAACTGGTCGTATCCCGGGAAGGGCACGTCGCGCCCTGTCTCGCGTGCGGCACGCTCAGCGTTGAGCCGCGCTTCGCGAGCGGTCGTCGGCACCTCGCGCAGCCAGTAGGTGAAGAGCGCGCCGTGCGGCGGGTTCGGCGATGTGAAGTCGTCGCTTCCGAGCGTCGGTCGTCCCGGTGCCTGCGCGACCGCGGAGGGGATGAACCACCATGCGTCGCGCACCGGGAGCACCGCACCCTCGCTCGCGAGCACACCCGCAGCGATCGCACGGAGCGGCGTGAGGTCGTCGAGGATGTAGAATCCGCGCCCGAAGGTTGCCCCTACGAGATCGTTGTCGCGGCGGTGGATCTTGAGATCGCGAAACGAGATCGTCGGCACGCCGCCACTCAACTTGTGCCAGTTCCGTCCCCCGTTCGGCGACCACTGTATCCCGAACTCGGTGCCGAGGAAGAGGAGATCGGAGCGGACATGATCCTGCTGGAAGGTCCAGACGATGGTGTTCTTCGGGAGGTCCCCCGCGATCGAGCGCCAGGTGCGGCCGCGATCGGTCGTCACGTACACGTACGGCGTGAAGTCGCCCGTCTTGTGCGCATCGGCGGCCACATAGAAGGTGTTCGCGTCGGTGAGCGAGGCTTCCACGTCGTTGATGAACGAGAAGGGCGGGAGTCCTGGGAGCGCGGACGCGCGCGTCCATGTGCGGCCGGCATCGCTCGACAGCTGTACGAGCCCGTCGTCGGTCCCGACGATCAGGACACCAGACGTGACGGGCGACTCCGAGACCGCGGTGATGGTCGCGTACTTCGACATCGCGCCATTGTCGTGGAGGTCGGTTACGCTCCAGACGCGTCCCATGTAGGAGAGCGTGTAGCGATTTGTCCCCTGCGTGAGGTCGCCGCTGATCGCCGTCCACGAGTTGCCGCGGTCCTCGCTGCGCCAGAGACGCTGCGAGGCGAAGTAGATGCGGTCGGCGCTGTGCGGGCTCACGATAATCGGCGAGTCCCAGTTCCATCGCTCAGGCGCATCCCCCTCGGCAGGCATCGGCCGGATGCCGAGCGCTTCATCGCTCCGACGATCGGTACGGTAGAGGTCCCCCTGCTGCGTCATCAGGTAGGTGATGTTCTCGTCACGCGGGTCGAAGCCGACGCCGTAGCCATCGGCGCCCATCGGCACGTACCAGTCCTGGTTGCGGATGCCGTCGCGATTCAGTGTGCGTGAGGGACCGTGCAGCGTGCCCAGGTCCTGCGCGCCGCCGAGGATGTCATAGAAGGGCTCGCGATTGCTGAGCGCGACCTTGTAGAACTGCGAGATCGGGAGGTTCGGGAAGTGTCGGAACTCGCGGCCGTCGTCGAAACTCTCGTAGAGTCCCGCGTCGGTGCCGACGAGGAGATGGTCGGTATTCGTCGGGTCGATCCAGAGGGCGTGGTTGTCACTGTGCTTTGTGTGCCCCGTTTCGAGAACATTGAAGGTCGCCCCGCCATCGCGCGTGACATTGACGAAAACGTCCATCTGGTAGACGACGTTCGCGTCCGTGGGTGAGGCCTCGATCTCCTGGTAGTAGTGCGGCCCCGTGCCGCCGGAGATATAGCTGTTGCGCTTCTCCCAGCTCTCACCGCGGTCGCGACTTCTATAGAAGCCGCGTTCCTCGTTGCTCGCTTCGATGGTGGCGTACACGATGGTCGGGTCGGCAGCTGTCACGGCGATGCCGATCTTCCCCATGTCGCCGCCCGGGAGGCCGGTCGTGATCCGGCGCCAGGTCTTCCCGCCATCGGTGGACTTGTGGATCCCCGATCGCGGGCCGCCGGCGAGGAAGCCTGCGACATGGCGTCGGCGCTGATAGGCCGCGGCATAGATGGTGTTGGGATCCCCTGGGGCGAACTCGATGTCGGTGACGCCGGTGTTCTCATCGATCGTGAGGGTCGCGGTCCAGGTCCGGCCGCCATCCTCGCTCCGATACACGCCGCGTTCCCCGCCCGCAGACCAGAGCGGTCCCTCGGCGGCGACGAGCATCACGTCGCTGTTGCGCGGGTCGATGAGGATCTTCCCGATGTGTTGCGAGGCGGCGAGTCCCATTTGCTGCCAGGTGCGCCCCGCGTCGCGGCTGCGGTATATGCCGTCCCCCCAACCCACGTGCCGGCCGCTCACGTTCTCCCCCGTGCCGACCCAGACGACTTCCGGGTTGTTCGGGTCGAGGGTGACGACGCCGATCGAATACGAGGGCTGGTCGTCGAAGACTGGGGTGAAGGTCATGCCGGCGTTCGTGGTCTTCCAGAGACCGCCCGAGCCCGCGGCGACGTACCAGGTGCTGCGGTTCGTCGGGTGCACCGCGATGTCGGCGATGCGGCCGCTGGCGAGAGCGGGGCCGATGCTGCGGAGGGTCAGGGCGTTCGCGGCCTTCGCCACGTCGGGCGCGCTCTGTGCGGCGAGCGTACAGGAGAGCGTGCCGGAGAGCGCGCCGCCGAGCGTCAGGAGGAACGGAAGGCAGGCGAGTCGATTGGATCGCATGGCATAGACTGGTTGGAGATGATCGCGAAGGTGCGGCCGAGTCCTGTCACGCCGCCTTTGGCACCGCGCGCCCGACAATGATCGTGATGTTGTCCGTGCCCCCGCCGTCCAGTGCATCCTGGAGCAACTGCTCGCAAACCTGCTTCGAACTCGTCATCTCAGTGAGTCGCTTGGTGATTTGGTCATCACTGACATGCTTTGTGAGCCCGTCGCTGCAGATCAGCGCGACGGTTCCCCACTCGGATTGCATGCGCGTGACCACGGGCATCGCGGTGTCGCCGCCGAGCGCACTGGACAGGACGTTCGACAGCGGCGTGCGGAACGCGGCCGTCTGCAATTCATCGATAAACTGTTCTTCGCCCGAGTCGGCCCGATAGTAGCAGTCCATCGAATGGGAGACGTACTCCATCATGGCATCGATCGCAGTCGCGCTCGCCTCCTCGCCGCCCTGCAGTCCACCGACCCCGTCGGCGACCATGGCGATGAACGCCAGGCGTTCGTCGGCCAGCGGGTGCCGATGGGCTTCGGGCAAGCTCGTCAGCACGACATTCACGCGCTTGTGAATTGACGCCAACAGAAACTGGTCCTGATTGTTCTTGCGCACCTTGCCCTGATGCGTAAGGCCGAACACGTCGATTTCGTCGTCGCGAGGCTTCCGCGTAGGAACGGGAGTATTCATTAGAGTAGAAAGTGCCGACTCCGCGTGTGCGGCGTCAACCGAGCGAGCGACCGGATGCGGTACGCCCGGGGGCGTCGTAAGTTGTGCGCCATGATGACATCGACGATCAACTCCATTCGCGCGGTGGGCCGCATCGTTGCGAGCGCGACCCTTTTTGCGACCGCGCTAGCTGTGCCGAGGGTCGCCCACACCCAAGCCGCAGCGCAGCGGGCCGCCGCGTTCGACCCCACTGAAAAGTCGATCACGGAACTGCAGGAGGCGATGGCAGCGGGTCGCACCTCCTCGGCGGACCTCACCAACTCGTATCTGGCCCGCATCCTCGCATACGACCATGCCGGCCCTGCGCTGAATACGATGATTCGGCTCAACCCGCTGGCGCGCGCAGACGCTGCCGCGATGGACGCCGAGCGAAGAGCCGGAACCGTCCGCGGCCCGATGCACGGCATTCCGATCATTCTCAAGGACAACTACGACACCAAAGGACTCGGCACTAGCGCCGGATCGCTCGCGCTGGCGTCGCACGTCCCCGCCGCCGACGCCTTCATCGTGAGGAAACTGCGCGAGGCGGGCGCGGTGATCCTCGGCAAGTCGAACCTGCACGAGCTCGCATCCGGCATCACGACGATCAGCTCGCTCGGCGGCCAGACGCTGAATCCGTATGACCCCGCGCGTTGCCCCGGCGGATCGAGCGGTGGCACGGGAGCCGCCGTGGCCGCGAGTTTCGGCGCCATCGGGTGGGGCACCGATACGTGCGGCTCGATTCGCATTCCGTCGGCGTTCGGATCGCTCTTCGGCCTCAGGCCGACGACCGGACTGTTCAGTCTCGACGGTATCATCCCGCTTTCTCTCACTCAGGACGTACCCGGCCCGCTCGCACGTACGGTGACCGACCTCGCGATCGGCCTCGACGTCACCGTTGGGCCCGACCCGGCCGACCCAGCCACGCAGGTGATGGAGGGGCGTCCCCTTCCCCAGTTCGGCGACGCGCTGCAGCGCGATGCCCTTCGCGGAGCGCGCATCGGAATCTTTCGCCCGTACTTCCGTGGTGGCCAGCGTGATGTGAACGACACCGTTCGCGCCGCCGCCCGATCGATGGCAGCGCTCGGCGCCGAAGTCATCGAAGTGGACATGCCGGATTTCGACAGCGTCATTGGCGGCACGCGCGCGATCCTTCTGGAGACGCGCTTTGATCTGATCGACTATTTCGGCCGCGCTGGAGGCGCGCCGGTGAACTCGCTCACCGAGATCGTCACTGGAGGGTTCTTCGACAAATCGCTCGAGGAGCGCCACAAGGGCGCGGACACGATTTCGGCGCGCGACTCGGAAGAGCACCGCGAAGTGCTCGCGCGTCAGGCGCGGCTCCGCGCTCGAATCGTAGCGCTGATGGACAGTCTCAATCTCGACGCGCTCGCGTACCCCACTATTCCGGAGCGCCCTGTCCTCGTCGGCGCCGCGCAGACCACGTCGAGTTGTGCGCTCGCAGCGCAGGCTGGGCTTCCTGCCATCTCGATGCCGGCAGGATTCACGTCAGACGGCCTCCCAACCGGACTTGAACTCCTTGGCCGGCCGTTCGCGGACGCGCGACTCGTCGGGTTCGCCTACGCGTACGAACAGGCCATGCCGCGGCGGCGCCCGCCGCCCACCACGCCGGCGCTGGTCAATGGGCGGGTACCGCCGCCAGTGGGCTTCAGCATGACAGTCGGTCCAACGGAAAGCGCGGCGATTGTCGGGTTCACGTTCACGCCGTCGACGAGCGAACTGGCGTATTCAGTTAGGCGCGCCGGGACCAACGCCGCGGCTGTAACGGCAGTCGTGATTCGCCGTGCCGACGTCAGCCGTGACGCGAGTGGTCGCGCCACGGAACCTGCGGCCGGTGCCAGGAGCCGAGTCATAATGCGCGTGCTTGGTCCCGATATGCTGGCTGCGAGTGGCAAACTCAGGTTGCTGGGCGAAGAGCTCGAGGCCTACCGCGCGGGCGCGCTGTCGGTGGCGGTGTTCACGAGCGCGAGCGCGGCACCGATCGCCGAGGTTCCGATTCTTTCGCCGAGATAGGCGGTCCGATGAAAAAACGAGGGGCGGTTCCGATACTCGGGACCGCCCCTCGCAGTTTCTGCCGGGTAGAGCCTGGTCAGGTGTCGACGCCGAGGTGCTTCAGCGCCGCCGGCGGGCACCCGTTCCAGACAGGTATCGCGACGTTGCCCTGGTAGCCGATGTCCTTCACGCCCATCTGGCTCGAGAAGAACCCGCTCGCCGTGAAGTCGCGCAGCCGGCTGAAGTAGTTCGCGCCTTCACGGAGCTCCGGGGCTGTCTTTGCCGGCCACGCCACTTGGTCAACGAGCGCGCGCCGCTCGAGATCAGTGCATCGGTAAAACGATTTCTTGAAGCGGTTGTACGCAAAGCCGTCGAACCAGCGCAGCGCCTCACGCATCCATGAATAGCTCGGATACTCGGTGCAGAAGAAGTCCATGTACTGCGGCACGCCGGCCTGCGTTGCGCTGCCGGACCTTGCATCGCGCGGAATGATCATGTCCGCCACCACGCGAATCGTGCGCCACTCATCTGGCTGAAAGTATTTCGGGCGATACGCGGTGCCTTGCTGTTCGCTCTCCAGTGCAGCCTCGACGTGCGCGAGAGCGCGTTCAGCATCAGCCGGAGTGATCGGGAGCGCGACGACAGCGGCCGCGCCCGCGACGGCTTTGAGGACGTCGCGACGCGACTGAGGTGCCGCTCCTCGCTGCTCGCCGCTCACGGTCTCTCCTCGCTCCCCACCCCTCGCGTTCACCTCACCCTTCACTCGCTCTCTTCGCTCGGTCACAGCTCCCTCCGCGCCATCATGCCAGTGACCGCATCTGCTGTGCGCCACGCCAGCGCCATGATCGTCCACGTCGGATTCTTGTCCGCCTGCCCCACGAACGGCGCGCCGTCGGCGATAAACAGATTCTTGCAGTCGTGCGCCTGGCAGTTCGCGTTGAGCACGGACGTCGAGGAATCAGCTCCCATGCGAGCGCCGCCGGCCTCATGGATGATCGACCCGCCATTCGAGATCCCGTATCCGCGTTCCTTTGACGGCATTGGCGCCGACACCGTGCCACCCATCTCCGCGATGAGCGAACGGAACGTCTCCTGCATGTGCTTCACCTGATTGTGCTCGTGGTCCGTCCACTCCCAGTGGAAGCGGAGCACTGGAATACCATAGCGGTCTTTCTTGTCGGGGTCGATTTCGCAGTACGAGTTTTCGTTCGGAATCATCTCGCCTCGACCGTCGAAGCCGATCGTGGTCCCGTAGTATTTGCGATAGTCGTTCTTGAGCGTCGCGCCGTAGCCACCGCCGGGCGGATAGCGGTGAATGCCGCCCATGAATCCGTGCCCGGGCACGCCCATCCCGCCCCACACTTCAATGTGATAGCCGCGCGGAAAGTCGAGCTTCTTGTTGTCGAGCCACCACGGCATATACACGTGCATTCCGCCGACGCCGTCGCAGTTGTGGCGCGGCTGGTCCACCATGCGCGGGATGAATCCGGAAACACCGGAACCCGTCGTGTCGGTGAGATACTTGCCGGCGGTGCCGCTCGAGTTCGCGAGTCCCTGCGGAAAGAGTGAAGACTTCGAGTTGAGCAGCAACCGGGCGCTCTCGCACGCACTCGCTGCGAGAACAACAACGCGCGCCTTCACGTTCTTGTCTACGCCGGTTGTCTTGTCCACGTAGTTCACGCCAGTGGCGCGGCCGCTGCTGTCGATTTCGACTTCGCGCGCCATCGCGTTCGTGACGATCGTCAGCTTGCCGGTCTTCTGCGCCGGGAAAAGCAGCACATTCGGCGACGTGAAGTTCGCGTTCGCTGCGCAGCCGCGATTGCACTGTCCGCAGTAGTGGCACGCCATGCGGCCATTCAGAGGCTTCGTGAGCACCGAAAGCCGCGAGGGGATGCAGGTGATGTCGAGCCGATCGGACGCCTGCTTGACCATCACCTCGCGACAGCGTGGCGCGGGGGCCGGCTGGAAATTTCCGTCCGGGTGATTGCGGAGCCCCTCGTTCGATCCAAAGATGCCGATGAGGTCGTCGACCTTGTCGTAGTACGGCGCGACGTCGTCGTACGAGATGGGCCAATCGTCGCCGAGCCCGTCCATGGACTTGCCCCGGAAATCGTCGGGGCCGAAGCGGAGTGAGATGCGGCCCCAGTGATTCGTGCGGCCACCGAGCATTCGCGCACGCCACCAGTCGAACCGCGTGCCGTCGGCCTTGGTGTACGGCTCGCCATCAATATCCCAACCGCCGATGCACGCATCGTACTCGCCAAACGGACGTTCCTTTGTGCTCGCGCCACGCCGCGGCGTCTGCCACGGGAACGTGAGCATCTTGGAGTCCGTGGTGTTGTCCCACCACCCGCCGGCCTCGAGCATCACGACGCTGGCGCCGGCTTTGGTCAGCGCATGCGCGGCCATTCCGCCGCCCGCGCCGGAGCCGACGATGCAGACGTCGTATTCGAGGCGCTTCGGTTGGGTCATCATATCCGTCGAAAATGCCGCGCGGAGGCTTTGTACGCTAGCGCAGCAGGCTTCTACTGCCGAACCGCGGAAACTGCGCTGAGAACTGAACGGAGATTCGCGGAGACTGCAACAGCAACGGCAACGGCAACGGCAACTGAGGGTAACTGCAAACAGCACCAACAACTGCGACTACAACAACTGCGAGTACACTCCAAGGGCTGCCGGGGGAGCCGCGCTCACCGGGACGCGGAGTTACCTCGTCAGTTGCTGTCGCAGTATCCGCGAATCTCCGCAGTCGCGTCCGCGGTGTTTCCGCGGTTCCGCAGTAAGTGCGTCAGTCCAGCGCCCGCTCCAGGGCGTCGTGCACCGTACGCAGCACCTTGACGCGCGCATGGTACTTGTTGCTCGCCTCCACGAGCGTCCACGGCGCGCGAGTCGTGGATGTGTGAGCCACCATGTCGCACACGGCGTCACTGTAAGCGTCCCACTTCTTGCGATTTCGCCAATCTTCGTCGGTGATCTTGAACTTCTTGAACGGCACAGCCTCGCGCTCCTTGAAGCGCCGGAGCTGCTCCGCCTTCGATATGGCGAGCCAGAACTTGACCACAATGACGCCGTGGGCCGTCATCTCTTCCTCGAAGTCGTTGATCTCGCCGTATGCGCGCTGCCAGTCCCACATCGAGCAGAACCCTTCCACGCGCTCAACGAGAACGCGCCCGTACCAGGAACGATCGAAGACGGCGATGTTTCCGCGGCGCGGCAACTGACGCCAGAACCGCCAGAGATACGGATGTGATTTCTCTTCGTCGGTGGGCGCGGCGACGGCGTTGATGCGCAGCATCCGCGAATCCACGGCAGCCGCCAGGCGGCGAATGGCGCCACCCTTGCCTGCGGCGTCGTTCCCTTCGAACACGATCACCACAGAGTGCTTCCGAAAGCGCTTGTGCCGCGTCATGAGCGCCAGCTTGCCCTGCCACTTCTCGAGCGCCGGGTCGTACGCCTTGCGCGACATCTTCTGCCCAAGGTCGAGCTCCGTCAGAACGGTCCGGTCGGTATCGATGCTTGGTGTTGGGTCGGGTGTGGCCGGCACGGCGTTCGGGCCCTCCGGTGTCGCAAGCCGGTGCCGCAGCCCGTCGAGGAGTTCACCGGCCACCGCGAGTTCGCGATATCGCGAATCCACGCCCTCTACCACGATCCACGGCGCGTACGCGTGCGACGTGTCACGAAGCACTCGCTCCGAGACTTCGCGAAAGCGATCGTAGCGCTTGAAATACGCCTCGTCCTTCGCGGTCACGCGCCACCGGGTGAGCGGATCCTTCTTGAGTTCCTTCAGCCGTTTCCGCTGCGCCTTTTTGGACAGGTGGAACCAGAACTTGAGAATCAACGCGCCCTCGTCGGCGAGCATGCGCTCGAACCGGTTGATCTCGTTCACGCGGCTTTCGAGACGTGGCCAGTGCGGCTTCTTCTCTTCCATCACCGCATTCACGATGGGCCACGTGTACCACGAGCCGAAGAAAATGCCGATTCGCCCGCCCGCCGGCAGCGTCCGCCAAAACCGCCAGAGGCGCGGTCGCTCGGCCTCCTCGTCGCTCGGCTCACCAATGCCGTTCACCTCGATGTGTCGCGGATCCATCCACGACGTCAGCGCGTTGACGGTTTCGCCGCGCCCTCCGCCTTCGACGCCGCCAACGAGCACGATCACTGGGAAGGCGCGCGAGCCCTTGAGTTCGTATTGCGCGGCGAGGAGCGCCTGGCGCAGTTCGGCGCTGCGCTTCGTGTACTCGTCCTTTGCAACGGTGTGGCCTAGTTCGGCGTCCTCAAACATCGGTGCGAGCTCCTGAGTATTACTGCGGAACCGCGGAGATTCACTGAAGAACGGCACAGAAACACCGCGGAGACTGCAACGGTAACAGCAACTTCATTCTCAACTACAACTACAACTACAACTACAACCGATTCTGGAGGAGGTGCAACGATATGTAACTGTCGCTGTCGTTACCGTGCATTTGCTGTTGCAGTACCCGCGAATCTCCGCAGTTCCTTCCGCGGTGTTTCCGCGGTGTTTCCGCGGTGTTTCCGCGGTGTTTCCGCGGTGTTTCCGCGGTGTTTCCGCGGTTGCGCTGTAGTACTCAGCCGCCGCCCCAAGATCAGAGGTTGCGCCGCTTCATCTCCTCTACTGCAAAGTCAGCTGCCCGCGCCGTGAGCGCCATGTAAGTGATTGACGGGTTCTGCCACCCCGACGAAGTCATACACGCGCCGTCGGTCACGAAAAGATTCTTCGCGTCCCACACCTGGTTCCATGCGTTGAGCACCGACGTTTTCGGGTCGCGGCCCATGCGAGCCGTGCCCATCTCGTGAATGCACAGCCCCATTTCCGTAGGCGTCGACTGCGTAGTGATGTCGCGCGCGCCCGCAGCCTCTAGCATCTCGGCCGCCGAGATGGATGCGTCCTTCACCAGCTTCACGTCGTTCTCGCCCCATTTGCAGTCGATGCGGGCCGCCGGTATTCCCCACTTGTCCCTCTTCTCGGCGTCGAGCGTCACCTTGTTGTCGTGGTTCGGCAGACATTCTCCCCAGCCGCCCGCCGAAAAACGCCACGGACCCCACTCACGGAGCGCCATCTTGTAGTCCGCGCCGAAGCCCGGTGTGGAGTCCGCGTTCACATGCCCGCGCGACCCACCGCCCTGCATGCCGTAACCGCGCAGGAAATCCGGATGCTGCGTTTTCGCGTTCACGTTCCGGAATCGCGGGATATAGATCCCGTTCGGCCGGCGGCCATAGGAGACCTTGTCCGTCCAGTTGTCGAACGTGCCGCCCGCCCTGCCGCCCATCGTGTGGTCCATCAGGTTGCGGCCGAGTTCACCCGACGAACTGCCCAGTCCATCGGGAAACTCGGGAGACTTCGAATTGAGGAGGATTCGCGCCGACTCGATTGTGGACGCACACATGAACACGACGCGCGCGAAATACTCGGTCACCTGCATCGAGGTCGCGTCAATGACGCGAACGCCCGTGGCGCGGCGCGTCTTCGGATCGAACATCACCGATTCGACCACGCTGTCGGGCCGCAGTGTGAGGCGCCCCGTGTCTGCCGCCGCCGGAAGCGTGGCATTCGGCGACGAGAAGTACGACCGGGTGCGACAACCGCGCTCGCACGGGCCGCAATAGTGACACGCCCGACGGCCGTTCAACGCGCGCGTGAGCACTGCCGCGCGGCCGATGGTGAGGATGCGCCCGTCGTTGAACTTCGACGTCAGGGTCGCGCGCATATGCTCCTCGACGCACGTCATATCCATCGGCGGCTGAAACTCGCCGTCGGGGAGCTGCGCGAGTCCTTCCTTCTGCCCCGTGACGCCGACGAACTTCTCGACGTACGAGTACCAGGGCGCGATATCCGCGTAGCGAATCGGCCAGTCCACTCCGTGCCCGTCCTTGGCGTTCGCCTCGAAATCGAGATCGCTCCAGCGATACACCTGGCGCCCCCACATAATGGAACGCCCACCAACCTGACGCCCGCGAATCCACGTGAAATTGGTATCGCCCGTCTGCGTGTACGGGTTCTCGTTGTCGTTCACGAAAAAACGCGATCCCATTTCGTCGCACGCGTAGCAGAGCCGCTGAATCGGCTGCTCAGCTGCGAGTTTCTTTCGGTCGCCACGCCCTCGAAAGTGCATCTCCCATGGTGCGACGTGCTCAACATAGTCGCGCTCGGGGACGATGTCGCGACCGGCTTCGAGCACCAGCGTGCGCAGTCCTTTCTCGCACAGTTCCTTTGCAGCCCACCCGCCAGTGATTCCGGAGCCGACGACGATTGCGTCGAACCGGTTCGATTGTGCCTGTGCCATGGTCAGGCCTCCGCCAATGGCATGCAGGCTTTGTAGATGCCGGGAATGAGCACCTGCTTTCGTTCCTTGGTGTAACCCGCCTCGCTCGAGTAGTAGCCGCTGACCGTGAGCGAGCGGATCTGATGAAAGAAGAGTTCTCGGTGGTCGGGCGGACGCGGAGTGCCTGACTCTCGCCGCCACGCACCTCGGGCGTCGCGCGCGGCGGTCAACTCGGCGTCCATGGAAGTCAGCAAGGCCGTTCGCCGCGCCGGCGGGAGGGCGATGAACGTGCCGCCGTGTGCCATGGCCGCCCGCGTATCGAGAGCCTCCAGTCCGCTGAGAAACGACGACCGCTCTTCGTCGGTGGACCATTCCGAGAGAATGATGTCGGCGAATTCGTCAATCGCCGCGTCGTTCGCGCCCGGTGTATCCGTTGTCGGGATGATCATCTCGGCGAGCTCGGCAACCGTGGCCCGCTGATGCGCGTCGAGCGCGCGGAATCGGTAGAAACTCGGCGCGGTGGGCTTCGAGTGTGCTGCGTGGGTGCCGTGCTCAAGGAGTCCGGCCAGCATCCGCTCGGGATCCCATGAGATGAAGCTCGCAGTGGCGGTAGCTGCGGCCAGTTTCCTCAGCGCTTCACGACGATCTATCAACGTTACCCCCAGTCGTTGCACTATCCGCGAATTCGCCCGTTCTTCCGCGAATTCCGCGGATCCTCAGTATGACTCAGATGTCGCACAGCCGCACTGCTTCGCGCAGCGACGTCAGCGGATCGCGTGTGGGCACAAACTCGTGAGCGACGTAGCCAGTGAATCCGGAGTCCGCGATTGCTGTTACGATCGCGGGCCAATTCAGTTCCTGCGTGTCGTCGAGCTCGTGCCGTCCCGGCACACCACCGGTGTGATAATGGCCGATCCACTCCTTGTTCCGGCGGATCGTCCTGATCACGTCGCCTTCCATGATCTGCATGTGGTAGATGTCATAGAGCAGCTTCACCCTCGACGACGCGACGCCCTTCATTACATCCACGCCGAACTGTGTGCTGTCGCCGTGATAGCCCAAGTGATCCACGCGACTGTTGAGGAGCTCGACGCAGATCGTGACGCCCTCCTTTTCGGCGAGCGGCGCAATCACCCGCAGCCCGTCCACGGCGGCACTGATCGCCTCTACGTCGGTGCGGCCGGCACGGTTACCAAACATCGCGATGATGTTCGGAACGCCCTTCTTGGCCGCAATCGGAATTGCGCGCTCGAGTTCCTTGATGAGCATGGGATGGCTCGCGCGATTCGTGAAGCCATTCGAAAGGAAGTCGCGCCGGTCCGCGGCGTACCCCATCGTCACCGTCAGGCCGTGGTCGATGACCACGTTCCAATCCGCCTCCTGCAACAGATCAATACCACTCAGCCCCATCTCCTTGCCCGCTTTGCAGAGATCCGGAAGCGGAATGCGGCTGTAGCACCAGCGAGATGCCGATTGCCGAATGCGATCTGCCCGTGCGCCTTCCGTCACGGCGCCGCGTGACTCAGGGTCACGGGCCGGACTCGGCGGAGTGGCGTCGCCGTTGCCCAAGCGCTGGCCGGATGCGACCGCGCCGGGCAGCGCACCTGCCGCGACTATTCCCGCTGCCACAGCGCCCGCATCGCGCAGCCACTCGCGTCTGTTCTTGCCGCCGTGTGCCATCAGAACTCCAGCTTGGCCAGGTAGTCGTGACTCGCCTTCACCGACGCAAACGGATCGGCGCCGGGACTGTCGTGCTCCACGAAGAAGTGCTTGATGCCTGCCTGAGAGCGCTTCGCAAAGATCGCCTTCCAGTCCACGCTCCCCGCACCGACGTCGCGCATCGCGAGCTCGGGCGCAGCTGTGGCGTCCTTGACGTGAACCGACGTGAATCGCCCAGGGTTCGACGCGAAGTAGGCCAGCGGATCGCCCCCGGCCTTGATCATCCAGTAGAGGTCCATCTGGAAATCCACCAGCGACGGGTCCGTTTCACCGAGCAGCACGTCGAATGGCCGCGTGCCGTCGCTCATGGCCGTTGCCTCGGACGCGTGATTGTGGAACGCAAACCGAAGTCCGGCATCGCGCGCCTTGGCGCCGAGCGTGTTGAAACGCGTGGCGATCCCCTTCCACGCGTCCGTCGTGGTCAGCGTTCTGGCGTTGAGCGAGGGAACAATCAGCGTCTCCTGACCGATCGTTTTCGCCACTGCTGCCTGCGCGCCGAAATCGCTCTCCAACAGTTCTATTGCCAGATGCACTGAGGGCGACGTCAATCGGTTTTCGTCGAGCAACGCGCGCACACGATCCGGCGTTTGTGAGAAGTACCCGGCGAACTCGACTTCGCGGTAGCCGATCTGAGCAATCCGCGCGAGCGACGCCGCGAAATCTTTCCGCATTTCCGCGCGCACCGTGTACAACTGAACGCCGATGCGCTCGATGCGTTCCGCAGCCACCGCGAGCGTAGCGCCACGGGCAATCGACCAACCGCCCGGAATGGAACCGCGACCCAGCGCCGTGGCCACACGCGGAACCAGCGCCGCCGCGCCAAGCGCAGCTGCCGCGCCACTCACAAACTCACGCCGGGTCGTCATTGTGCTCTCCGATAGATAGTTGCGCCATTCACCTGAACTTCCCGCATCAGCATCGTCGTGATCCGAACACCGTCCAGCGAAATGGTGCCCGCTCCGCTCGGCACGTCACGTGTGTCGTACGCGAAGAGCCGGGAATACCGACCCGACGGCACACTGAGGGACCACTCGTCGGCAATCCAGTGTCCCGTAACGAGCCGTCGGAAACGGATAGAACCTCCCGCGCGCGCGGCGGCGAAGCTGGATGGAAGTCCGGTGTACCGGAAGTCGATCTGCAGCGGCTCGAGCGTGACTGCGTCGAACCACGCATCTCCCTCGATGTCACTCAGCCCCGTTCTCGCCGACGCCGGCATGAAGTGCACACCAATCCACCCGGCGCGGCCAGCGGGCGCAGGTTCAACGGCAAAGCATCGTCGCGTCGCAAACGCTGCGGAACGCAGCGTCTCGGCGTTCGGCGCGTGATAGAGCGCGCGGTCTGCTTCCTCAATCACAAAGCCGAGCCGAAGCGACGCATCTGGAGCCAACGCAGGTATCGGCGGCACTTCGAGCGCAAGACGCTCCGACGACGCCGACTTCGAAACCGTGTCGCGCAGATTCCGCTCGAGGACCAGTTCCGAGACGTCCTAGGTGGCAACGAAAATGCGCGCCTGCTCAGCCAGCGCGGTGGTCGCCAATGCGATTTGCAGCTGATCCCAAAGCGTGGCCGCGTCACTGCGTTCCGACGCAATAGCGCAGCTCTCGCCAGAACGGGTGGTGACCGGGGCTAGCCTCGCCACTTGCTTCGAGAGAGTGATTCCGACTCGCAGGTCACGACCTTCGGCGACATTGACGTCCCGAACGACCTCCGGAAGACTGCCGATGCGCGTTGCGGTCAGCGTCAACACTCCAGGCTTGGAGAGCGGCATGATGTAGTCACCGCGCGCCGTGGTGAGTTCGCGGGCAACTGTCGCTCCGGCTGCGTCAGTTGCCGTGACGATCGTGCCGGCCGCAGCGGTGCGTCCATCGGCGAGCACAACCTTGCCAAAAATTCTCTGGGCCCCGGCCTGCGGCGGCAAGGCGACGACGGCGACTACCGCCATCATGCGGAGCAACCGCCTCGCGATCACGGTGCGATGACCGCCTTGACCACGTCGCGTCGTTCCACGGCCGCCAGCGCATCGCCGGCGCGCTCGAGTGGAAAACGCTCCGTGACGACCGAAGCCCACGGCACTGACTTCCCCTGCTCCGCCATCACCGAGACAGCACGGTAGACGTGCGAGAAGTCGCATCCCCAGCAACCACGAATCTCCACGTGCTTGCGATTCACCTGCGAGTGCGGATTGATCGTCACGTCGCCACCATCGGCGTACTGGCCGGCGATGACCACCCGCCCACCGTCGCGCACCAGGTCGAGCGCTTGCGGCACAGCTCGCGGGTCGCCGGCAGCCTCGATCACAATATCAACGCCCCGGCCGTTCGTGAGCGCGCGAACCTGAGCTGCACGGTCCGCGTGTGGAACGTCGAGGTCAATCGTGTGCGTCGCACCCATAGTCGCAGCCACCTCTAGCCGAGGAGGAGGCGCCCCGATGACAATCACGGGGTGCGCTCCCGAGAGCCGCGCCAGCGCAGCCGCTGCCAGCCCGACCGGTCCGGCGCCGAGCACGGCAACGGAGCTTCCGAGGCGCACATCCCCGCGCTCAATCACGTGCACGCTCGTTACGAGGCCGCATCCGCCGGCGATGAACACCGCCGGGTCTACACTCTTTGGAAAGCGAATGAGCCGCACGCCCGGTTTCATCCAGATGTGATCGGCCCAACCGCCGAGCGGACCGTCGGCCAGTCCATAGGTGATGCCGTACACTTTTCGCCGCGCGCAGCGTGTGGTCTGCTTGGTGACCAGACACTCGTAGCAGTGCCCGCAAGTCTCGTGCACGTCGAGAAACGTTACGGCGTCGCCCTCACGGAACGGCTCACCGTGCACATCTCGCATCTCACCGCGAATCGCCGCGAGCACGCCGACCGACACGTGGCCGGGGATGATTGGATACGGCACGCCGGCAAGCTTGCCGTGATGCAGATGCACGTCCGTGCCGCACACTTCTGAATAGCTTGTGCGCAACATCGCGCTCCCCGGCTCGAGCACCGGCCACGGAAGTTCGCGCAGCTCAATCGGCGCGCGCGGCGCCGTCATGACTGCAGCTCGCACCACGTCGGTCAACGGGCGCCCTCACCCACTCGCTACTTGCTCCACGGTGGCACGATGCCGTTCATCCGGGCGTATGCGATCTGCTGGCCGAGGTGTTCGCCGGCATGCTCGGCGGTCGCGAGCAGCCACGCCCGCTTCGACTGCGTCGCACCAAAGAGCGTGTAAGGCTGCATGGCGTCCGCGGCAGTCATTGCACCGACACCCGCCTTGATGGCGTCGAACGATGCCTTCATCGCGGCTACCACTTTCGCCTTGTCCGAGAGGCACTGCTCTGCCGTCGGTCCTTCCATCTCTTTCGGTGCCACGGCGCCGAACGGCTTGCCCAGCAGATAGTTGTCTACCGCGACGTGCATGAACACTTCGCACACCGAACGGACGCCAGCCATTGGCCGCCAGCTGAACTTCTCGAAGGGAATCGCCTCGGCCAGCTGCGAGAACTTCCGCTCCACCTGAGCATAATTCGTGAGAAATTCCGAGTTGACTGTCTGCGCCTGCAACGGTGCACGGGATGCACCAGCCGAAATCGTGAACAGGGCAACTGCCGGCAACATGGCGCGCTTGAAGAAACGGTTCACTTCGCCTCCTGTGAAAAGCCGGCGTCGGCACCGAGCACGGCATGCATCAGCACATTGATGCCGTTCACGATGTCACCGGGCGTTGAGTACTCCGTTGGAGCGTGGCTGATTCCGCCGACGCTCGGAATAAAGATCATCGCCATCGGGCAGATTTTCGCCAGACTCTGCGCGTCGTGCCCGGCGCCGCTCGGCATCAGCTTCGTGCTGAGTCCGAGCAGCTTCGCTGCGTCACCGACGTGCGCCCGCATAGCCGGATCGGAGAGTGCAGCTTTGTGGTCCGTGGAGGTCTTGCTGATCGTGAACTTCGTCCCGTTCCGCTCGCCGATACGATCGGCCTCGGCTCGAATGGCAGCGGCGATCCGCGCAATCTTCGGCTCGTCCAGGTCGCGCAGTTCCAGTGAGCATTGCACGCGTCCTGGTATCACGTTCGGCGCGCCCGGAAACGCCTGGATGCGTCCGACCGTGCCCACCTGCCGGCCCGGTTCAGCCGTCACAATCCGGTTCACCGCCTCTACGAAACGGGATGCGGAGAGGAGCGCATCGTGACGGTCGGCCATCGCCGTCGTTCCGGCGTGATTCGCGAACCCCTCAACGGTCACATCCCACCGGGCGATCGACACGATGCCTTCGACGATTCCGATGTCCAGTTTCTCTTTTTCGAGCGTGCCACCCTGTTCGATATGGAGTTCGAAGTAGCACGTGACGTCGCCGCGCCTGCGTCGCGCGCTTTCGAGGCGCGCCGGGTCACCGCCGATGAACGCGATGCCGTCGCGAATCGTTTTTCCGCTATTGCTGACCTGAGCGAGTTCCTGTGCGGTCAGCGCGCCGGTTGCCGCGTGACTACCCCAAAGACCGCCTTCCTCGTTCTGCCAGACCACGACCTCGAGCGGATGTCGCGTAACAACGCCAGCCTCGGCAAACCGCTGCGCAATCTCAATCGCGCCAAGCGATCCGACGTGGCCGTCATAGTTGCCGCCTTCCGGAACCGAGTCGATGTGCGAGCCAAACACGATCGGCTTGAGCCCAGGCAGGCTCCCGGCGCGGCGTCCCCAAATGTTGCCGGCCGTGTCGATCGATACGTCGAGCTCGGCGGCGCGGATCAGCCCCATCGTGTACTCGCGCCCGTCACGGTCGGCATTGGAGTACGCCACTCGCGAGACGCCGCCCTGCGGATTCTTTCCGAACTGGGCGAGCTCCGCCAGGTGCGCGTTCACGCGCGCGCCATTCACACGAAGCGATGACTGCTGCGGAGCGCCGGTAGCGCCGGGCGCTGCGTCGGCTGCCGCGAGGGATTCCCGGCCGAGGCCAGCGTTACCCAGCAGGCCGGCGGCGGCGCCTCCTCCCATGGCGGTGGACGCCGTCTGGACGAACTTTCGCCGTTTCATAGTATAGGCAAGATGGCGCGGCTCGCCGCGATTCGCATCCGCGCTGCTGTAGCTTGCCCGCGGCGTCGCACTACATTACTATATCCTTATATATGAACCTTTATATCGCTCGGCATTTCCACGCGTCACCTGCGGATGGGCTCCAGTGGTAATCTGGCTGCTCGCCGTTGTCATAGGCTTCACGCTCGGATTGTTGGGCGGCGGCGGGTCGATTCTCACCGTGCCGGTGTTCGTGTATGTCGGGCATTTCGATCCCAAGACGGCGATCGCGATGACCTTTGTGGTTGTCGGCGTCGCCAGCCTGTTCGGCGCCGTCAATCACTGGAGGGCGGGCACGGTGGTGCCACGGGTCGCGGTGACTTTTGGCGCCATTACGATGGTGGGCGCCGTCGGTGGCGCTCGGCTCGCCACGCTCCTTGCCGGCACCACCCAACTGCTGATTCTCTCCGTTGCCATCATTGCGGCAGCGCTTTCCATGTTGCGCGGTGGAGTACGATCTGAGGCCGAGACGGCCCCGACCAGTTGGCGCGCCGCCCTCCGTCCGGCACTGGTGGCCGTCGGGCTCGGCGTGGGCGTGCTTACGGGTGTGGTTGGTGTTGGCGGAGGATTCCTGATCGTCCCCGCGCTCATCGTGCTCGCCAAGGTCCCCACCCGTTCTGCCGTGGGCACCTCGCTCGTGGTGATAGCGATGAACTCAATGGCCGCCTTGGCTGCGCATGCGACGACCACCGACATCCCCTTCACGTTTGTTGCCACGTTCACGGCGATCGCCGTGGTCGGCGTATTCGGCGGCGTGCGCGCTGCCCACGTGCTGCCGGCCGCCACACTGCGACGCGTGTTCGCCGTGTTCCTCTTGCTCGTCGGCAGCGCGATTCTATACCAAAGTCGCGGTGTGTTGAGCTCTGCCTTCACTTCCATTTCACAATCCAGGAGCGTCGGGTGATTGTTCGTCGTTTCTTTGACATCAAGCTCGCACAGACGAGCTATCTCATCGCGTGCGGCCAGGCCGGCGTGGGCGTCGTCATCGATCCCAATCGCGACATCGACCAGTATGTGCGCGCCGCTGAAGCGGAGGGCGTTCGAATCGCGCATGTGACCGAAACTCACATACATGCGGATTTCATTTCCGGCGCACGCGCGCTGGCCGCTCAGACGGGCGCGACGCTCTACCTCTCGGACGAAGGCGACGAGAACTGGAAGTACGCGTTCGCCAAGGAGGCGGGCGCCGTCCTCGTGCGCGACGGCGACGAGTTCAGCGTCGGTAATATTCGTGTGCAGGTCGTGCACACGCCGGGGCACACTCCGGAGCACATCTCGTTCGTGATTACCGATCGTGCTGCGGCAGACGAACCGATCGGCATCGTCACGGGCGACTTCGTGTTCGTTGGCGATGTTGGCCGCCCCGACCTGCTGGAGCGCGCGGCACGCTTCGAGGGAACGATGGAGACGGCGGCGCGCACGCTCTTTCATTCGCTGAAGCGTTTCAAGGCATATCCGGACTGGCTGCAGATCTGGCCGGGTCACGGCGCTGGTTCCGCGTGCGGCAAGGGACTGTCGGCGGTGCCACACAGCACGGTTGGCTACGAGAAGCGCTTCAACTGGGCGTTTGCGATTGACGACGAGGACGTCTTTGTGAAAGCCGTACTCGAAGGGCAGCCCGAGCCGCCGAAGTATTTCGCCGAGATGAAGCGGCTCAACAAACTCGGCGCGGCGGACTTCGATTTCGGGAAGATGCCGACGCGTGTCGGCGTAGCGGAGATCCGTGCTGCGCTCGCGGCCGGCGTCTCGGTCGTTGATACGCGGCTGGCGGCCGAGTTTGCCGACGGCCACATCGCAGGCACGATCAACATTCCGCTCAACAAGTCGTTCAACACGTGGGCCGGCTGGTTCCTGCGCTACGATGCGCCATTCCTGCTCATCGCCGCTGACGACGGCGCAATTCGTGAAGCTGTGAGCGACTTGGCAATGATCGGCCTGGACTCCGTGTCCGGTGGCGCCGAAGGCGGAGTCATCGCGAGGTGGCGCGCGGACGGCGGCGCGGTGGGAACGATTCCGCAAATCTCGCTCACCGAACTCTCCGAACGCATGCGGGCAGGCACCGTCTCTGTGCTGGATGTGCGAGGTCGGTCGGAATGGGATGCCGGACACCTTCCGGGCGTGCCGAGCATTCCCGTGGGGCTCCTGCCCGACCAACTCGGCAACGTCCCCAAGTCGGGCACGCTCGTCGTGCATTGCCAGGGCGGCGGCCGGTCCGCGATCGGCGCGAGCGTACTCCGCTCCCTCGGCATTCAGGACGTTGCGAACCTGCCGGACGGCTTCGAAGGCTGGTCGGCCGCGGGGCTGCCGGTCGAGGTCGAGGCACCGCCCGGCGTAAACACCCCTGTCTCACACTGACCAGTGGGAACGCGAGCCATGTCCAAGCAACCGATGACCGGTGCATTGCGCGACCTCATCGCCAGCCGCTTTCGCGTGCTGGCCGAACCCGCACGACTCCACATTCTCGACGTGCTTCGTGACGGCGAGCTGACGGTGAATGAAATCGTTGCTCACACAGAACTCGGCCAAGCGAACGTCTCTCGGCACCTGCGCCAACTGCACGACCTGGGATTCGTAACCCGGCGCCGGGAAGGGCTGCATGTGCATTACGCCATCAAGGACCGTAAGATATTCCAGTTGTGCGACCTCGTCTGTGGGCAGGTAGACACCGACCTCGCCGCACGACGTCGTGTTGTCGCCACCCACTTCAAGCCCTGAACGCACACCAATGCACCTTCTGACTGAACCGTGGCCCTGGTACGTCTCCGGCCCAATCATTGGCCTCTTCGTACCTGCCCTCCTCATCGTTGGAAACCGCATGTTCGGCGTCTCGAGCAGCCTGCGGCATATCTGTGCGGCGACAGCTCCGCGCGGTGTCGATTTCTTTCGCTACGAATGGCGGCGGATCGGCGCGTGGAACATCATGTTCCTCGTCGGCATCTTCATCGGTGGCGTAGTCGCAGCGCAGTTCTTTGCGGGTGCTGGCCAGGTGGCGCTGTCGGACGCAGCCCGCGAGACGATCGCGGGGTTCGGCGTGACCGAGGTGACCGGCCTCATCCCGGCGCAACTCTTGTCGTGGCAGACACTCACCACTTGGCGCGGCGCGGTGATGCTCGTTGGTGGCGGACTCCTCGTGGGCTTTGGTGCGTCGTGGGCAGGCGGGTGCACGTCGGGGCACGCGATTTCGGGACTCGCTGATCGCCAACTCCCGTCGCTCATCGCGACCTTGGGATTTTTCGCCGGCGGCCTGACGTCTGCGTGGATCATCGTTCCCATGCTACTCGGCCGATGACAGCTGAGCCGAAGGGCCCCATCTCGTTTCGCGCGGCGCTCGTCATTTACCTGGTGCTGGGCGTGCTGTTCGGCATCGCGCTGACGATGTCGGAAGCGCTGTCGTGGTACCGGATTCAGGAGATGTTCCGATTCCAGGCATTCCATATGTACGGGATCATCGGCTCAGCGATCGCGACGGCCGCGGCCGGACTCGTTGTGCTGCGACGATTCGGCATTCGATCTCTCGAAGGCGATGCGATCAAGGTGCCACCGAAGGTTTTGGGCGCCGGCACGCGCTACTGGGCCGGCGGTACGGTCTTCGGGCTTGGCTGGGGCCTCGTTGGCGCCTGCCCCGGGCCGCTCGTGGCTCTCATCGGTTTCGGACACACGATCATTCTCGTCCCGTTCCTCGCGGCCATCGCAGGAACATGGACGTACGGCAAGTTGCGACCGCACCTACCGCATTGAGCACCCGGCCACCTTGTACGCGCCGATCCGCGTGGAGTACGACGCCGATCCCTTTCTGAGATAGTTGCCGACATACCAAAACGTGCAGTCGTCCGCGGGATCAATGGCGAGAGCCGTGTAGTCCTCCCAACGGAGTGTGCGCGCCTGGGCGGCCTGACCCTCAACGAGCACTGACTCGCGGAATCCAAGCGTGCCCCGAGGATCCGCGGCCAGGCGCGCGGCGAAGCGCTGCCCTGCGTAGTGCGGCGTTCCGCCGAACGAGTAGCCCATCCCCACGTTCCCCTGCGCGTCGATCCCGATGCTCCCCATCCAGCGATAGAAGCTGTCCGGCGCGAAGGTGCCCTGCTGATAGAGCGTCGGCTTTCGATTCGCGTCGAGACGGAATTCATACCAGCGAACGCCGCCGCCGCCGGCCGCTGTGTTCACTGAATGCAGCGCCACGATCGATTCTGTGCCACCTACGCGCCGATATACCACGCGATTCATGAGCTTGTCGCCCTGCGCGTCGAGCCGGCGCGAGGTATCGGGCTGCGGTACGCAGCTCGTCAGCTGTCCGTCGCACAGGTAGTGATACGGCGCAACGGGAATCTTGAACGGCCCGGTGAGCGACGTCTTCGCCGGATCGATCCAATCCACGTGGAAGTTCCACCAGTAGATGCCGTCGTCGTCGAAGTCGTTCCGAAGCTGCGTTCCGCCGGTGGCGAAGACGATGTTTGGTGCTCCCGCTGGCGGCGTTGCCCTTCCGTCGATGTCGGCGGGATTCAGAAAGTTCACGTCCTTGACGATCACGCACTGCTCGGTGGCACTCAGGCCGCGGAGCATTCGCGCCCGGTCGGCAACGCACGCGTGCTTTTCAATCACGTCGTCGCCGGTGCTCGTGCCGTTGTAGTAGCCATCCGGCCAGACGCCAATGCGTGGGTAGTCAGGGAATAGCGGCCGCAGGAACTCGTACTTGTAGTACGCGCCAAGCGGGTCGGGGCCAACGCTCACGGCGTAGCACATCGAGAACGGCCCCGTCGAATCGTTCGCCGGACGACGAAAGATCGGCATCACGACGAGCCAGCGGTCGGCAAGCTGATCGTACTTCACCACGGCGTCGCCGTTCGTGCGGGCTTCGCACTGCCCGCCCACGCCGGCGAAAATCATATTCGTCGGCGCTGAGCCGACGAGCACCTTGCCAGTCGTATCGAAACGCGCGCCCTTCTTGGTGAACACGGCGTAGCGCGAGTTGACGATCTGGAAAATGTGATCGGGCCCCACGGCGAGTGCATTGTCCGAGGGATTGCGAAACGGCTGGGTTGGCATGGCGCCGGCGAATCCGACGCCGAGCCCGTCGAACGATGCCTGGGCCTCGAGCGGCGGCCGTGGCCCTTGTTCGCGCTGCTCAACGCCACGAGCCTGCGCGCCGACGGCCGCGGTAAACGCAGCGATTGCGGCGGCCGCAAACACCACGCCCACACCGGCGGAGTTCGCTGCGTGGGCAATGGTCAAGCGTCGGTACCGAACGCCGATAGATGGCACGTACTACTTCCCTTCGGCGACCATCTTTTGAATCTGCCGAACCGCATACTCAACCTTGAGGTCGAACACGCGCTTGCCGAGTTCGGCCGTGGACCGTCGTGCGTCGCCGTTGATGCCGTTGTTGACTCTCGGGATGCTCGGGTCGGCCGTCTCGCCTTCGCGAAGCACCTGATTGCCGAGCGCGGTCGGGACGAGTTCCATTCGCACCCATCCCTTGTCTGCGCCGAGGTAAATCATGTTTGAGGTGTCCGGAATACCGGCATGCGAACTGCGCGGATACCCGTTCTCTGCGAGCCACTTGTCGAAGTCGGCACCCGCGGTGGCGTACACGTCGTTGCTGTAGTAGACGTGAATTCCTTCAGGAGAATATTTGTCGTTGAGTTCCTTCGCGACTTCACCGAGCTGCGCCTGTCCGCCGCCGTGGTCGCCCATCAGCACTACGTTCTTGAATCCCTGTCGAATCAACTGTTCGGCGATTTCACGGTTGATGGCCTTGTACGTGTCGGTTGACAATCCGATCGTACCCGGAAGATCGGCGCTCGCGTTGTTCGGCGAATACGCGAGCACGGGTGCTGCGATCGCGTTACCGAGTTTCTCGGCGATGGCTTTCACGAGAGCACGGCCCATGAGCGTGTGCCCGCCGTTCACGTTCTGCGGACCGCGCGTTTCGGTACCGCCATTGTAAATGAGGGCCGTGGTCTTTCCGAGTTCGTGAATGGCCCGTTTCACTTCTGGCCAGGTCATCATCTCGAACTCCACGAGATTCGTCGTGGACGCGAGCGCCACGCCGGTCGCGGGTACTGGCGGTCCGCCACGCCCGCGACCACCGCGACCGCCCCCCTGAGCCAATACCTCGGCCGCCGTCATCGCGACGAGCGCCAAGACCGCCGATAGAACTCTCAACTTCATGGGGGCATCTCCAGTGAGCGTGGGGTTCGTTCATCATCGAACTGCAACTGCGGAACCGCGGAGATTCGCGGAGAAACAGCGCAGAGATTCGCGGAGAAAAGCAACGGAAAAAGCAACGGAAACAGCGACGGAAACCGCGACGGAAACCGCGACGGAAACCGCGACGGAAACCGCGACGGAAACCGCGACGGAAACCGCGACTGAAACCGCGACTGAAACCGCGACTGCAGCTGCAACCATAAATACTGGGAACAGAACCGACGGCCGATTGTTGTTGCCGTTAACTCTGCTGTGGTAGTTCTCCGTGAATCTCCGGTCCTTTCAGCGAATCTCCGCGGTTCCGCCGTTCTCTACGGCACGACCTTCATGTCCGGCTTCGGATTCTTTACGTAGATGTCGAACCACGCCACCCAGCGCGCCCAGATATCGAGATCCGAGACGTAGGTGTCATCGCTATGGTCCTCGTACGGGTACAGGTAGAGCGCCGCTTCCTTACCGAGGCCCTGAAGCGCCATCATCATTCGCTGCGAGCTCATGACGGTCGTACCGGTGTTCTGGTCTTCCAGCGCGTGGTACATCAAGACCGGCGTGTCAATCTTGTCGGCCTTGAAGAACGCCGAGAGGTCGAGATAGGTGCTCTGCGCTTCATAGAAGCTGCGCCGTTCGCTCTGAAACCCAAACGGCGTAAGCGACCGGTTGTACATGCCGTCGCCGGCAATCGCGCCCTTGAACCACGGCACCATCGCGATCGCATTCATCGTGCTGAACGCGCCATAACTATGCCCGCCGATGCCCATGCGATTGCGATCCACAAAACCCATTTCCACGATCGCGTCGAGCACCGCATCGAGATTCTCGCGCAGGTCGCGCGAATAGTTGTCGTTCATCCGGCCGCTGTCACCCCAAATCGGGATGTCCGGCTCGATGAGCGCATACCCCTGCGACACCCAGAGCTTGGTGGACGACGCCGGCCTGAGCGACGGGACCAGCGGGAATCGGTTGATGTTCGTGTTGTACCGCGAACGGTCGTACTCGACCTGCGACGTATACTCGCGCGGATAGAACCAGATCACACCAGGGAGGCGCGTGCCCGGACGCCAATCCTCCGGCAGCGTCACGTCCACCCACATCTTGTTGCCGTCGCGCGGCCGCGTAACCTGGAAGCGCTTCACCTGCGCGCCGGTCACGTCCGGACCGACGTCCACATTATTCGTGATCTTCCTGGCGCCGTTCGCATCGCGGAGCCAGACGTCGGGAATCGTCGTCGGCGACTCGTGCGTGTAGAGGTACGAGCCGAAATCATCGTCGAGCTCGGTTACGAACTGATCGAATCCATCGGCGGGGCTGTCGAGAAAGCGTGACCGCGCGCCGGTCTCGATGTTGAGCTTGTCCATCCACGGACGCGGCGCTTCGCTGCTCCACTTTGCGCCGGGTGCTCGCGTGCCTGAAACGGCCACGTTCTTGCCGTCGGACGAAAGGGCCACGACGTTCTGTCCGGTCGGCGAACGACGGATTTGAATCGCACCGCCGAGTGCAGTCGAATCGGCACTGCCGGCTCCGCCACGCCCACCACCACCCCCTCGGCCGCCGAATCCACCGCCACCGGATAGCGTGACACCGCGTCCGAGATTGTGGCGCTTGGTCGGGTCAGCCGCGCGGATTGCGAAGACCGTACCGCTGTCGGACGCAAATATCGTCGATCCGTCGGCGCTGTAGGCAACCGTGCCTAGCTGCGCTCCACCCTCGTAGATCAGCTTCGTGTCGTTCGGGCCGAAGGGCGGCATCCACGCCATGTAGCGC
>JAQBYI010000035.1 GCA_027622655.1 Gemmatimonadota bacterium | reverse complement strand
CGCCGCAGCCCAACGCCTCAGCGCCCGCCCTCCTGAGAAGGACCCAGGAAATATCGGAACACCAGCCAAATGCCCAGCCCGGTACCAAGGCTGGAGGCGACGTGACCGTCCTGCAGGCCTCCCTCAAAGAAGTGCTGCCCGAGCAGCATCAGCAGTGTCGCCCACAGGCCCAGTTCACGCGCCCGCTCGGGCGACACGCGCTTCGTCATCCAGATCTGCATCGTGAGTTCCCTCTCTCGGACAAGGTGAATTCTGCGATCAGAACACGCACGACAAGTAACGTCCGAACTCGTACGTCGCGGCGCCGCCCGAGCCGACAGCGGCGCCGGCAAACATTCCGCCGATTGCACCCTGGACGGTCCTGGAAAGCAGCCCGATCGACAATCCGACACTGGCGCCCCACTTGTCGCCGCGCCAGATAAGGCCCTTGTTGATCTCGCAGGCCGATGCGGTCGCGGTGTTCGCTGCCAGCCGAAATGGGGCGGGAAGCGAGTATTGCACCTGCGGATTCGAGCTCGCGTAGTAGCAGGACTCCCCACCTCCACCCCCAACACACGATCCGTACGCGTCAGCCATCTCCGCGGCCATCGCCTCAGAGTTGTCCTCCCAGTATTCGAATGACGAGAGAGATACCGACGCCATCGCCTCAATTACCGACTGGTCGTCGGGGCTGAGTGACTGTGCCTCGGCGGTAATCGCGGCGAGCTCCGTCGCCAGATCCCCGGCCGATCCTGCCGACTCGCCGGCGTCCGTGATCCGATCCACGAACAGCCACGCATCGGCGGAAAGTTCGTAGTCGCCGCTTGACCGCGACGCATTCATCACGGGCGAACTCGAAGGACGGATCCGCGCATTGTCGGAAGCATTGCGGGTGCGCCCCCCCCTGCCGCGACATCCAACTCTGTCAATCGCGGATTTTCCTATCGCCCGCCGTTCGGCCGGCGAGAGCTGAGTCTTTTCACCGCCACGACCAGTCGCGTCAACAGCGATGCGTTCGATCACGTTGCACATGTCCTTGGGCTTCGAACGACGCACGACCGCGCGAATCTCGTCCATAGCCTCATTGTGGGTCACGCCGACCCAGTCCATCCGATTCCGTGCGTGAAATTCAGCCGCGGTCACGCGGGTTCGGGCAGCGGGTGACTTCGCAGCCGCCGGCACACCCGCGGACGCGGCTGACGTCGGCGCGACCGTTGGGGGTGCAGCGTCCTGACAACCGACCAGAACCTGCATGACAGCCCCTACCCCGATAAGCATCTGTCCTCGACGCATTGGTAAAACCTCCAAAGTGTGAGAGATGGTTTCGTCCAGTTCTGCGAGTCTCACTTCACACCTCGGCGGCCATGCGGTCCCACTCCGGGGCAGCTGCGAACTTGCAGTGACCCCAGGCCCAACCCATCACCAATTCACGCCGACTGTAATCTTCTTGCCGCCGTCACTCTGGCGTCACCGATAGAGGCGACTTGGGGGGGGGCGGTCATCGGCGACGCCTGAAGACGGCGTTCCGGCCAGACCCTCGGGGCCCGGGCCACGGCCAGACTTGACACCATCTGTTTATCCGGATAGACTGATGAACACAACTGATACCCGTGGCGATTTGGAGGCAAATTGCGGCCACGTTAAATATCCTGCTAAAGCGCCAGCCCGGTGCGCCTTCGTCGCAGCGGGCTTTTTGTTTTTTTTGGATTTGAGTCTGGTTCGGTCGGCCCTACGCGCGCGCATCTCCCCTTCTACCTCGAATCCGCTTGCCGCTTCCGTTCTCTGTATCGTTTGAGTTCTTCCCTCCGAAATCCGTCGAGTCGGAGGAGGCACTCTGGCGCGCTATCCAGCGTCTGGCGCCGCTCGCGCCGAAGTTCGTTTCGGTTACCTACGGAGCCGGTGGGAGCACGCGTGAGCGGACGCACCGCACGGTGAAACGCATTCTGGCCGAAACGGAAATCACCCCGGCGGCCCACCTCACGTGCGTTGGCGCAACGCAGTCCGAACTCGATGCCGTGGCGGACGCCTACTGGGAAAGCGGCGTGCGGCACCTCGTGGCCCTGCGCGGCGATCCGCCGGCTGGAACGGCGCACTACGAGCCCACGCCGGACGGCTACCCCTGGGCATCAGAACTGGTCGCAGGTCTTCGGGCCCGACACGATTTCGATGTCAGCGTGGCCGCGTTCCCCGAAGGTCACCCGGACTCGCGCTCGCTCGATGCCGAACTCGACAACCTGAAACGCAAGATCGACGCGGGCGCGTCGCGCGCCATAACGCAGTTCTTTTTCGACAACTGGGCGTACCTGCGCTTCGTCGACGCGGCTCGAAAGGCCGGCATCACCGTACCGATCATTCCGGGCATCATGCCGGTCACGAATTTCCAGTCGATGATGAAATTCGCGCAGATGGCCGGCGCGACGGTCCCCCGGTCAATGGCGCCGCTTTTCGACGGACTCGAGAACGATGTTGAGACCCGAAAACTCGTCGCCGTTACCGTCGCCGCCGATCAGTGCCAGAAACTCGCCGATGCGGGCGTCACGGAGTTCCACTTCTACACGCTCAACCGCGCCGACCTGACCTACGCGCTCTGCCACATCCTTGGACTGAGGCCGGGCGGAACGTCTACCGAGAGTTCACAGCTCACGGTTGCCGGTTCACAGCCGCCGGCACCGCGCACGACCGACAACCGTCAGCCGTAAACCGTGAGCCGCACACCCGCTGGCTTCACCCGTGCCGCGCGCCTGGCGCTCCTCGAGCCTACGCTCGCCGAGCGCATTTTTGTTCTCGACGGTGCCATGGGCACCGAGATTCAGGCCCTGCGACTCACCGAGGCGGACTACCGCGGCGACCGCTACCGCGACTGGCCGTCGGAACTCCGCGGCAACAATGATCTCCTCGCGCTGACCCGCCCCAGCGCGATCGCGGCCATCCACACGGCTTACCTGGATGCCGGGGCCGACATCATTGAAACGAATACGTTCAACTCCACCAGCGTTGCTCAGGCCGATTACGGGCTGGAGAGTGTCGTCGTAGAGCTGAACGAGTGCGCCGCGCGCCTTGCCCGTACTGCTTGCGATCGGTTCGAGGCCAACGACGGCCGGCCACGCTGGGTAGCAGGAGTGCTCGGGCCCACAAACCGCTCGGCGAGCATCTCGCCGAAGGTTGAGGACGCCGGCTTCCGCAACATCACGTTTGACGAGCTCGTCGCCGCCTACCGTGATGCAGCGCGCGCACTCGTCGCCGGTGGCTGCGACCTGCTGATGGTGGAAACCATCTTCGACACCCTGAACGCGAAAGCTGCGATTTTCGCGATCGAATCGCTCTTCGATGAACTCGGCGAACGGCTTCCCGTCATGATCTCTGGCACGATCACCGACGCGAGTGGCCGGACGCTCTCCGGCCAGACGACCGAGGCATTTTACAACTCCGTCAGCCACCTGCAGCCGTTCTCGATGGGACTCAACTGCGCGCTCGGTGCCAAGGACCTGCGCGCCTACATCCAGGAACTGTCGCGCGTCTCGCCGTCGTGGGTGACGATCCACCCGAATGCCGGCCTCCCGAACGAAATGGGCGGCTACGACGAGACACCCGATTACACGGCAAGTGTGCTGCGCGAGTTCGCGACGGCGGGTTATTTGAACGTGGTCGGAGGATGTTGCGGAACCACGCCAGCGCACATTCGCGCCATCGCTGATGCGGTGCGCGACCAGCCACCGCGCAAGCGACCCACCATCGAACGCCGCCTCCGCCTGTCCGGACTCGAACCTCTGACGATCGGGCCCGACTCGAACTTCGTGAACGTCGGCGAGCGAACGAACGTGGCCGGCTCGGCGAAGTTCCGCACGCTGATCCTCGAGGAGAAATACGACGAGGCGCTCATCGTCGCGCGGCAGCAGGTGGAAGCAGGGGCGGTGATCATCGACGTGAACTTCGACGAGGCAATGCTGGACGCCGAAGACGCGATGCGCCGTTTCACGAATCTCGCGGCGGGCGAACCCGCCATCGCCAAGGTGCCGGTGATGGTGGATTCCTCCAAGTGGAGCGTTATCGAGGCCGGTCTCAAGTGCCTCCAGGGAAAGAGTGTGGTCAACTCGATTTCCCTCAAGGAAGGCGAAGCCGAGTTTCTCCGGCACGCCGAACTTGTCCGTCGCTACGGTGCCGCGGTGATCGTGATGGCGTTCGACGAACAGGGCCAGGCCGATACCGTCGAGCGCAAAGTCTCGATCTGCGAGCGCGCCTACCGACTTCTCACCGAGACGGTCGGTTTCGCGCCCGAAGACATCATTTTCGATCCGAACATCTTCGCAATCGCCACCGGGATGGACGAACACAACGATTACGCGGTGGCCTTCATTGAAGCCACACGGCAGATCAAGGCGAAACTGCCGCACGCTCGCGTCTCGGGCGGCGTGAGCAACGTGTCGTTCTCATTCCGCGGAAACAATCCGGTTCGCGAGGCGATTCACGCGGCGTTCCTGTACCACGCCGTTGCCGCGGGCATGGACATGGGGATCGTCAATGCAGGCGGCCTCCCGCTTTATTCGGACATTCCGCCCGCACTTCTCGAACGCGTCGAAGACGTGGTGCTCAATCGCCGCGGCGACGCTACCGAACGACTCCTGGAAGTTGCAGCGAGCGTGAAGGGTGAAGCCAAGGCCAGGACCGCGGACCTCGAGTGGCGCAAGGCACCTGTGCACGAGCGGCTCAGTCACGCGCTGGTTCACGGAATCGCGGATTTCGTCGTGGACGACACCGAAGAAGCCCGACGGCTCGCCGAGCATCCGATCGAAGTGATCGAAGGCCCGTTGATGGACGGGATGGACATTGTCGGCGATCTGTTCGGGAGCGGCAAGATGTTCCTGCCGCAGGTCGTGAAAAGCGCCCGGGTCATGAAGCGTGCGGTGGCGCACCTCGTTCCGTACATCGAAGCCGAACGCGACGCGCTGGCGGCCGAGGAGGCGGCCAGCGGAGTTGCGCAGGACAGCAAAGGGACGTCGGGTCGCGGACGGGGCGCCAAGGGAAAAGTCGTGCTCGCGACGGTAAAGGGCGACGTGCACGACATTGGCAAGAACATTGTGGCCGTCGTGCTGCAGTGCAACAACTATGAAGTCGTCAATCTCGGCGTGATGGTGCCGTGCGCGAAGATTCTCGAAACTGCGCGCTCAGAGAACGCCGACATCATCGGCCTTTCCGGCCTCATCACACCGTCGCTCGAGGAAATGGCGTTCATCGCGACCGAAATGGAACGCGAGAAAATGACCATTCCGCTGCTGATCGGCGGCGCGACGACGAGCAAAGTGCACACGGCCGTGAAGATCGAGCAGGGGTACAGCGGACCGGTCATCCACGTGCTCGACGCATCGCGCGCGGTCGGTGTTGCGTCGGCGCTGCTCAATCCGGCGCAGCGTGATTCGCTCGTGTCCGACGTACGCGCCGAGTACGCCGACGTCCGCGTTCGCCGCGCCGAACGCCGTCAGGACGCGCCGAAACAGACTCTCGAGCAGGCCCGCGCCAACCGACTGCGCATTGACTGGAACGCCATGATCCCGCCGAAGCCAACGTTCCTTGGTGTTCGGACGTTCGATGACTTCGCGCTCGGTGAACTCGTTCCACACATCGACTGGACTCCATTCTTCCAGACGTGGGAGCTCGCCGGCCGCTATCCGGCTATTCTCGAAGACGCGACGGTAGGCGAGGCGGCGCGCAACCTGTTTCGCGACGCTCAGGAAATGCTTGGCCGAATCGTTTCCGAACGGTGGCTGCACGCGCGCGCCGTGGTCGGGTTCTTTCCGGCCAACAGCGATGACGCAGAAGACATTCGCCTCTGGGCCGACGACGCTGCGCGCGCCGCCGGCGCCGAACCGCTCGCCACCATGCACACGCTACGTCAGCAGATGGTGAAGACCGATGCCCGGCCCAACTTCGCGCTCGCCGATTTCGTGGCGCCAACGTCGTCGGGCGTGCGCGACTACATGGGCCTGTTCGCCGTGACAACGGGAATCGGGCTACCCGAACGCGCCGAGGCTTTCGAAGCGGCGCACGACGACTATTCCGCGATTCTCCTCAAGGCTCTCGCGGACCGGTTGGCCGAGGCTTTCGCGGAAACCCTGCACGAGCGTGTCCGACGCGAACTGTGGGCGTACGCGCCGGATGAGCACCTCGACAACGCCGCGATCATCCGCGAGCAGTATCAGGGAATTCGACCTGCCCCAGGCTATCCGGCGTGTCCCGACCACACTGAAAAGGCGACGGTCTTTCGCCTCCTCGACGCTACGGCGCGGGCTGGCATATCCCTGACGGAAAGCTTCGCGATGCTGCCGGCGTCGGCAGTCTCCGGGACGTACTTCTGGCGTCCTGAGTCCCGGTATTTCGGCGTCGGCAAGATCGAACGCGACCAGGTTGAAGCGTACGCGCAGCGTAAGGGGATTACCGTCGAAGTCGCCGAACGCTGGCTGTCCCCGAACCTCGCTTACGACCGGGTGCTGGCGCGAGAGGGCGCTTCGGGCCGATAATTGGGTATGTCAGCCGCCGCGACTCCATTATCAGTGTCCGCCAGCGCCCGTCGGGTGCTCGTCATTGACGACGAACCGGCCGTTCTCAAGGTACTGGGCATCGTGCTGCAGAGGCGCGGGTTTACCGTAGACACGATGTCGAGCGCAAAGGACGCTCTGGCACTGATCCCACAGAAGAAATACCACGCGATTCTCTCCGACATCATCATGCCGGAAATGACGGGCGTGGAGTTCCTCAGAGAACTGCGGCGCCACGACCTCGATGTGCCGGTGATCCTGATGACCGCCGGCCCCACGCTGGATTCGGCGATCGACGCCGTCGAATACGGCGCACAACAGTACCTCCTGAAGCCAGTTGAACCGGACGCGCTCGTCACTGCCGTCGGCCGCGCGGTAGCGCTCGGCGAGCTCGCGCGCGCGAAACGCGACGCGCTGGCCGGTGGGGGGCGCAAGTCAGTATCGCTGGACGAACGCGCCGACCTCGAAGCGGTGCTCAAACGCGCATACGAAACGATTCGGATTGCCTTCCAGCCTGTCGTGTCGCTCAAGTCCAAGTCGCTTCTCGGGTACGAAGCGCTGATGCGGTGTGACGAAACGCTTTTCGCATCGTATGCCTCGCTGCTTGCCGCATCCGACCGCGTTGCGTGGCGCCCGCTCATGGCGCGGACCATCTACCAACGGATCGCGGCGTCGTGCTCGGAACTCCCCGACGGCGCGCTGCTGTTCGTCAACGTGCATCCGTGGGACGCGCAGGAAGGGTTGCTCACGGGCGCTGAGGCGCCGCTGGAACCGCTCGCGCGGAGCATAGTGCTGGAGATCAGCGACCGCACGTCGCCGGCGCAGATCGACTCCTTCGCCAACGGCATACCGGCGCTGCGTGGCGCGGGATACCGCATCGCCGTGGACGACCTTGGCACCGGCGGTTCGGGAATGAATTCGTATGCAAAACTCGCCCCCGATTTCGTGAAGCTCGATGGTCGGCTCATTCAGGGCCTCGATACAAACGACGCGAGCGCCCGGATGACCCGCGGCATCTACGCACTCTGCCGTGAGCTCGGTGTACCGGTGATCGCGGAGGGAGTTGAGACTGCCGGCGAACGCGATGCGCTCTCCGCGCTCGGCGCCGATCTCGCGCAGGGGCACGCGTTTGGCATGCCCAGCGCGACGTTCGTTCCGCCGAAGTTCTGAGGCCGGCGGTGTCGGAGTTCGCCCCGCAGCCCCTGTCGGTGCTGACGGAAGACGAGCGCGCGTTCCAGAACGCTGTCGCTGAGTTCGCGCGTGGCGAAGTGGCGCCGCGGGTCGCCGCCATGGAAAACGCCGCGAAGCTCGACCCCGAGTTGATCCCCAAGTACTTCGAAATGGGATTGATGGGGCTGCAGGTGCCGGAGGAGTTCGGCGGGTCGGCGGGAACCGTGATGATGGTCGCGATTGCCGTGGAAGAACTGAGCAAGGTGGACGCATCGGCTGCGATCATGGTTGATGTGCAAAACACCCTCGTGGCCTGCCCAATGCTCACGTCGGCGACCGACGAGCAGAAACAGCGCTACTTCCCTCAGCTCTGCGAGTCGAAGGTCGGCGCGTACGCACTCTCCGAAGCGACGAGTGGATCGGATGCGTTTGGGTTGCAGACGCGCGCAGTCCAGAAGGGGGACGACTGGGTTCTGACCGGCCGAAAGCTTTGGATCACGAACGGCGCCGAGGCGGACCTGTTCATCGTGTTCGCCAACGTCGATCTGTCAAAGGGATACAAAGGGATCACGGCGTTCATCGTCGAGCGCGAGTGGGCCGGATTCAGTGTCGGACGCAAAGAAGACAAGCTCGGCATCCGTGCATCGAGCACGTGTGAGCTCATCCTGGACGGCGTGGTCGTTCCGGGGGCCAACGTGCTCGGCCCCGTCGGCCAAGGGTACAAGATCGCGATCGAGACTCTCAATGAAGGGCGGATCGGGATTGGAGCGCAGATGATCGGCGTCGCGCATGGCGCGCTCACCGCGGCCATCGCGTACATCAAGGAGCGAAACCAGTTCGGACGGGCCATCGCTGACAACCAGGGTGTGCAGTTCCAGCTTGCACAGGCGGCAACCGACCTCGAAGCCGCGAGGCTGATGGTGTACAACGCGGCCCGCCTCAAGGACGCCGGGCACGACATCGCACGCGAAGGGGCAATGGCGAAACTGTTCGCGTCGCAGGTCTGTGAGCGCGTGACGTCGCTTTGCGTCGAGCTGTTCGGCGGCTACGGCTACACGAAGGACTACCCCGTGGAAAAGTTCTATCGCGATGCCAAGATCGGCACGATCTACGAGGGAACGAACAACATGCAGCTGCAGACGATCGCCAAGAGTCTGCTGAAGTAGGCGCGGCGCACGGACGTGCGTGAGAGTCGTATTGCAGACTCGGCCAGCTTGCGACCGGTTACCCGGTTACGCGATGTTTGGGCATGCGCCCTTCACTCGCCTGCCTGATTTCCATCGCTGTCGTCGCAGCCTGCGGCGGCGAACCGCCGCCCCTTCCCGCCGTCGACGTCGCCGTACACCGCGACTCCATCGACCGATGGCACAATGCCCGCCACCTGGGGATCTACGGGCCCCGAGGGTGGGGCGCGATGGTTGGGATGTGGTGGATCGAACCGGGTGCGACGGCGATCGGCTCAGATTCATCGAACGCGATGGTCCTGCCTGCCGACCGCGCCCCCAGACGCTTCGGCACGATCAACGTGTCAGCCGACTCCACCTGGTTCGCCGCGGCGCCGGGCGTGACCGTCACTGTTGATTCGCTTCCCGACCGGGTGACAACGGCGCGGATGCGCAGCGACCTCCAGCCGAAAGCCACAATCGTTCGGTACGGATCACTAATGGTGCACTACATCGTGCGCGAAGATCGCGGCAAGTACTTCCACGGAATCCGCGTACGCGACACGCTCAACCCGGCATTGGCAAACCCGAAGCCGCTGCGGTACTTCCCCACCGACATCGCGTGGCGCGTGCAAGCCAAATACACCCCGTTGCCGCGACCCGATTCGGTGAGCATCATCGGTGTGCTGGGGATGGAAACGCGGATGTCCTACGAAGGCAATCTGACGTTCACGCTGATGGGTGAGCGACGTTCGCTGATGATCATTCGCGAACCCGAAGATCACGGCAAGAATCTTTTCGTGATGTTCACCGACTCGACGAGCCGAAAGGAATCGTACCCATCGACGCGGTACGTATCGGTGACGCCACCCGATTCGCTTGGCCGGACGGTGATCGACTTCAACAAGGCGTACAATCCCCCGTGCGCATTTACGCCGTACTCGACGTGCCCGTTCCCGCCGAGAGGCAACGACCTCCCGTTGCGCGTTGAGGCGGGAGAGTGGAATCCGCACTACGTGGAGATCGTCGCCGGGAAGCCGGGGAGCTAGCCGATCCGGCTGTACATCAGGGCCGCGAAGAACGGGTCCATGACGATCCGGCTGCAACGAACACAAGAAGCGCCGCGACCAACGCCACGCCGCTCCACGGGACTCCGGCGGGAAGCCGGTACGCTCCGAAATAGCTGAGCGATTCGCCAACGAGTGTGAGCGCAAGCCCGGTTACGATGGATGCGATAGCGCCTCGCGCGGTGGCGCCCTTCCAGTTGAGTCCGATCGCGAGCGCCGGTACCAGCGTGGACGCAAACAGCCCGTAGCCAAACACGCCGAGGAAGGCGACCTGCGCTCCCGGCGCATGGGCGACGAGCGCGGCGCCCAGTGCTATCAGCACGGTCGCCATTCGTCCGCGAGCGAGGAGGTTGGTTGATTCCGCCCGGCCGCGCACGGCATCGCCCGCTGGGCTACGGTCGAATGCCCGGGGCAGATCGTGCGTGATCGCCGCCGCCCCGACGGAAAGAAACGAGTTCACCGTGCTCATGATCGCGGCCGCGACGCCGGCAAACACGATCCCGGCAAGCGCAGTCGGAACGGTCGCGATTAGAAACATTGGCATCGCATCGTCGCTCCGGGCGAGCGGCGGAACTACGCCGCGCACGACGAGTGCCTTCACCGCGACGCCGACCACGAGATAGAGCAGGAGCGAGAGCGTCATCGCGACGGTCATGACCAGCGGATACCACCGGAACTGCTTCGCGTCACGAGCCATGAGGTACTTATGGGCGATGTGCGGCTGAGCCAGCGACCCGACCCCGAACACAAAGAAGAAACTGAGCGCGGTCATTGCCCCGCCCTTCCCCCAGGGCCCGAGGTATGTCGCATCGGCTCCCATGATGGTGCGGCTGATTTCCGCCAGACCGCCGCCTGAGCGCATGGCGTACCAGCAAGCTGCGACCGACGCGACGGCCATGACGGCTCCCTGAAACACATCGGCGTACACCCCCGCCAGGATGCCACCGGCGACCGTGTAGGCGAGCACGACTGCGGCGCCGATCCAGATTCCGAGCGACAATCCCGTTCCGAACACCGCGTCGAGTACGTATCCAAGTGCGAGGAAGTTGGTGGCGATGTAGCCAAGCAGCGCAATGAGAATTGCCGTGGCCGCCCATCCCTGTGCGGCGCGAGAATCGTACCGGGCACCTATCGCGCCCGGAATCGTAATGACACCGCGCTCGCGAGCGAGATCGTGCAACGGCCGCGCTAGTACCCAGGCGCCCATCGTGTTCGTGAGCGAAGCCGGTAGCACGATGAAGAGCGCAGTCGCCCCGAGCGAATAGAAGAGCCCCGGCCCACCGATGAACGCGAATCCCGAGAGCGTCGCGGCCATGGCCGAGATGCCGAGGACGACAGTGCCCAGCGAACGACCGGCAACGAAGAAGTCCGCGGAGCTATGTGTACGCCGAGCCGCCCAGACAGCGATCGCGCCAATCACGAGGATGTATGCCACCATCGACACCGCAGTGGTCGCGCCACCTACACGAGGAAGCGCGGCCGACTGAAGTAACGGCAGGACTGCAAATCCGGCAGATTCGCTCATTCGGGCGGCGCGGTGCGACTCAATCGTCGGCTCGCTGCGTCGCCAGGTCCGTTCGCAGTCGGATCAAACGTGAGCGCAAACGAAATCGGCAGAATGAGAAGCGGCACCAACCCGATGCCGTAGAAAACGATGGAGAGCCGTAGTGGAAGCCCAAGCAGGAGTGCCTCACCCGAACCGATCTCAGGCGTGAGCGCGAGCGCAGCTCCGAAGGCCGCGACGAGCACGACGAACAGCGCACCGAGGAGCGCGGCAATTCCGCGCGACAAGGTGCGGCGGGTCGCAGCACCAAGCACGAAGAGCGCCACGGACGCGAATGACGTGCCACCCGCGAGCGCCCACGGCGCCCACGCCGGCGGCGCGCCATCGACGACGGTACCGGCGTATGCGCACCCGACAGCCGCAACGCCCGCGATCAGCATCACCAGCCCGGCTCTCGTCCCCGCAGATGACGCGTGCATCGGCGAAAGATACCGGCAGCCGCGCACCCCGACGCGACTACATCAAGCCGTGCGGCGTCCGTCCGTGCAGCGTCGGTGTCGTGGGACGTGCAATCGCGAAACCCTGCGCGTACGTCGCGCCGTTGTCGCGAACCCACGCCAACTCATCCATCGTTTCCACACCTTCGGCAATGCTCTGAATGCCGAGCTCCGACGCGATCTCGAGGATCTTCTTCGTGATCAGCGCCTTGTAGGGGTCGCTGGTCACGCCGTGGATGAGCTCCATGTCGAGCTTGATGAAGTCCGGGCGGAGCTGGTGCAGGAGGTTCAGGCCGGAATAGCCGGCGCCCACATCGTCGAGCACAACCCGGAACCCCGCCGCACGATGGGCTGCGAGCAGCCGTTGAAGGCTTGGGAGATCGGAAGCCTTGTCCGATTCGACGATCTCAAACACGATGCGGGCGTGAGGAATACGGGCGGTGTCGATCCAGGCGATTGTCTCGTTCAGGCTCGCCAGCTGGTCCTCGATCGCGTTCGGCGTCACGTTGACGAACAACAACTCTTGGACTTCATCGATGAGCATCCTGTTGATCGCCGCCCTGCGCGCAGCAAGCTCGAGCCGGTCGAGCATTCCGCAACCGCGCGCCGCGTCGAACAGGTATACAGGATGAATGATCGACTCGTCGCGCCCGATTCCACGCAGCAGGGCCTCGCGCGCAAAGACGCGTGCTGGAGCGCCGGAGTGGACAATGTTCTGCAGCACGCTCGTGAACCGCTCCTCGTCGAGCAGCTCGGTCAACCACTGCGATTCGGCGACCATGGCGAACTGCGTGTAGCTCTTGACGCGGGGAATGTCTGCTGGGGAAAGCGGTTTGCCGTCGGCCTTGAACAGAACGCTGATCGCGCTCGCTTCCATATGAGTGAGGTTACGGCGCAGGGGCATGATCAACGCCCGCATTTCCAACCAGTCGACGCGAGCTACAACGCAGTCGCCCTCTTCCACCAGGAAAGGAATCGCGAAACGATCCAGAACGCCCCGTACCTTCTCGCGAGCGCTGGCCGATCCGTACCACAGGTACAGATGGCCCACCGTGGCGAGCGGAAGGCCGTGAGAGTCACGGCTGATCGTCGCGGCACGCGACCGGTCGGAGTGCTTCATCGAGGCAGGGTCCATGGCAGTTGACGAATCTCCCTCCTTGCGCGCGAGGCTGCAGTGATTCGCGACACGAGAACGCAAGCAAGATGTGGATAGAAAGCAGTGCCGGGTGCCCCCTGCGGGGCACCCGGCCACAATCTCTGAGGGGATATCAGGGGACGATGTTCGACCTACCGTCTCCGACGATCGAGTTAAACAGCAGCTTGAACGTTCCGTGCGGCTGAGCGCGGAACGTGATCTCGGGCCCGAACATATATACGGTGCCCTGGCCGTACTTGCCTTCGGCCATGGCGACGCCGCCTTCGAGATAGTTCTGGCCCCACGCCCACCCACTCTTGAGCGGAGCGGGGTTGTCGAACCAGGCGATCGGCTTCACACCCCTGGCGGCTGCGTCGGGTCCGAGCCTGAGCACCGGGCTGTTGTTGTAGAACACAATGCCGCGCGGGTCCTGACCACGCGCTGATAGCGTGGTCGTGTCATACGCGACTTCGAGCAGCGAGCCAGGCACGTAGAACTTCTCGCTCGGGAGCTCTGCCGGGCTCGTTCCTGTCGGCGTGCGCTCGACGAGGTGGTTCGTGACGGGGAATCCAAACTGCTCGGCGGCGTTAATTGACGACGCACCGATGGCAATAAGCCGACCACCCTGCTCAACGAACTCCTTGAGCTTCGGAATCGTGTTCTCGGTCGTGACTGTACCAGTCCACGACTCGTACTCGGGCGCAATTGTCGCCGCGCCGCGCCCACCACCACCACCGCGTCCACCACGACCGCCGGCTTCTTCGCTCAGCGTCGGAATCGAGTTTTCGGGGAAAATCAGGACATCGAACTTCGCGCGCAGGTTACCGGCGTCGAGTTCTTGCGGATAGACGAGCTTGAACGGCATCTCGAACTGCTCGAACAGCCACCGCATGTGCCCGCTCGGCATGGAACCGCCGTAACGATCCCACAGCCCGATTCGAACCGGCGGCAACTTTGAACCGCTCGCCATCAGGTCGCCCGACGATGCGAAGGTCACGCCGAGATCTGCAGCCGACTTCTGCACCACCGGTGTGCTCTTGGCGCTCGCCGGGACGTAAAACGAACCCGCCGGGTAGGCCGTGCCGCCAATCGTCATCGGGCGATCGAGTCGGTACACATCCGCGCCGGCCGACCAGAGGCGCGCAATGGCATGGAACGAGTCGTTCGCGCGTGGCGACAGCACCCAGCCAGCGCCCGACGCTGCAACGGTTGCCGGATCCGGCATGATCCGATCCTTCAGCGGATCGAGCCGCCTGAACGGTCCGTCGAAGCCGTCGAGAATGCGGTCGAACTTGACGCCCATCTGCATTGCGAGCGTCCATCCCGCGACGTCATACGGACGGCTCGGCGGAGCACCGGGGTATGCGAAGTCGTTCGGGTGATCCTGCGGCTCGAACATATCGAGTACGTGCGCGCGGAACGCTTGCGCCGATTTCACTACATACGAGCCCGCCGGATACTGCTTGCCGCCAGCAGAGAAACCGGCCGTGGCACGATGGACGGTGATACCGGCCTTCTGCAACGCGACGAGGAACTTCTGAGCCGTCAGGAAATCAGGCTGGTCGCTCGGTAGAACGAAGCCGCGCGGAACCCGGTTGGCCGGGTTCCTGAACGCCTCCATGAACTGTTCCTTGGTCGCAGCGCCTCCGCCGCGTCCCCCGCGACCGCCGGCATTTGTGCCGGCATTTGCGCCGGCCCCGGCGCGACCGCCTCGACCAGCAGCACCGGCAGCGAAGGCCTTCTCAGCTTCGGCGAGGATCGTCGGCGTTACAACCCAGTCGTCCTGCGACCCACGCTGGATCATGTCGCGACCCATCCGGTAGATGTTCCAGAGGTAGGTCTCGCGGTACCGCGAGGCCTGGTCGAGAATCGCCTTGTTCGCCGTCACGGAATAGTCCACCGACTGACGGAAATGCCAGGTCTGAAACGGCTCGAGCGGATACGTATAGTCGGCATAGCGCAGCTGGCGCGACGCGATCATTGGAATCGTCTGGGGCGTCGGGTTTCCGATCGTCTCAGTCAGGATTCCGATCATGTTGTGGAAGTACGCGGTCGTGCGAAGGCCGCCGTTCCACCAAGTGGAGTACGACGCCATCGAGCGCGACACCACTCCTGGCTTGTGCTCCATTTCGGCGCGCGCGTGAATGGCCGCGCCCACGATGTCGATGCCGGTGATGATGGACTCGTGGAAGAAGTAGTTCGCGGGATCGCGGAACGGTGGTGCGAACATCACGGCGCCCGCCGGACCGGTCTGGTGATGGTTGTACATGATCTGCGGATACCAGGTCAGGTACATCCACTTGTTCATGTTGATGGACTCGTTCTGGTTCGCAATGAAGAAATCGCGATTGTTGTCGTGGCCGATGTACTTCTGGTAGAGTACCGGGATGCTCGTGCTCTTGAGCGCGTTGTCGGGCTCGCTGTTGTACGCGTTCGCAATGAGCTCCATCCCGTCTGGATTCGCATGGACGAAGACGATGATGACATCATCGAGGATGCGCATTGTCTCGGCGTCGGTACCGGATATCATCTGATAACTGGTTTCGATCAGCTGGCTCGCACCGAGCACTTCGCTCGCGTGCAGGCCGCCATCAATCCAGACCACCGACTTTCCCTGGCTCGCGAGCCGCTTCGCCGTCGCTTCGTCGATCTCGGCGTCTGCGAGCTGCTTGGAGATATTCCGGTAGCGGTCGAGCGAACGGATATTCTGCGCGCTCGAGACAATCATCGAGAGCTGCGGGCGACCTTCGGCGGTCAGGCCCATCGTGTCCAGGCGGGCACGCGGCGACTCCCGGGCGATCTTCTGCCAGTATCCCGTGAACTGCGTGTAGGTCGGGAGCCAATAGTCGTCGCCAATGTCGTGGCCGAAAAACGCCTTCGGCGCGGTAACTGACTGGGCGGCAGCCGTGGTCGCGAATAGTCCGAACGCGACGGCGGTGACCAGCCCGGCCGCCAGCACGGACGTGAGGCGGCGGTGCAGCGAAATACGGGGCATGTTTGGAAGACTCCGGAGGGGTATGGTCCTCGGCGCCCTGTGGTGATGGGCGCACAGTGCAGCGTACATTAGAATCTACGGCGACCCGTCGCCATCCGCTGGCCAGACCCTTCGCTCCCGAGGACCCTTTGGGCACGTACCATCGAATCGTGCGGGCAACCCTTCCGGCCGTCTTCCTGCTGTCAACGGCCGCTGCTTTGCAGGCACAGGTGATGGAACCGGAATACGCGTCCCGGCGGGCAGCGCTGACCTCGCGGCTCGGCGACGGCGTCTATCTGGTGCTCGGCGCATCGGAACCGGAAGCGAACTACGAGAATTTCTGGCAAGCCCAGAACTTTCGATATCTCACCGGATTCCTCGAACCTGGCGCCGCGCTGGTGATGGTCCGCAAAGGCGGGCGCGATCGGGCAATGCTCTTCGTCGCGCCAAAGGATCCGGCGCAGGAAGTGTGGACCGGCGAGCGGCTGGGAGTGGAAGGCGTTCGGACAAAATCAGGTATGGAAGGACGCGACGCGCGCACCCTTCGCGCGGTGCTCGATTCGGTGCTCGCCGGCGGTACGCAGCTCTTTGCCGTGGGCGAATTTTCGCGTGGGGGCGGCGCCGACGTGCCCAGCTCGCGTGCGCCGCGAACTGTGGACGATCAGTTCCTCGACGCAGTGAAAGAACGGAACAGGGAACTGAAAGTGACGGATGCGGTGCGCGAGGTGAGGGAGCTGCGCGGCAAGAAATCCGCGGCGGAACTTGCGCTGATCCGCACGGCGGCTCGCGTGAGCGCGGCTGCGCACAAGGAAGTTCTGGCGAACGTCGCGCCGGGGATGAATGAGTTCGAAATTCAGGCGCTCGCCGAATACACGTTCCGGCGCAATGGCGGCGACCGGCCGTCGTACGGATCGATCGTTGGCTCCGGCCCAAACTCCACGACTCTACACTACAACCGCGATGACCGCTTCATGAACGCGGGCGAAGTGCTGAACATGGATATGGCCACGTACTACGGCGGCTACAGTGCGGACATTACCCGCACGATTCCGGTGAGCGGAAAATTCTCGTCAGCGCAGCGCGACGTGTACACCGTCGTACTCGATGCTCAGAAAGCTGCCGAACGGCAGGTGAAGCCAGGCAATGGATTTCGACAACTCAACGACTCGGCAGTTGCAGTACTCCGCAACGGGCTTGCCCGACTCGGCCTCACAGAGTCGGCGAACGCGACCTATGAGAACGGCGGGCGGGCGACGCCGCAATACACGCTCTACTACATGCATGGACTCGGGCACCCGATCGGACTCGATGTCCACGACGTGGACGCCTACTCGGCTGGCCAGCTCATTGAAGGGAGCGTGTTCACCATCGAGCCGGGCGTCTACGTGCGAGCGAACACGGTCGACATCATTCCGGATACACCTGCGAACGCGGCGTTCCGTAGCAAGATCGCGTCTGCGGTGAAGAAGTACGCGAACATCGGCGTGCGCATCGAGGACGACTATGTCGTCACGAAGGACGGATTTGAGCGGATAAGCGCCGACGCACCGCGCGAGATTGACGACATTGAGCGGGAAATGGCCAAGCCTGCAACCACTACGGCCCGCGATTCAGCGATGGTCGAGGCCTACCGGAAAATCCGCCCATGACACCTCCCGATCGCCCGCGCCCACCCGGCCGCCCACCCGGCCGCCCGGCCGCCCAGCTGGGCGCCCACCGGTCCGGCCGCCACGTCCCGGAGACAGGATCGGCCGGGTCAACGTTGCCAAGCCCCACCCGCTGCACTTCTTGATGCGCGACGGCACGGCTGTTGAGGGGATGGTTCAGGTTGGTGAAAACCAGTCTCTAGTTTCGTTCCTGAACAGCCGGACCGGATGGATGAACGTGACGCAGGCGAAGCGGGCCGGCACAGACGAACCGCCGGGCCACATGATCATCCACACCGATCACATCATCATGGCGAGCTCGCCGGACGGCTCGGTGCAGGTCGCGAATACGTCGACCGGCGGCGCCGGCGATCGCCTCGCCGAACTCGTGCTCGTCGGCGGACGCGTCGTGCGCGGATACCTCCCCGCGGCGCCCGGCCAGCGGCTCAGCGATTGCATTGCAGCGTCCGGAAAATTCATCGGTATCTCACTCGCCCGGCTGTTCCCGGAAGGTACGGATGTGGGCGACGTGGCATTGCAGAACGGATCACTCGAAATCGTGCGCGACCTGCGCACTGCCGACCCGGAGACTCAGGAATGATCAGGCATACCGTTACTACGACGCTCGCTGCACTTACGGCCAGCGTGTTGGCCACGGTGGCACACGCGCAGGCGGGCGGCGCTGCCGCGCCGGCCGAGGTGATCGTTACCAACGCGCGCATCTACACGGTCGACGACTCGCGGCCGTTCGTGAGCGCGATGGCGGTGCGCGGCGGCCGGGTCGCGTTCGTGGGCGACGAGCGCGGCGCGATGACTCTGCGCGGCCCGCAGACCCGCGTGCTCGACCTGGGGGGCCGCACAGTAATTCCAGGAATGGTCGATTCGCATGGCCACGTGGCCAACCTCGGCTCGGCGCTCGCGAACGTGGATCTCGTAGGCTCCACGAGCGTGGACGACGTCATCGCTCGTGTGGTCGCCAAGGTTGCTGGTCGCCCAGCCGGCGAGTGGATCGTGGGCCGCGGGTGGGACCAGAACCGCTGGGGCGACACTCGGTTCCCCTCGCACGACAAGCTCACGGCAGCCGTGCCGAACAACCCTGTAGTCCTGACACGCGTCGACGGCCACGCCAGCTATATGAACCGCAAGGCGATGGAGCTCGCTGGGATCACCGCCGCCATGAAGGATCCCGATGGCGGGCAGATTCTCCGCGATGCGAACGGAAATCCAACCGGCGTGTTCGTGGACAACGCGATGGGCCTCGTCAGCCGGGTTATGCCAGCGCTTACGCGGGACGAGGTAAAGCGCAACGTCCTCGCCGCGATCGCCGAGGCGCAGAAGTGGGGCCTCACGGGCGTGCACGATGCCGGATCGAGCGAGCAGGTGCTCGGTATTTACGACGAGCTTGGCAAGGCCGGGCAGATGAACTTCCGGATGTACGCGATGTTTTCCGGCGGCCGCAGCGAGAGTCCAGCCCTCGACCGCATCATCGCCACAGGGCCGAAAAGTGGCCTCAACGGTGGCACGCTCTGGATTCGAAGCATCAAGCTCTATTCCGACGGCGCACTCGGCTCGCGCGGCGCGGCGCTGCTCGATCCCTACAGCGACGACGCAAGTAACAGCGGCCTTCTCGTCAGCGACCCGAAATTCATCGAGGCCGTCTCCGTCAAGGCATTGAAGGCGGGATTCCAGGTCAACACCCACGCGATCGGCGACCGCGGGAACCGCGTGACCCTCGACGCGTTCGAGGCGGCGCTCAAGCAAGTTCCCGTCGCCGACCACCGCTTTCGCATCGAACACGCCCAGATCATCAACTACGCAGACATCCCGCGCTTCGCACAGCTCGGTGTCATTCCGGCGATGCAGGCGAGCCACCAGACGAGCGACATGTACTGGGCAGGTGCGCGGCTCGGCACGCACCGGCTTCCCGGTGCCTACGCATGGCGCGCGCTCCTCAACACGGGCGTCGTGATCCCGAACGGCAGTGACTTCCCAGTGGAGTTCGTGAACCCGCTCCTCTCATTCCACGCGGCGATTTCGCGCCAGGACGCCAATGACTGGCCCGCGGCTGGGTGGTATCCGGAGCAGGTGATGACGCGGGAAGAGGCGCTCAAGTCTATGACCATCTGGCCGGCATACTCAGCGTTTCAGGAGAACGAGCTCGGTTCGCTCACGCCGGGCAAGTATGCCGACTTCACCGTGCTCGATCAGGACATCATGCGTGTACCAGCGCCGCTGGTGCTCAAGACGCGCGTCGTGTCCACGTGGGTAGGCGGGAAGCTCGTGTTCGAAAACCGGGTACCGTAACGACACGGGTCATATCGCTGTTGCCCGGCGCAACGGATATCATCGTTGCGCTCGGTGGTGCCGCGTCGCTCGTAGGCGTGTCACACACGTGCGACGTGAGCCGTGCGGGCGTTCCCGATCTGCCGCGCGTAACGACGTCGCGCATAGACGCCCAAGCGGCGAGCGGCGCAATCGACGCATCGGTGCGGGCGAGCGCGGCAGCCGGCCACGCGCTGCATGCCCTCGACCGTGATGCCATTGAGCGACTCGGCCCCGACCTGATTGTCACTCAGGCATTGTGCGAAGTTTGCGCCGTCAGCGAGGCCGAGGTACGTGCGCTCGCCGCACAGATGACGCCGTCGCCAACCGTACTGACGCTCGCCGGCTCGACGATCGAAGACATTCTTGCCGACATCGCAACGCTTGGTGGAGCGATCGGGCTGGTGTCCGACGCGGATGAACTCACCATGGGGCTCCGCCGACGAATGCGAACGGTGCACGAGAAACTGAAAGCGGCGCGCGCGCCCAGACCACGCGTGGCCGTGATCGAGTGGACCGACCCGCTGTTCAACGCCGGTCATTGGGTACCGGACCAGGTCAGACGCGGCGGCGGCAGCGATGTCCTCGGCGAACCGGGGACTCACTCACACGTCGTTACTGCCAGCCAGCTGCGCGCTGCGGACCCCGAGATCGTAATCGTCGCACCGTGCGGGTTTCCGATGGACCGTGCTTTCGCAGAAGCGGAGCGATTGGTGGCGAGCGACCCATGGTTCGAAACGCGCAACGTATGGGCGCTGGATGGCAACGCGCTCACCAGTCGCCCCGGCCCCGCGTTGGTGGAAGGCATCGAGACAATGGCTCACATCTTCGCCCCGACGTTGTTCCCGCCCTGCAGGCGATCCGTGGCCCGGCAGCTGCCCGCCAGCTGACGGTTAGCGCGCTGCCGCGCGCTTTGCGGTCTCTCGTACTTCGCGTTCCTTGTCGTTCGCGAGCGCGAGCAGTGCGCTCATGGCGCCGGCCGAACGAATCTCGCCGAGCGCCCGCACGGCAGCGACTCGCATAGCGGCTCCCTTGCGCGACCCGAACAAACCGGAGCCGGCGTCGGCTGCCTTCGCGAGCATGGACACGGCTTCGCTCGTCCCGACCCGGCCGAGAGCGCCTAGCATGCCGATTTGGACCTCTTCTTCATCTTCCTCGTCGATCGCGCGTCCGAGGATTTCGCCCACACGCGGCGAGCGCCGTTTGCCCAGCGCGGCCACCGACTCCAGGCGCACCTCCACGATCGGATCGGTCAGGGCGCGTGCAATCGCATCGATGGCGAAGTGTGTGTCGTAGCGCCCCAGCGCCCGCACGACCGCCCGGCGGACCCGATGGTCGTCGGAGGTAAGCTCGTCGGCCAGCGCCCTGTCACCGTCAACCGGCTGCCGCTCACCGAGCAGCGTTGCCGCAAGCCGAACCATGTGCGGGCGCGCATCGCCAAGCATCGAAACGAGCGACAAATCGGTTGCGGTGAGAAGATCCAACGCCGTCCTGAAACGGGTGCGCTCCACAGCAGTAATCGCACGTCCGTACTGATCGATCACTGCATCGCTGCCGTCGGTGCTGCATCGCGTCAGAATCGCCAGAGCTTTGGGGTGGCCCTCATCGGAATCAGCGAGCTTGAGTGCGATCGGGTGGAGGAGCGTCGGCTTGACGAGCCGCCGAACGGTGAGCAGAAACTGACGCCGTATCTCCGAGTCTACCGCCTTGGCCTCAAACTCGATCAGCTGACAAAACACGCCAATTGCGTCGTCGGTGCGTCCTTCACGAATCGCCTGCTCCACCGCGAACGCTACTTCATCGAAATGCGGAACCAGCGGCTGCCCGTCTCCGCCGCGCGCGGCTCGCTCAAGAAGGAACGATATGCGTTCCGGGGACCCGGCCTTAGGTGCCAGGTCAACAGGAGTTTCTTCAGAAACCGCTTTCTCTTCGGCAATCTCCGACGGAATCGTTACGACGATTGTCGTCAGGGCCAGCGCGCGAATTCGGCCGTGGAGGGCGCGCCTTTCGTGGGTGAGCGGCTCCGCGATGACGCGGAACAGAGCGAGCAGTTCGCCCGGCGACATTCCCCGATTGATCTCGATCGCCTCGACGCCATGACCAAGCATCTGCTCCGCCACGTCGCGCACGCCGACAAGCACTTGCGGCACGCCAATGCCGTTCGCGACGAGCTGGCCCGCGCGCGTTGTGAGTCGCACGGTGCCGTCCTTCGTGAGCAGGGCAATCGCTCGAAGCTCGAGTTTTTGCTGCTCTACGGCGTCCGGCTGTCGCATGAGATGCGACATGAACCGGGCGATGTGGCGCGCAAGATTGAAAGAGTCGTCCATGCGTGGATGTGTGCGCGACCGGCGAGAAAACTGGTGCCGACTCGCGCGCCGGAATAACATACCCTCAACCTCATCCGTGGTACCAGCTTATGACGTCCTTCACATCCCGCTGCACGATTATCGCAGCCATCGCTCTCAGCGCCGGCTGCCGCACCCCGGCCGCTCAAACCGTTGCCAGCACCAGCATTTCTGACTCGGCGCAGGTGCAGCGCGACATCGAGATGCTCGCGTCGGACGACTTCGAGGGACGCCGCACGGGCAGCGTCGGGAACAACCGCGCGGCCGACTATCTCGCTTCCCGATATGCCGCGTTGCGGCTCGAACCTACGCCAGGCAAGGATCCGTCGTGCGCCGCCGGTTGTGCAGCGTCGTACCTGCTTCCGATTGTCGTGTTTGAGTCGATTCGCGACCAGCCGCCGGCGCGCCTCGCCACGCAGAACGTCGCCGGAATCATCCGTGGAACAGATCGCGCGCTCCGTGACGAGTACGTCGTCATCGGTGCCCACTTCGATCACCTGGGCCGCCAGACGGTCGGCGCGATGGATCCGCACAGTGGAGACGCTATTCGAAACGGCGCCGACGACAACGCCAGTGGTTCGGCCGCGGTTCTGTCGCTCGCCCGGCGCCTTGCACTGCGCCCCACCAAACGGTCGATCCTCATCACCCATTTCAGCGGCGAAGAGCAAGGATTGCTTGGTTCGGCGCGTTTCGTCGAGAATCCACCGGTGCCGCTGGCCACGATGGTCGCCATGGTCAACTTCGACATGGTCGGCCGGATGCGCGACGACAAGCTGATCGTGTACGGTGTCGCGACGGCGGCAGAAATGAAGTCGATCCTCGATTCCGCCAACGCCTCCGCGCCACTCAGGCTTACCGCAGTAGGAGACGGATTCGGCCCGTCGGACCATAGTTCCTTCTACTCGAAGGACCTCCCGGTTCTCCACTTTTTCACGGACTCTCACGAGGATTATCACCGCGCGAGCGATGACGCCGACAAGATCAATGTCGCTGGCGAAGTTTGCGTGATTGACCTCGCCGAGCGCGCCGTGCGCACGATTGCGGACAGACCGACGCGCCTGACATTCACGAAAGCGCCCGCCTCCGCGCGGGCCGCGTCCAGCCCGAGCACGGGGAGCGCGTATTTCGGTTCCATCCCTGATATGGGAGCCAGTGACGAAGACGGAATGCGTATCTCGGGCGTAAGCGCCGGCGGACCCGCCGAGAAGGCTGGCCTCAAGGGCGGAGACCTGATCGTCGAGTTCGGCGGCAAGCCGGTCAAGAACATCTACGACTACACCGACGCGATCGGCTCGTACAAACCCGGCGACTCGATAGCGGTGGTGGTGCTTCGGGGAACCGCGCGTGAACGGATCACGATCAACGTCACGCTCACCCGCCGTGGCGGCTGAGCATTCGGCGGGACGACCGGCGGGACGTGAGCCGCGGCGAACATGACGCCGCTTCCGATCCCGCCGCCGCGAGAATCCGGATTCACACGCACCACTGCAGTTCCGCTTTACTGGTGCCGCTACGGTACGGCGGGCGCCCCGCAACTCCTGATGCTGCACGGCGGGCCAGGTGCGCATCACGACTACCTGCTTCCGCATTTTCTCGACCTCAGCGACCAATTCGACCTGCTCTTTTACGATCAGCGCGGTGGCGGACAGTCGCGCACCGATGATCCGGCGCCCATCACATGGCGCACCCATGTTGAAGATCTCGAACAGGCAATTGCCGAACTCCTCGGCGCCGCTCCCGCCGTGGTCGGATACTCGTGGGGCGCGCTGCTCGCACTGCTGTATCTGATTGAAGCCGCCGCAGGACGTCGCGGTCCCGCGCCGGCAGTGCTTGCGCTCGTTGACCCTGCGCCGGTATCGCGGACGTTCCGCGCCCAGTTCGAGTCCGAGTTTGCCGCCCGCAGCGCCGGCCCGGCCATTCGCGGGCTTCGCGAGCAGCTCGCGGCTGGCGGTTTGCGCGAACGAGACCCGGCGGCGCACCGACAACGTGGGTTCGAGCTGAGCGTCGCCGGATACTTTGCCGACCCGAAGCGCGCGGCCGACCTTACGCCGTTCCGGGTCACCGGCCGTGTGCAGCAGCAGGTATGGGAGTCGCTCGGAGAGTTCGACCTCGTACCCGCTCTGGGTGACGTGCGCACGTCCGCCCTCGTCATACACGGACGCCAAGATCCGATTCCGCTGGCATCTTCCGAAGCGGTCGCGCACGCGCTGGGGGCACCGATCGTCGTGCTGGAGGACTGTGGCCACGTGCCGTATGTTGAACAACGCGACGCTCTTTTCACCACGCTGCGGGAGTTCCTGACCGGGAACAGAACCGCCGCGCCGCACCACACGCCGTGAACGAGATCACGCAGCCGCACATCGCGACAATCGAGAGCGACGGACGCCGGTACAACGTCTCGTGCCGCGTCGTATTTGACGGCATCGAATTCGTGGGGCGCCTCTGGTTCGCTGACGAATCGTGGGACGACCTGTGGCTGCCGGACCGGGCCGCCTTTCCGGGGCGAACGAGAGAAGAGGTCCTCGCGCTCGTTACTCGGCTCACGCCCGACGAGATGGTGCGGCGCCATCACCGCGCCGTCGCTGAAAAGCGCAAATTCCACGGCCTCCGTCGCGCCACGGACGAAGTGCTCGCGAAAATCCGCTACCTGAACCAGCTGGCGATTTCGATGCGCGCCGGGCTGCTCGATATGGACGGAGCCGCGCAGGAAATCGAACTCACCGAGAAGCAGCTCCACACGTTGATCGACAGGCTCGCCGCGCACGCGGGCATCGAGGACTGACCATCGCCAGGCGCCGGTCGCCCTCGCGCGCCGGCGCGGGCGCGTCACCACCTGGCGCCACGTCAGCGAAATCGGCTCCACCGGCTCGACCGAAGCGCGCTGAACTCCCGTCGCACGGCCGGACGATCTATCGCCGACTCGCGAAGCTCTATCCCGACGCGCGCTGCGAGCTGGACTATCGAAATCCGTTCGAACTCGCCGTCGCCACCGTGCTCAGCGCACAGTGCACCGACAAGCGCGTGAACATGGTGACACCGATGCTCTTCGCCCGCTTTCCCGACGCACGCGCGATGGCTGCGGCGCGAATCGGTGAGGTCGAGGCGATCATCAAGAGCACCGGCTTCTTCCGCAACAAGGCGAAGAGCATCACGGGCCTCGCCCGCGGAGTCGTCGAACAACACGGGGGCGACCTTCCGAACTCGATGGACGCGCTCGTCCTGCTGCCCGGAGTCGGCCGCAAAACGGCGAACGTCATACTCGGCAATGCGTTTGGGAAGAACGAGGGCGTCGTCGTGGACACCCACATCGGACGGCTTGCACGACGACTGGGCTTCACCCGGCATACCGACCCGGTGAAAGTCGAGGCGGCGCTGGCCGCGATCTTCCCGCGCCGCTCGTGGACGATGCTGGCCCACCTGCTCATCTGGCACGGGCGGCGAGTCTGCGAGGCCCGCAAACCACGGTGCTCCGAATGCGTGCTGGCAAACCTCTGCCCATCTGCCACGCCGGCGCGTTAAGTTTCCCCGATGCCAAAGACCGCCATTTTCGAAACCAATCTCGGCACGATTACCGCCGAACTCTACGACGCCGACGCGCCGGGAACTGTCGCCAACTTCGAGAAGCTTGCGAACGAGAAGTATTACGATGGCGTTAAGTTCCATCGCGTGATCCCGGACTTCGTTGTTCAGGGCGGCGATCCGCTCTCGCGCGACCTGCCGAACGGCAACCCCCGTGTTGGCACCGGCGGACCGGGCTACCACATCAAGTGCGAGACCGCAGGCAATCCGCGCAAGCACGAAGTGGGAGCGCTTTCCATGGCCCACGCCGGAAAGGATACTGGCGGAAGTCAGTTCTTCATGGTGCTCAGCGAAGCGAACACGAAGCACCTCAACGGCGTGCACACCGTATTTGGCAAAGTGACTGCCGGGCTCGATGTGATGAAGAAGATCAAGGCCAACGACGTCATGAACTCCGTGCGCGTCTCCTGACCCGCACCAGACCCCACGAGGAACTCCATGTCAGCACATCAGGCGCCATCCGACCGCAACGCCGCGTTCGCCGGACTCATTTTCGGCGTGATCGCGCTTGCGATCGTCGTGGTGGTGGTCAGCAAGCTCACGGCCAAAAAGTTCGAAGGCCACGAAGAAGTAACGTCTACCGCGAGCGCGATGCGTTAGCGCGCCAGCTCATGGCGTGACGCGAGCGCCCCATGGCGAACTCGACACCGGCAGCGCACCTGAAGCGCCCCACGGCTAACAGCCACGGGGCGCTTTCGATTTCCCGCCTCGCGTCACCCGCGTGGCGGTTTCCGGCTGCAGCCCTGGCGGCTCTCGTCGTGACCATCGGCCTTACTGCCGCCGACTACCGCTGGAGCGACGAAATCGGGATCGCACTCCTCGTTGCCACGGGCGGACCGGTCGTTGCTCGCACTGCACGCGGAGCGCTGCGAGGACACTTTGCCGCCGACATCGTGGCCGCGCTCGCGATCGTCGGAGCCATCGTTCTGTGGCAGCCCGTGGCAGGGCTGGTGATCCTTCTCATGCAGACGGGCGGAGATCTTCTCGAGCGCTACGCGGAAGGGCGCGCATCAGCCGCCGTTCGGGAACTCGAGGCGCGGGCACCACGGCGAGCCAATCGGACGCGTGGCTCGGTCATCGAGGTAATCGCAGTTGACGACATCGCTGTCGGAGACGACCTGCTCGTCCGGCCCGGTGAAATGATCCCGTGCGACGGAGTCGTTTCCACAGGCGTGTCTCACCTCGAAGTCGCGCGGCTCACCGGTGAGCCTTCGCCCGAACGAGTAGCACCTGGTTCCGTTGTGCGCTCGGGGGCCATCAACCTGGAAGGGGCTTTTCACATGCGGGCGACCGCACTGGCAAGCGAAAGCCTCTACGCCAGAATCGTGGAACTCGTCCGAACTGCGCAGAGCGAGAAGTCGCCCATTCAGCGTCTCGCTGACCGCTACGCCGTCTGGTTCACTCCCATCACAATCGTCGCGTGCATTGCGGCGTGGGCCGCGTCGGGCGACCCGCTCCGGGTACTCGCGGTGCTCGTTGTAGCCACACCGTGCCCCCTGATACTCGCGACACCGGTCGCCGTGATCGGCGGTATCAATCGGGCCGCACGCCACCAGATTGTCGTGCGCTCCGGCGCGGCGCTCGAGCAGATCGGGTCCGTGGACACCGCCGTATTCGACAAGACAGGAACGCTTACGGTCGGCTACCCCGAAGTCGCAGCGGTGCGAGCCATCGGAACCTTGTCGGAGCTGGATGTGCTCGATCTTGCAGCCGGCGTCGAGCAACACTCCGGCCATTTGCTCGCGCGCTCGGTAATTGTGGAGGCCGAGCGCCGCGCTGTCGTGATTCCCGCCGCGAGCAATGTCATCGAAGCACCGGGTCAAGGCGTCACCGGAATGGTGCGCGGCCGTCGGGTAAGCGTCGGATCAAGTCAGTTCGTTTCGGCCGAACAGGCGAGCGCGGCGGAGGCAATCGCCGCCGCGCGGGCGAGCGGCCATGGCCTGCGCGCCTATGTCGCGGTGGACGGCCACGCGGCCGGAGTGATCGAATACGCCGATCGAACGCGCGACGGGCTCCCGCAGTTTTTCGCCGAACTGCGCACGCTCGGCGTGACGCGGATACTCCTGGTGTCTGGTGATCACCACGAGAACGTCGCGGAGCTCGCGGCGACGCTCGGCATTTCCGAAGCGCGCGGCGACATGATGCCCGACGACAAGGTCAACGTTGTGCGCGCGTTGCTTGCCGAAGGCAGGCGCGTGCTCATGACCGGCGATGGCACCAACGACGCCCCCGCCCTTTCGTCCGCGACTGTCGGCATCGCGCTCGCCGCGCACGGAGGCGGCATTTCGGCCGAAGCAGCGGACATTGTTCTCCTCGCCGACGACGTCACGCGCGTCACGACCGCGATGCAGATCGGACGTCGGGCAACCGGGATCGCCCGCCAAAGCATCGTCGTTGGACTCGGGCTGAGCGGCATTGCGATGGTGGCCGCCGCGATGGGCTACATCCCCCCGACAGCCGGCGCGCTCCTGCAGGAAGGCATCGACGTAGCGGTGATCCTCAACGCACTTCGCGCCTCGCGCGGGTAGTTCCAGGGGACGCCGTCGCGAATCCCGGGACGCGTTGACACATTTATAGAACGCTCCGCCCACGGGAGGGCAGCGCCGACCGGCTGCTCACTGGGACGACCGGCACGGAATCACGAGTTCCCGACACCCTCTGCCGCATGACGAACGGACTTCCGGCCCGCGCCGATGCGCTCGCCCTGATGGAGGAATGGACGCCGAGTGCGTCGCTCCGCGGGCATATGCTCGCGGTGGAGGGAGCGATGCGCGCTTACGCCGCGCACTTCGGAGAGGACGCCGACCGATGGGGCCTCGCGGGCCTGATGCACGACTTCGACTACGAGCGGTTCCCCAACAACGCGCATGCGGCCGACACCGAGCATCCGAGCGAAGGCGTGCGCCACCTGCGTTCGGCTGGTTATCCCGACGACGTGCTTGAGGCTATTCTCGGCCACGCAGATTACACCGGTGTGGCAAGAACGACGCTGATGGCGAAGTCGCTCTACGCTGTGGACGAACTCTGCGGACTCGTCACCGCCTGCGCGCTCGTGCGCCCGTCGCGCAGCGTGAACGATCTCGAGGTTTCAAGTGTCAAGAAGAAGATGAAGGACAAGGCCTTTGCGCGCGGCGTCAACCGCGAGGACGTCATACACGGCGCGGCGGAACTCGGCGTCGAACTGGACGCCCACATTGCGCGCGTCATCGGATCCATGCGGGAGCGCGCTGCGCTGCTGGGACTGGACGGCGCCTGAGCGGTCCGCCGGCCTGGCCGGGTGGGTCGGCAGACTAACTGAACGGCGTCCTGGACGTCCAACGGACATACCAGTCGGCGCGTATGGGAGATTGTGATTGACGAGCGGATTGCATGACCAGCGCCGTCTTGGCTCTTGGTGGTTCCAAGGCGACGCAGGCTACCGGGAAGGCCCGGTGGTTCGTGACTGAGCGGCCGGCAAACGAGCGTGCGCTCGTACTGGCCGCGCAGCGCGGCCAGCGGTCGGCGTTCTCCGAACTCGTGCGCATGCACAAACGGAGAGCGTACGCGGTGGCGCGTGCTATTGTCGCCAATCACGAGGACGCAGAAGACGCCGTGCAGGACGCATTCCTGCACGCGTACCGTGCCCTCGATCGGTTTCTGCCGGATAAGGCGTTTGGCGCGTGGCTGCACCGGATCGTCGCGAATGCGGCGCTGGACATCACGCGGCGGCGCAAGGTGCGCGACGCGGACGAGCTACCGGAAACGGTGGCATCTCCGTTTCGCGATCCGGCAGAAGGGAGCGAGCTCAGGAGTCGCCTGACAGCGGCGCTGGACACGCTCCCGGCGCGGCAACGCGCCGTGATTGTGTTGCACGACGTGGAAGGATACAAGCATTCCGAAATCGGCAAAATCCTGAGCATTCCGGAAGGGACGGCCCGATCTGACCTGCATTACGCGCGGACACATTTGCGCGGCGTACTTGGCGAAGTGAGGAGCAAACTATGAACGATGAGCATCGCGGTCCCCAGGGCCCAAGAGCAGTGCCCGAAGACGCACTGACCACAGCGTTGCGTGCCATCTACAGCAAGCCGACCGGTGAGGCATACTGGGCGGCGCTCGAGCAACGGATAATGAACCGCGTCGACGAGTCCGAGACGTGGTGGACGGTTCCTGATCGCTGGACGCGGGTGGGTCTCGCGGCCGCAGCTGCGGCGCTGGTCATTGCTGGCGGGCTGTACCTGCGCGAGCAGGCGCGCCTCGACCGCACGATGGCGTACAAAGCGATCGTGGAAGTCGAGGGATTGGAGTCGGCTCTCGCGCAGCGCGAGCCTCTTTCGCAGGAACAGGCAACCCTGCGCAAGCTCACAGGCCACCAATAGGGTGCTGACGTGTCACGAACGAAGGGACTCGCACTCGCCATGTACCTCGGCACGGCGCTAGCCGGAGCGGCAATCGCGCTCGCGGCAGACCGCGCAATGCAGGGCGGTGGGCGCGCAACGGATGCACGGTCGTCACGCACACGGTATTTCGACCGATTGGAGTTGACGCCTGGCCAGAGGGATTCGGCTGCGGCCATCTTCGACGACCGTGACAAGAAGTACAGGACGTTGATGGATCAACAGAAAGCGATCCTCGACCCCTTGCGTGCGGCGCAGGATTACATCGACGCCGACTGGCGCCAGCGACTTGCGCAGCTGCTCACACCGGAGCAGAAGGCGATCTACGACCAGATGCAGGCAGAGCGCCGAAATCGCGAAGGCTCGGCGCGCTCAGGAGAACGGAGATGAAGATGCTGGTGAAGGGTGTCACGATGGCGCTGGCGATGACGCTTACGATGACGCTGGCCCCAGTCGCGCTCTCGGCGCAGGTCGGAGGGGAGGCGCGCGCCATTTCCCTCGACGAAGCCGTACGGTTGGCGCAGCTCAACCAGCCGTCCACGATTCAAGCACGTAACGCACTGCGCACGGGCGCGGGGAACGTGAGGCAGGCGCGGTTCAACCTGGGATACATACCGACGCTCGGCATCAGCACGGGAGCAACCCAGCGTGGTGGCGAACGCTACGCAGAAGGCGTGAAGCTGCCGACAACGCCAAACCCGTGGAGCTACAGCCGCGGCCTGAACATCGGCGCCATCACGCTGTTCGACGGTGGACAGCGGTGGAACAACTACCGTACGCAGCAGTCGAATCTGACAGCGAGTGAAGCCACGCTCATCAGCCAGCAATACAACGTGGCGCTCAGCGTGAAGACGTCGTACTACGCCGTACTCACGGCTCGCGAGCAGGAGTCAGCCGCACAGCGTCAGCTCGAGCAGGCAGAGCAGCAGCTTCGCGTTTCGACGGCAAAGATCAATGCTGGGTCCGCAACCCGTACCGATTCGCTGAGCGGCGCCATCGCGGTCGGCAACGCGCGTCAGGCGATTTTGACCGCTCAGAACCAACTCCGCAACGCCAATGCCCAGCTCACGCGCTATGTCGCCACGCCGTTCACAGTGACCGCCACGGCGGCAGACACGTCGGATATCGCGCCAATCGAACTGGACGAAACGTCTCTCGTGGCGATGGCGCTCGAAGGTCCAGCCGTACGCCAGGCGGACGCCCAGGTCTCAGCGCAGCAGGCGGCCGCGCGCGGCGCGCGCGCGCCGTACATGCCGACACTCTCCATGACCATGGGCTACGGCCTGACCGTGGACAACTCGGCGCACTACCAGTGGGGCGCGCCATCGGGCAACAGCACCAGCCTCGGGTTCAATCTGAACTACACCCTCTTCAACAACTTTCAGCGCGAACAGCAGATCATCACGACGCGCGTGGGTGTTGAGAACGCCGAAGCAAACCTCCGCGACCAGAAGTTCCTCGCGCAGCAGAACCTCACGACGTTCCTCAACAACTTCAGCACGGCAACGCTGACGATCGAACTCAACAAGCTTCAGATTCAGGCCGCCGAGGAAAACCTCCGCGTCGTGCAGCAACAGTACAACCTCGGCACCAAGCAGCTGCTGGACCTGCTCACCGCGCAGACGTCGCTCGACAACGCCCGCACGTCACTGATCACATCGCGCCAGAACGCACGCCTCGCCAAAGCCAACATTGAGTCGCTGATTGGCCGCGACTTGAAGTAGCCGGCTCATTACGCTCAGCACCTGTTCTTACAGACGAAATCGTCCCCACCGGGAGTTCGAAGTGAACCGCAAGTTTTTCATCCTTACGCTAGTCGTTGCCAGCGTGGTCGCCTGCAACAAGGCGCCCGTCGCCACTATTCAGGTCCAGACGGCCACGGTCCAGCGACGAGACATTCTCGTAGAGGCCGAAGCGACCGGCGTGGTCGAACCGATCAACGTTGTCGAGGTCAAGTCGAAAACCGCCTCCGGGCAGGTCATCGACATGTCCATAGAGGTCGGCAGTTACGTTCGCGTCGGCGACTTGATCGTCCAGATTGACACGACGGACCTGCACACGAGCCTGATGCAGAATCTGTCGGACCAGGCGGCGGCTCAGTCGGCGTATGACGTCGCGAAGTCAGTGCTCGACCGGAACACCTCCCTCTATGCGCAGCGCGTCATCACGAAGGACGTGCTCGAGCAGTCGCAGAACTCCGAGGCGAGTGCCAACGCGAGCCTGCTGTCGCGCAAGACGAACGTGACACTGCAAATGCAGCGACTCAAGGACTCAAGAGTCGTGGCCGCCGTCGAGGGCACGATTCTCACGAGGCCTGTTGCCAAGGGGCAGGTCATTCAAGCGGGTAGCGGCGGGCAAAGCGCCGGCACGGTCATCGCAACGATGGCCGACCTGAGCGAGGTTCGCGCCCGCGCGCTCGTGGCCGAGACTGAGATTGGCAAGGTGGCGGTCGGTCAGGACGCCGTCGTGCGCGTCGACGCTTTCCCCGATCGAGCCTTCAACGGATCGGTCGAGAAAGTCGAACCACAGGCCGTGGTTCAGCAAAACGTGACGATGTTCCCCGTGCTCATTTCGCTCGATAACTCCGAAGGGCTGCTTCGTCCCGGAATGAACGGCGAAGTCAGTGTCCGTACCGACGAACGCTTGCAAATACTCACCATCGAAAATGACGCGATTCGCTCTACGCGCGAATGGGATGTAGCGGCGCGGGCGCTGTTCCTCGATCCAGACAGCGTGGCGGCAAAGATCCAACAGGCCGGCGGCGGACGGGGCGGCTTTGGCGGAGCGAACGGTGGCGCTCGTGGCGGTCCGCAGGCCACGACGAGCCGCGCCGAACTCGACCCCATGCTGATCCAGGGCGGTCGCCAGGGTGGCGGGCGTCAGGGCGGCGGGCGGGCGCAGCTACCACAAGTGACCGACGCTGACTGCAAGAAGATCGACGTTGCGCGCACGGCCAAACCGGCAGCGGCCAAGATGCTCGACGACCTGCGGACGAAGATGCGCGACCCCGACGCAGACCGCGCGGCGCTGCGCACTCAGCAGGAGACCGCGTACAAGGAGCTTGGTGTTGACGCTGCGATTGCTGGCGCGTGCCAGGCCCGCGCCGCCGGTGGACGCGGTGGACGTGGCGCAGCTGCTGGTGCTGACAGCGGGCGGGCCGCTGCTGGTCAGCCAGCTGCGGGTGCGGGTGCGGGTGCGGCGGGTGCTACGGCAGGCCGTGGTGGCGCGAGCGGTGGCGCGAGCGGTGGCGCGAGCGG
>JAQBYI010000034.1 GCA_027622655.1 Gemmatimonadota bacterium | reverse complement strand
CGTCGTGCGGCACCTGCCGCTCCGGCTCCAGCCCCTCTGGCGCGGCAAGCTGCAGGCCGCCTACGAGCAGCCCACCTACGCGGCGGCGCATGCCGCGCTCACGCGATGCCAGCGGGAGCTCCGGCTGGCGAACCTCTCCGCCGCCGGCAGTCTCACCGAGGGGCTCGAGGAGACGCTGACGTTGCACCGGCTCGGCGTCTTCGTCGAGCTGGGCACCAGTTTCAAGACGACGAACTTGCTCGAGTCCGTGATGGCGCGCGTCGAAGCCCGGCGGCGGCGCGTGACGTACTGGCGGACGAGCGATCAGAAGCAACGCTGGTGCGCGGCGGCGCTCCTCGCGCTCGAAGCCCAGTTCCGTCGCATCAAAGGGTTCCGCCACCTGCCCTTGCTCGTGCGTGTACTCCGTGCGAACGTGGAGTCGAAGCTGAAGGTTGCTGCGTGACCGTTGACCCCCGAGTCATCACCTGACTTTCAACTAGAAACGGGACATACCCGAGCATCCACCCCCTCAATGTTTGCAGCCACGCCGCGCGCGATCAAATGGCTTGCCAGATAGGTCGGTCACATAAGACCCCTTGATGAACAGCATAAGCCGACATGCGCGCACCCGGCAAGCCGAAACTGGCCCGAATCGAGTCACCTGTCGCCTGTCACGTGGCGTCTGCTCCCGCAGCGTAGTAGGCTATGGGCAACCCCAATGGGTCTGGCGCACCGGTCGTGATTCTGTACGCAGCGACGTTCGTCGGTTGGGGTGCACTGTTTTTCGCCGTCAGAAACGGGGCCCGGCTGAATGGATGGTACGAGCGACGCAATTGACGGGTTTATCAATGCGGCTCCGCACGCGATCGTCGTCTCGGACGAGCGCGGTCGGGTGCTTCAGGTCAACGCGGCGGCGGAGCGTCTCTTGGGTTACGGCCCCGGCGAGTTGCTTGCGAAGTCCATCGAAGACCTCGTTCCTCGCGAAACACGCGCTGCGCACGTCGCGCTACGCGTGGAGGCAACTGCCGCGCGCTTGGCTCGTAGCCACGACTCGTCACGCAAGCTCGAAGCGGTTCGGAAGGACGGCACGCGGATTGGCGTCGTTATCAACTTCGCGCCGTGGCTCACGGCCGAAGGCCCGCGCCACATCTCCTTCATTGTTGATGACGAAGCCCGGCGGGCGGCCGAACGTAACGCCGATGAGGGTCATCGATCCGCCCTGGAAGCCGGCGAACTCAGCCAGGCAATCATACGCGGCGCAACGCTGGGAATCATCATCTACGACGCGACGAGCGGCGCGTGCGTCTCGGTCAATGAGGCTGCGTCCGTCATCACGGGCGTTTCGCGCGAAACGTTGCTCGCCCAGCGATTTCGGGAAATCGAGTCGTGGAAGGCGGCCGGACTGCTCGCCGCGGCCGAGTCGGCTTTGGCACAGCTGAAGCCGGTTTCACGCGATCTCGACATGGTCACCACAGCCAATAAGCGGGTGTCGTTGAATTGCGAGTGCCTTGCCATCACGCTGCACGATCGGCCGCACCTCGTGCTCATGATGGACGACAGGACGGAACAGCGCGACCTCGAACGGCAGTTGCGCGTCGCGCAGAAGATGGAAGCCGTCGGTCAACTGGCGGGCGGTGTCGCTCACGATTTCAACAACCTGCTGACAGTCATTGGTACTTATTCGAGCCTGATGCTCGAAGAGTGTCCGCCTGGGGATTCCCGGAAGGAAGATCTCGGCGAGATTCACAGCGCCGCCAAGCGGGCGGCGACGCTGACGCGGCAGCTGCTCGCCTTCAGCCGACGGCAGCTGTTCGATGCCGGACCGCTCGATCTCAATCAAGTCGTAGTTGGGCTTGCAAAAATGCTACGCCGCGTACTGTCCGCGGAAATCACGTTCACTACGGTGCCCGGGAAAGGGCTCGGTCTCATTCACGCCGATTCGGGTCAGATTGAGCAGGCGCTGATGAGCCTCGTGATGAACGCCCGTGACGCGATGCCAGCAGGTGGCCACCTCACTATTCAAACGTCGAACGCCACGGTGAGGCACGATCGCGTATTGACGCGTTCAGGGACGGGCGAGCATTTGCCCGGGCCGATGGAAATGGTGTTGCTGAGTGTCCGTGACACGGGCGCCGGGATGGACGAAGCCACGGCCGCGAAAGTTTTTGAGCCATTCTTCACGACGAAGGGACTGGGTCGCGGCACTGGCCTGGGCTTGTCCACGACCTATGGGATCGTGAAGCAAAGTGGCGGATTCATCCGTCTTCAGAGCCGTCCGGGCGAGGGCACGTTGTTTGAGCTGTATTTCCCCAAAATGCACGCTGGTCGTGCGGACACCGAACCCGAAATGGCGGTTGACGGTGGAGACGAAGCTGGCACCGGGGACGTCGTGGTCGTCGAAGACGACGAGCACGTCCGACGCATCGTCGTGAAAGCGCTGAGCGATCGTGGCTACGCCGTTACCGAGGCCACGAACGGCCAAGACGCTCTCGAAATCATTCTCGCTCGGGCTGAACCGCCGGTGTTGCTGGTGACGGACGTCATTATGCCAAAGCTCAACGGCCGCGAGCTCGTGCGGCGTGCGCGGGAACGCTGGCCCGAGCTCCGCGTCCTGTTCACGACGGCATACGCTGTGGATGAAGACACCAATAGGGCGATTGAAGACCTGCCCGGCGCGCTGCTGCGAAAGCCGTTTGTGCCAGCTGAGCTGGGGACGGCAGTAGCGAACGTCCTCCGGGGCTCGGGCGCTCCGTGACCCGCAAAGCGCTAGCGGAGCTACCGGTCGAATTCCGGGCGTTGCAGCCACCGTTTCCCGGGCGTATCTTGCCTGTGCGTCGACTGGTAGAGCCATAGGTTCAAGCGTCAGAGGAAGTTAGCCCACCCCGCCGCGCACCCATCTGAGCTCGCTCAACGGTGCCTGACCGGGCGGTTTTGCCTCCCTCCGAAGTTGCGCCGGGCTTGGGCCGTCACGCGCCGTTTTCCTGAATCGGCGGTGCAGGTGCCGGCAACCTCGCGGCACGCGTTCCGCTCCGAGGCATACTGAAGATGACCGGAATGGAGATTCTGGCGATCGTGCTCGCCGTCGTGGGTGTTGGCGGCGCTCTGATCGCTTTCGTGACGGGCCGCAAAACTGGCCGGGACGCCGAACTCACCGCGCGCCGCGCCGCCCACGACACTGCTGAGGACCTCGCCAAGCGCATACTCGGCGACGCGGAGCGCGAAGCAGACAGCCTCCGCAAGCAGGCCGTCCTCACCGGAAAGGAAGAGGCGATGCGATCCCGCGAGGAGTGGGAGACGGAAGCGCGTCGCCGCCGCGAAGAGATCGAGCGCGACGAAAAGCGGCTTCAGGAGAGGGAAAACGTCCTGGATCGGAAATTCGACGTAATCGAATCACGGGACAAAGATCTCGGCCGACGCGCCAGTGATATCGGACGCAAGGAGAAGGCCATTGAGGACGGGCAGGCCGAACTCGACCGGATCGTTTCGGACGAACGGAGACGCCTCGAACAGCTCGCCGGACTCTCCGCGCAGGAAGCCAAGGCTGAGTTGATTCGCCGCATGGAAGAGGAAGCGCACGCCGACGCGGCGAGTCGCCTGCGCGAGATCCGGGAGACGGCCAAGCGAAACGCCGACCGCGAAGCCAAGAAGGTCGTCGCGCTTGCCGTTCAGCGCATTGCGGCCGAGCACACCGCGGAAATCACGGCGAGTACGGTGGCGCTTCCCAAGGACGAAATGAAGGGGCGCATCATCGGACGCGAAGGACGAAATATTCGTGCGTTCGAGCTGGCGACGGGCGTGGACGTGATCATCGATGATACGCCTGACACTGTGGTGGTTTCGTGTTTCGATCCGGTCCGCCGCGAAGTCGCCCGCGTTGCGCTCGAGAAACTCGTGGCCGACGGGCGGATCCATCCCGGACGCATCGAGGAAGTTGTTGAGAAGGCCCGCAAGGAAGTTGATGCCGGAATCGTTGAGACCGGTGAACGCGCCGCATACGATGCGAACGTTCACGGGCTTGATCCGGAATTGATCAAGCTGATCGGCCGGATGAAGTGGCGCACGAGTTACGGCCAGAACATTCTGCAGCACTCGAAGGAAGTGGCGTGGCTGGCGAGCATGATGTGCGAAGAGCTCGGGTTTGACTCCGTAATGGCTCGGCGCGGGGCGCTGCTGCACGACATCGGCAAGGTGCTCACGCACGAGCACGAAGGGACGCACGTCCAGCTGGGCGTCGAAGTGGCCACGAAGTACGGCGAAAACCCGCTCGTCGTGAATTGCATCGCCGCCCATCACGACGACGTACCGCACGAGAGCGAGGTGAGTGTGCTGGTGCAGGCGGCGGACGCGATTTCGGGGTCGAGGCCCGGCGCGCGTCGTGAGGCGTTCGAGACGTACGTCAAACGGCTTGAGGGGCTCGAGAAGATTGCGTCGAGCTACAAGGGTGTAGACCGCGTGTTCGCGATTCAGGCCGGCCGTGAGATTCGTGTCATCGTGAACCCGGATGACATCGATGATACGCGCATGCAGTCGCTCACCGAAGAAATTGCGCGCCGCGTCGAATCCGAGCTCCAGTATCCGGGCCAGATCAAAGTTGTTGCCATCCGCGAAAAGAGAGCTATGGACATTGCCCGCTGAACTCATCGACGGCGCGGCCGTCGCAAAGAAGATTCGAGGCGAAGTCGCGGTGCGCTGCGCCGCACTCGCTGCCCGCGGAATCGTCCCGGGACTCAGCGTTGTGCTCGTCGGTGATGACGGCGGAAGCGCCGCGTACGTGCGCAACAAGGAAAAGGCGAGTATTGAGGTCGGGATGCGGGGCGAGACGATTCGCATGCCCGCGACAACGACGCAGGACGAACTGCTCGCGGTGGTCGATCGGTTGAATGCCGACCCCGCGGTGCACGGAATCCTCGTGCAGATGCCGGTCCCGAAGCAGATCGATCCGCAGGCCGTCATTCGGCGAATCGCTTCGTCCAAGGATGTGGACGGATTTCATCCGGTAAACGTCGGCAAGGTGCTCATCGGTGAACGGGATGGCTTTGCGCCGTGCACACCGGCGGGAGTCCATGTGCTGTTGCAGGAATACGGCGTCGAGACGGCGGGCAAGCACGTCGTGATTGTCGGCCGCAGCAACATCGTAGGTAAGCCGATGATGGCCCTGTTGATCCAACAGGGCGCCGGTGGTGACGCGACGGTGACCGTTTGTCACTCGCGTACGCCCGACCTTGCCTGGCACACAAAGCGCGCGGACATAGTTATCGCCGCCGTCGGTCGACCCGGCACGATCACCGGTGACATGATCCGGCCCGGCGCCGTGGTTATCGACGTCGGGACCTCTCGCGTGGCGGATCCCACGACGAAGTCGGGGATGCGACTTCTTGGCGATGTGGATTTCGCCACCGTCAGTGCAGTAGCCTCGAAGCTGACACCGGTTCCCGGCGGCGTGGGCCCGATGACAATCGCGATGCTGCTGCGAAACACGGTGCGCGCGGCGGAGCAGACGGCCTGATGGCACCGCGAGGCGCGCCGCGAGCGCCGGCGTCCGCACGCGGCCGCATTCGCCCGCATCCCGGCGACGGCGTTCCCGGCGACTCGCCGGAACGGGCGGTCTCCGTTGCAGCGCTGACCGCGCAGGCGAAGGACGTTCTCGAGGGGACGTTTCCACCGATCTGGATTGCCGGCGAAGTCGGTGCGTTTACGAAGCATCGAAACGGTCACTGGTACTTTACGCTCAAGGACTCTGACGCGGCGATCGACTGCGTAGTCTGGTCGCGCGATCAGGCGCGGATTCCCGCTCCGCCGGACGAGGGGATGCAGGTAGTCGCGTATGGACAACTCACCATGTGGGCCGCACGCGCCAAAGTGCAGTTCGCCGTTCGTGCGATCGAGGCCGAAGGCGAAGGGTTGTGGCGCAAGGCGTTCGAGAAGGTCAAGGCGGCTCTCGAGCGCGACGGTCTGTTCGACCCGGCGCGTAAGCGTGCGATTCCACGATTTCCGAAGTGCGTCGGTGTGATTACCAGCGCAGACGGTGCCGCCATGCACGACATCGTGTCGGTAATTGCGCGTCGGAACCCGACGATCGACGTCGTGGTGATTCCCGCGGCCGTGCAGGGCGACACGGCGCCGGAGTCACTGGTTCGGGCGCTTGAGCGCGCCGCACGATGGGGCGGGGCGGATGTGCTCATTGTGGGGCGCGGCGGCGGTTCGCGCGAAGATCTCTGGTGTTTCAACGATGAGCGCGTCGCTCGCGCGATCGCTGCGTCGCCGATTCCGATCGTGAGCGCTGTCGGGCACGAGGTTGACGTAACGTTGGCTGATTTCGTAGCCGACGCGCGCGCGGCAACGCCGAGCGCGGCGGCCGAGCTGGTGGCGCCTGTCCTCGACGACATCCGGCGCGATCTTCGCGGGCTCGCTGCGACTATGGCCGCGTCGCTGCAGCGACGGGCGAGCCAGGGGCGACGCGATTTGAGCCGCGTATCGCGCGATCTCCGTGGGCGCGCCTCCCGTTCAATTGAACGTCGGCGCGATGCCTTGCGTGGCGTCGCCGGGCGGATCGAAGCACTGTCGCCGCTCGCGACGCTTGCCCGTGGCTACGCTCTCCCGCGTACGCATGAGGGCGTGGCGCTGTCGCGCGTGGAGCAGTTCGCGCCGGGCCAGCGGTTCGAATTACTGCTGCAGGACGGCAGCGTGCACGCTGCAGCCGACGGTGTGCGATCTGGCGAACCCGGAGCGGGCGCGTGACCGGGCGCGTGACCGGGCCGACCTTCGACGAGCATCTCAGACGGCTCGAGGATATCGCGTCGGCGCTGGACCGGGCCGATGTGCCGCTCGATCGTGCACTGCAGCTGTTCGAAGAAGGAATCACGCGCCTTCGCGCAGCATCAGAAACTCTCTCGGTGGCGGAAGGGCGGCTTCGTGAACTCGTAGAGCGTGCTGACGGAACGCTCGAGCCGACGGATGGCGTCCCGCTAAGTCCCGATGACGCCGACTGACGCTATCAAGGGCTCCGGACCCGTCCAGGCGGCTCCTATGCAGTTCGATGAAGAACGCGCATCGGTTGCCGTCGCGCTGGCGAGCATAGCCGCTGAGGCGGCGGCGGCACTCGACTCGCGCGTCGCGAACGCGGTTGGCTACGCGTTGCTCGGAGCTGGGAAACGCCTGCGCGCCGTGCTGCTGATCGCTGTGTACCGGGCCAGCGGCGGTAAGGGCGATGCCAGCGCATTGGCGGCCGCCGTCGAGGTAGTGCACGCCTACTCACTCGTTCACGATGACCTCCCGTGCATGGACGATGACGACGTCCGCCGCGGACGACCAACGGTACACCGGGAACACGGTGTCGTCGCCGCTGCCGCGGCCGGCGTTGCCATGGTTCCACTGGCCGCTCGTGCGGCGGCTCAGGCAGCGCGCACTCTCGGACTGAGCGAGGACACGCAGGGCGAAATCGTGCGTACGCTGATGCGCGCTTCTGGCGCCGGCGGAATGATTGGCGGTCAACTTCTCGACCTGTTGGCTGAAGGTCGCTCGCTCGACGCGGCGGCCCTCGAACATGTGCACCGCCTGAAAACCGGTGCTCTGATCTGCGCATCCGTGCGTATCGGCGGTCTCGCCGCTGGCGCGTCGGAGCCGATCATGGAGGCACTCGGCCGCTATGGCGAGGCCGTCGGTCTTGCATTTCAGATTGCGGACGACCTGCTCGACGTTACCGCGACGACTTCGCAACTCGGAAAAACTGCCGGCAAGGACGCCGCGCATGGCAAGAGCACGTATCCAGCCGTGCTGGGCGTCGATGGGGCTCGAGCCCGGGCGGTTGATCTGGCCGACGAAGCCTGTCGCGCACTCAGCGATGCGGGAATCCGGTCGGCCCAGCTCGACTACCTCGCCCGATTCGCCGTCGCCCGCCCGTCGTAGGCCTGCCGCAGGCCTGTCGCAGGCCCGCCGTAGACGTTTCCGCACGAACTTCCTGAGGTTACCGTACTCTACAATATGGTGAACAACCCGATTCTTTCGTCGCTCACAGGGCCAGCGGACCTCAAGTCGCTCACTGTCGACCAGTTGGTTGCGTTGTCGGCCGAGGTGCGCGCGTTCCTGATTGACTCTTGCTCCCGCACCGGCGGGCATATCGGCGCGGGGCTTGGAGTGGTCGAACTCACCGTAGCACTGCACCACGTATTCGACGCGCCCCGGGACCAGCTGGTGTGGGACGTCGGACATCAGGGCTATCCGCACAAGGTTCTGACGGGACGCGCCGGGCGAATGCACACCCTGCGCCAGGAAGATGGATTGTCCGGCTTCCTGAAACGTTCCGAGAGCCCGTATGACACGTTTGGGGCGGGGCACGCTGCGACCTCTATATCTGCCGCGTACGGTATGGCGGTCGGCCGCGATCTCAACGGCGAGAAGTTCAGTGTCGTGGCCATCATCGGCGACGGCTCGCTCGGGAGCGGCCTGGCGTACGAAGGCCTCAACAATGCAGGTGCGTCGCACCGTGACATGATCGTCGTGCTGAACGACAACGAAATGTCCATCGCGCCGAACGTTGGCGCGATGCACAAGTACCTCACGTCGGTGCAGCGCAATTCCCTCTACAACCGAATTCGGTCCAAGATCGGCGATCTCGCGCGCCAGGCGCCGGGTCCGTTCAAGGACGCGGAAAAGCTGCTTCACAAATGGGAAGAGAGCCTCAAGGCGTTTCTCACGCCCGGAGTGCTCTTCGAGGAACTCGGTTTCCGCTACTTCGGGCCAATCGACGGACACGATATTCAGCAGATGGCCGATACGTTCCGCGCAGTGCGGGCAATGAAGGGGACGATCCTGGTCCACGTGATTACGCAGAAGGGGCGCGGATTCCCGGCCGGCGAGCACGGCGAGAAATGGCACGCGCTGCCGCCCGGGCACGATCCAGCAACCGGCAAGCAGCGATCGGCGTCAACAGGGAACGCCAACTGGACGTCGGTGTTCGGCAAGGGTCTGTCGGAACTGATGGATGAGGACAAACGGATAGCGGTGATCACGGCGGCCATGCCGAGCGGAACTGGCACGTTGCCCGCTGCGAAGGCGCACCCCGAACGGTTCTTTGATGTCGGCATCGCGGAAGGGCACGGCATCACGATGGCAGCCGGAATGGCCACTCAGGGGATTCGTCCTGTCGCGGCCATCTATTCGACGTTTCTCCAACGCGCCTACGACAGCATCATCCACGACGTCGCGATCCAGAATCTCCCAGTCGTGCTCTGCCTTGACCGGGCCGGGCTGGTCGGCGAGGACGGAGAGACTCACGCCGGGCTGTACGACATCGCCTACATGCTGGCGGTTCCGAACGCGACCGTGTCGGCACCGAAGGACGGCCGCGAAATGCTCGGTCTGTTGCGCACCGCGGTGGCTCACGGAGCGGGCCCGTTCTCGCTGCGGTATCCGCGCGATGCTTCGCCGGACATCGTTCCGCATATAAGCGATATCGAGGCCGTGCCGTATGGATCATGGGAGGTGCTGCGGCGCGGGAGCGAGGTCGCTATTCTCGCGGTAGGCACGACGGTCCTTCCGTCGTTGCGGGCCGCAGAGGCGTTGTCGGACGAAGGCTTTGACGTCACCGTGGTGAACTGCCGCTTCATGAAGCCGTACGATTCAGTCACGCTTGCCGCGGTGGTGGCCGAACACCGTCAGATTCTCGTCGTTGAGGAGGGGACCGTGGTGAATGGATTCGGTGCGTCGATGGCTCGTGTGATCAGCGACCTCGATGGCGGCGTGCGAGTGGCGACGCTCGGGGTCCCGGATCGGATCGTGTACGCGGCGCCGCGCGCGAGGCAGCTTGCGGCTTGCGGGCTCGATCAGGCCGGCATCGCCGATCGTGTGCGCGCACTGCACGGTACCGAAGCGGTGGCCGGCTGATGCGAGTTGGCGTATTCGGGCACACGGAGTACGACGGGCTGCCGGACATAGTCGCCATGATCGTGCGCGAGGCGCCGCGACTAAAACTCGAGGTGTTCGTAGAGAGCGACCTCTTGGCGATGGCGCCGGGCGCATCCGCAGTGTCCGCGCCGGGGGACCTTGACGCGATTATTTCGCTGGGTGGCGACGGAACGCTGCTGCGCTGCGCGCGATTCCTCGACGGCGCCGATGTGCCAATTCTTGGGGTGAACCTCGGGAAACTGGGATATCTGGCGAGTTCGTCCGTTCGCGAGTTTCCGCGGATGTTGCCGAAACTCGCCAAGGGCAATTTCTCCTCCGACGTCCGCATGGCCCTCGAAGCCACCACTGGCCCGATCGGCGGCCCGCAGAGCCCAAGAATGCGCGCGGTGAATGACGTGGTCGTGCACAAAGGCGGATTCGCGCGCGTGCTTCGGCTCCGCCTCTCCGTCAATGGCGAGGCGCTCGGCGTGCTCGCTGCCGACGGCATAGTGATTTCCACGCCGACCGGCACGACCGCGTACTCCATGTCGGCCGGCGGACCGATCGTCGAGCCGGGCGTTCAGTCGTTGACCATCACGCCGATCGCGGCACACACGCTCGCCATTCGGCCGCTCGTGCTGAACCCGGCGTCGGTGGTCACGCTGCAACCGGAAGATGCGCCGGATGAAGTTTTGGTGACGGTCGATGGCCAGGTCGGCGCGACTTTGTCGGGTGGACACGCGGTGACTGTACGCCGCGCGGAGCACCCAGTGCGCATCGTGCGTTTTCACGGCACCAGTTTCATCGGTCGCGTCCGGCGCAAGCTTGGATGGGGTGGGCTGGCGGACCGCGACGCGTAGAACCGAAGGAGCCGCAAGTGCTCGCCCAACTTCGCATCAAGAACGTTGCCATCATTGAGTCCGTGGCGCTGCCGCTCGCGCCCGGACTCAATGTGCTCAGCGGTGAAACGGGCGCCGGCAAGTCGATCATCGTCGGCGCGCTGGGGCTATTGGTGGGCGAGCGCGCCTCCTCCGACGACGTCCGTACCGGGTCGGACAAGGCGACCGTCGAGGGGGAGTTCCACATCGACGACAGCGCTGACGTCTTGCGTGCGCTCGACGCGCACGGCATCGAGGCGGAGGGTGGCATCGTAGTCCTCAAGCGAGAGGTCGCGGCCTCCGGGCGCACGCGCGCATGGGTCAACGGCACGCCGGTGACGGCGGGTGTGCTCGCGTCTATCGGCCGACTGCTCGTGAATATCCATGGTCAGCACGATGCGCAGTCGTTGCTTGATGAAACATCGCAGCGCGAAATGCTCGACCAATTTGCGCTTGCCGCTGACGCGGCTTCGAACGTCGCGGAGCTTCATGCGGCGACACAGGAGTCGCGAGCGGCGCTGGAGCGGAGAATCGCCCGTCGCGACGACGCGCAGCGGCGGGCCGACTACCTGGGGCACGTCGCCGACGAGGTTGAGAACGCGGCGTTGCGGCCCGGCGAAGAAGATGTGCTGGCGAGTGAGGCCGCGCGGCTGACGCATGCGGAAGAGTTGACGGCCCTGACCCGCGAGGTTGGTGCTGCACTCGACGATGGCGACGACACGATAAGCCCGAGGCTGGGCCACCTGCAGCGGGCGCTTGGTGCGCTCCAGCGCATTGATTCCGCCACGGAGCGATTGCAGGGACTGTATGACGCGGCTTTCTACGCCGTCGACGAACTGGCACGCGAGGTTGCGGCCTACGCAGGAACGATCGAGCACGATCCCGCGCGACTTGCGAGCGTCGAGCAGCGACGCGAACTGATTTACCGACTGTCGGCGAAGCACGGTGGGTCGGTCGCAAAAGCCGTTGAGGCTGGACGCGCGGCCAGGACGGAACTCGACGCGCTCGACAGCGCTGCCTTCGACGTTGCCGCGCTCGAGTCCGCGCTCGCTGCGGCCGACTCAGAACTCGAGGCTGGCGCCGCGAAGCTCACCGAGAAACGCCGGGTTGGCGGGGCCCGCCTGGCCAAGGCTGTCGAGCGACTCCTGCCGGAACTGGGTATGCCGGACGGGCGATTCAGTGTTTCGCTGCGCCCGCGCGATGCGGTCGGTGCGTCTGGCGCGGAAGACATTGAATACCGTGTGGCGCTCAATGTCGGTCACGATGAACGGCCCATTGCACGCATTGCCTCTGGCGGTGAGTTGGCCCGCGTCATGCTGGCGCTCAAGACGATTCTCGCAGGTGTTGATCGCGTACCAACGCTGATCTTCGACGAAGTCGACGCAGGAATCGGTGGCGCTGTTGCACTGATGGTTGGCGATGCGATGCGGCGCGTGGGCGAGCGGCACCAGGTGTTCGCCATCACGCATCTCGCTCAGATCGCATCGCGTGCGGCGCATCATGTCGTGGTGCGGAAGGGCGCCCGCGGCGGTGTGACGTCGGCCGACATCGCAGTCGTTGAGGGCGATGCGCGAATAGAAGAGCTTGCCCGAATGCTCGGCGGGGATCCGTCGAGCGAGGTCAGTCGCGCGCACGCGAGCGAGTTGCTTGCCGGCGGCTCCGCCGTGCCGCTGGGCGAAGCCGAGACCGCCGCCGTCGAATCTACTGGCGGCGCGGGCCGCCGCCGAAAGGGCTCCAGTACCACCGGATCTGCACGGCGTCGTGGGTGACCTTGGGTACGTAGCCACCTGTGCCGGCCGACGTCTGGAAGTGAGAGAACGAAATCTCGAGAGGCCAGCGCGCGCCTCCTCGCTCCCATGCTGACAACGTTGAGTATGCTATGCTCGTCCCGAAACGATGCTCGCGTTCGCCCGTTTCGGCACTGAGTACGCCGGCGTCGAGACTCACCGAACCACCGTCCGGACCGATCGCTGTCGCCGTTCCGGACCACGAGTCCTCGGCTTTTCGGCGGAAGCCGTAGTACGCGGCCACGCTCATCGCTTCACTCAACGACCATCGGGGAAAGAGCTCCAGCGCGAGTTCATCGCCCAGATCGAGCGCAGCCGTAACTGTCCGAAACGCCTCCGGAAACGCGTCTTGAGGCATCGCTGGAACGCGCACGGACAACTCGGTGGCGTTCTGCCGCGTGTAGCGCAGTGCGGTGGTGATCGAAAAGTGCACACCGAGCCCAACGTCCGTTATTGACCGAAGCTCGATGTCATTCTGGTGTTGTCCGATGGCAACCGGTATCAGGTCGTCCGCTTCGGCAGCTGCACCTGAGCCGAGCCGAAAGACGCCAATCAGCGCGCTGCGCCACCATAGTCGATCCACGAACCCAGCGTCCGCGCGCGGCGGCGCATACGAGTCGTGCCACGTGTACTGCGCGCTGAAATCGACGTCACCGACGCCGCGGCGAACCACGGAAGCCAGCGGTGCGGCGATGATCCCGTATGTCGAATCAGCAATCACGCGCTGGAATTCCGCGCCCGTGAGCGGCGCCGGCGCTCCGACCGGAGCACCGGCCACGATCGCCGGGGCTCCGAACGCACCGAACTGTGCCTTCATTGCCGTGAGCCGCGCCGCGATTGCTGCCTGCGCCGCGCTCCCCGCGAGCGGGACGAACAGCGCCCCGGTCGAACCAGCCCTGCCTCCGTAGAGAGCGGCCAAGGCGGCGGTGAACGCACCGGACTCTGTCAGCAGGGCCTGGGCTGAGGCCGTGGAGGCCACGATGGCTCCGCAACCCGGCGTTCCGGGAGCAGCGCCACACGTCGTGATTCTCTGTGACAGGAAGGTCGCCGCGGCGTCCATTTGGGTCAGCAACAGCCCGTTCGCGTCAACAATCGAGGTCGAAACGAGCGCGGGGTTCAGCCCGAGCGTGGCGCTGCCGTCAACTCCGTTCGCAACGACGTCCACGCGTGAGATGCTGGTGGCGAACGGAACGATCACCCCGACGGCAAAGCGATTCGTAATCCCGTATTCGGCACTGATTGGCGTGGATTCGAACCGCGATCGTGCCTGCGTTGCCAGGCTGCCGAGCGATGCAAGAAATGTCGGCGACCCGGCGGCGACACGCGTTGCTTCCTCGACCGGACCGAGTGACCGCACGACATCGGCGCCGACCGCGGCGAACGAAAAGCGAGCGCCCAGCTCGCGGACGATTCCGTCCTCATACCGCTCGGCATTCCGAGTCCACGTCGCTCCAAAGCCGGCGCGAAGCGTGCCGGCAGCCGGCGTTCTCGCGTCCGGGCCCGCACCACGCGGGCCCTGCGCGCGGGCGGTGCCGGCAGGCGCGACTGCCCCGAGTGCAGCGAACGCGAACACGACGAACGCCGCTGCTCGGTTCGTGACTTGGGCGCGGAAGGCGATCATCGTGGCGGTAGGGATAAAAGGGCGATTGGCGTGTTTCCAGAGTACGTTTCGTACCCGCGCCAAGATAACGGGGATCCTAAGCGGTGACACAAAACGAAATCGGAAGTGTGCCGTGGCAGGTTACCGGCAATCACTGGCTTGCGCTGCCATGCGTGCATCCGGTGGACGGCGCAGTTCACGCCGTAGGGTTGCTCCACCGCGGTGCGCGGGCTGCCGTCGAGTTCGCCGGATCGGCTGACTTTCTCGAGGGCACAGGAGCACCGCTCGCACGACCAGTATTGCACGTGAACGGAGCGCCTCTTGAGCTTGCGCGGCAGGGAATAGCGTGGGAGCGCGGCCATCATTGGATTCCGACGTTCACCGCCACGGCCGGAGACATCGTGGTACGAGGAACGTTGTTTGCTCCGTTTGGCCGCGACGTTGACGTGCCCGGAGCGGTTTACGCTCTATCAGTCGAAAACCGGGGATCTGCACCGGCGGACGTAATCTTTGGCCTCGAAGGGACGTTGGGCCATCGGCAACTTCGTGTGCGCACGCCGCGGCCGATTCAGGCCGAGCATCGCGCAACCGAGACCAGCGGCGGCCACGTCGTTCTCGACGGAGGCGACACGCCGGGCTTTGCCGCACTGGCCATCGCTGGCGACGATGGCGCAACCGTCGCAGTTACCGACTCCCACTACGCAATCCACCGTCAGGTGCTGGTTCCCGCGGGTCAACGGGCCGAGGCGGCGTTCTTCATCGGGGCGGGGCCAGAGCGCGACGGCGCCCTCGCGACCGTCGGAGTACTGAAGCAGCGGGGATGGAAGGCGCTGCTGCAGGGCACGCGAGACGCGCTTCGGAGTCTTGAGCAGACGTCCGGCTTCGATTCCATCGACGGCGTGATCAACCGGCATTTGATGTTCGCCTATTTCTACTCCGTCGGGCGCGCGCTCGACGATGCCCATTTCTACGTCGTGCGCAGTCGAGCGCCTTGGTCGTCGCGTGGCGTTACGATTCGCGACTGGGAAGCGTTGATGTGGACAGTGCCGGCGGTGCAACTGGCTGACCCGGCGCTCGCGCGCGAGTTGATACTCCGAATCTGCGAAGTGCATGGGTACGCGCCGGGGCGGGGCATTAACTACTTCGACGGTACCCTCTTTTCGCCGGGCTTTACCCTCGAAGGCGCGTCCGCGTACGCCATTGCCGCAGACCGCTATATCCGCGACTCCGGGGATGACCAGATCGTGGAGGAGCCGGTCCTCGCGGACACGCTTTATCTCTCGGCGGAAGACCTGAGCGACCGCAGGGACGAACACCATCCGCTGTATCACGCCGACGTTGGGCTTGGCGGCGAACCATCGGAACTCTTTTCGATTCATGCGAACGCTGCCGTTGCGTTCGCACTCGACTGCCTGAAGCGCACGCTCGATGAAGCCGAGGCCAAGGCGCTGCAGGATCCCGAAGCCGTGAGGGCCGCGATTCGTCGTCACTTCTCGGTCGGCGATTCGAGCAAGGCACTGTTTGCATCGTCCGCCGAACCGGGCGGTCGCACGATTCGAGAGGACGACGCTGCGGCATCGACTCTCTGGCTGCCACTGTTGGAGGCCGTTGACCGTACTGATTCGGTATTTCGTCGAACGGCAAAGGCCGTCGGCGACTCGCCTCGTCTGGAGCAGCAACTCGCGCGCCTCATGGGACCGGACTCTGGGTCAGTTTTGGAATGGCTGCGTAGGGCGCCGCTCGATCGTGGGTTCGCGGCAGAGTTTGTTGACGAAGCAGGTGTCGCCACCGGCGGCGGTGGCGACGCCGCGCTCTCTGGCCTGGTGGCTTACGTCGCGTGGTACGCCGTGCATGCGTTCGGAGTTCGTCCATAGAGCACGCCCGCGGTTACTGAACTGACGGCTCCGCTACACGGCTTCCTTGTTCGCCCTTCTCGCGTCGGGTAACTTCCGGCCCACTGCGGGAATAGCTCAGTTGGTAGAGCACAACCTTGCCAAGGTTGGGGTCGCGGGTTCGAGTCCCGTTTCCCGCTTCGCCACACACGCACATCGCCCTCGTCAGTTCACAGATCGTCGGGCCATCCATCGCCGGGGTGGCGAAACTTGGTTAGACGCGAGGGACTTAAAATCCCTTGGGCGAAAGCCCATCTGGGTTCGATTCCCAGCCCCGGCATGCCTTTCCGGACCCATGCATGATTGACGCACTCGCACTCGCCGCCGAACTCGTCGCGATTCCTTCTGTCACGAAGGATGAAACGCGTGTCGTCGAATTCGTCGCACTATGGCTCGTTGCTCGTGGCTGGAACGTCACCGTACAGGAGGTCACGCCGGGGCGCGGTAACGTCTGGGCGTCGCGAAAGGGTGGAGGGGTCACGCTCAGCACGCACCTCGATACGGTGCCGCCTTTCATTCCTGTGCGTGCCGAAGGCGATCGACTCTACGGTCGCGGCGCGTGCGACGCCAAGGGAATCGCGGCGGCGATGATGGCGGCCGCGGAACAGCTCGTTGCCGAGGGCGAGGAGCGTGTGGACCTGCTCTTCGTCGTTGGCGAAGAGCGTGGATCGGACGGCGCGCGGATGGCGAACCAGCTTCCCGCGACCAGCCGGTTTCTCATCAACGGGGAACCCACGGAGAGCATGCTCGCGTCGGGTTGCAAAGGTGCGCTCCGCGTTTCGTTGCTCACTGCCGGCCGCGAAGCGCATTCGGCGTACGCCGAACTAGGGGCGTCGGCTATCACGCCGATGATGCGGATGTTACTCGAGTTGGACACGTTGGTCCTTCCTTCCGACCCGGTCCTGGGCCCCTCGACGGTCAACATTGGCACGATCGCCGGTGGCACCGGAGCCAACATTGTTCCCGGCGCGTGCGAGGCTGAGTTGATGGTTCGCGTCGTTGGCGAGCCCGAGCCCGTCAAGAAAGCGATCGAGCAGTGGGTCGCCGGTCGCGCTCAGGTCTCGTATCCGTCATACACACCGGCTCAACGATTCCGCGACGTCCCGGGCTTCCCGTCCAAACCGTTCGCGTATACGACCGACGTTCCGCTCCTCACGAACTGGGGTACGCCCCTGCTGTTCGGCCCGGGGTCAATCACGGTCGCTCACACACCGGACGAGTACGTCGATACGGCCGAGTTGCGCGCCGCGGTCGGTCACTACGTTCGACTCGTCCGCGCACTGCTCGACGCCTGACTATGGCTGACACGCGCATACCGATTGCCGTTCTCGGCGCCACCGGCGCAGTCGGTCAGACTTTCATTCGTCTGCTCGACGGTCATCCGTGGTTCAGGGTCGCCGAAGTAGCGGCGTCAGAACGGTCGGCCGGCAAGCGGTACGCAGAAGCCGCCAACTGGCTCGAGGGCTCCGTTCCGGCCGCCGCTGCCGCATTGACGGTCCTTCCGTGCGACGTAACTCGGGTGGGGTCACCACTGGTCTTTTCAGCGCTTGATGCCGCCGTCGCCGGCGAAATCGAGCCGGCCTTCGCGCGCGCGGGACGATTCGTACTCAGCAACGCGAAAAACTTTCGCATGGATGCAGACGTGCCGCTTGTGATCCCGGAGGTAAACGCCGGGCATCTCGATCTGATCGACGTGCAACGCAGCGCGCGCGGCTGGACGGGCGCCATCGTGACGAATGCGAATTGCGCGGCCACCGTGGCTACCGTCGCGCTGGCGCCGCTTCACGAAGCATTCGGCGTGCGCACGGTGTTTGCCGCAACGATGCAGGCTGTCTCAGGTGCCGGTTATCCGGGTGTGCCGTCGCTAGATATTCTTGGCAACGTTATCCCGTACATCGGCGATGAAGAGCCGAAGATCGAGCGGGAAATGCAGAAGATGCTGGGGCGGTTCAACGGCGCGTCCGTCGAGTCGGCGCCGTTCGTGGTTAGCGCGCACGCCAATCGGGTGCCCGTGGAGAACGGGCATACTGTGGTGATGTCCGTCGGCTTTGAAAAGCAGCCGAGTCCAGAGGAGGCAATCGCCGCCATGCGGGAGTGGCGTGGTGCGCCTGACGTGCGCGGACTGCCATCGGCTCCTGACGTGCCACTTCATTACTTCACCGAGCCTACGCACCCGCAGCCTCGGCGCGATGCGATGCTCGGACGGGGAATGACGGTTTCGGTCGGACGGATGCGCGCCGACCCGATACTCCACGTCAAGTTCGTGGCGATGGGGCACAATACGATTCGCGGCGCGGCCGGCGGCTCGATTCTCAACGCCGAGCTGCTGGTCGCTCGCGGCATGCTGGCGCGTCCCGGGTCCGCATGATCGTCATGAAATTCGGCGGGACGTCCGTCGGCGACGCGAGCGCGATCCGGCGCACCGTGGACATTATCGCGGGGCGAGCGCCGAGGGCGCCGGTCGTGGTCTTGTCCGCACTTGGAGGCGCGACAAGCGAATTGCTCGCGATGGCGGCCCAGGCTGCCTCGGGGAACCTCGTGTCGGCGATCGCACAGGTCGAGTCACTGCGCACTCGCCATCTTCGCGTGCTGTACGAACTGCTCGGCGACGGTCCCGAAACGAACGACCTTGCTGCCGATGAGAGCGCGTTGTTTGATGAACTGGCCCACTTGAGCGAGGCGCTTTCGGTCCTGGGCCACGTGACCCCGAGGTCACTCGACGCGTTCGCTGCCGTCGGCGAACGGGCGTCGGCACCGATCGTTGTCGCTGCGCTCGTTCGCGCTGGAGTTGTCGCGCGACATGTTGACGCTCGGGATGTGATGGTGACGGACGCGGCGTTCGGCCGTGCCGAGCCGCGGGAGGAACTCATTGCGCTCGCCGCACGCGAGCATGTCGCGGCCCTGGTTCGCGACGGTTGCGTCCCGGTCCTCGGCGGCTACATCGGTGCGACGAAGGACGGAATCACCACGACGCTCGGCCGCGGTGGATCGGATTTCAGTGCCGCGCTCGTCGGCGCCGCGCTCGAAGCCGAAGCGATCGAAATCTGGACTGACGTTGATGGATTGCTCACGGCCGACCCGAAGGTGGTCGAGGACGCCCGTCTCATCGAGCACATTCGATTCGACGAGGCGGCAGAACTCGCGACATTCGGCGCGAAGGTGCTCCATCCGAGCACGATCGCGCCGGCCGTTCGGCGTGGGATTCCGGTGTTCATCTTCAATTCTCACCGGCCTTCCGGGAACGGCACGCGGATCACTTTCGATGCGCCGCGCAGCGCCGTCCGAGCCATCGCGGGGAAGAGCAACGTCGTCATCGTAAAGGTGCGATCTCATCGCATGCTCGCCGCACCGGGAATCCTTCGCGGAATATTCGAGGTTTTCGAACGGAACAAGACGTCGGTTGATGTCGTTGCGACGTCCGAGGTGTCGGTTTCGCTGACTGTGGACGATGATCAGTATCTCGACGACGTTGTCGCTCAGCTCCGCGTGTTCGGAGACGTTGGTGTGGAACGTGGTCGCGGGATCGTGGCACTCGTCGGCGCCGGGCTTGGTGAGAGCAGCCCAACCATGGCGCGCGCGCTCGCCGCCGTCGGAGACGTACGATTGCACATGCTCTCGCTCAGCGCGACGGGCATCAATCTCACCCTGATCGTCGACGCCACGGAGGTGTCAGCGATCATGTGCCGACTGCACGACGAGTTTTTCCCGCGGCGGTCTGCCGCGTGACGCCGACGAAACTCGCTGTCATCGGCGATGGAAAAATGGGGCGCGCCGTGCGTGAGCTCGCGCCGGACGCCGGGTTCGATGTCGTGGCGTTCCTTGGCGAGCATGAGGTCACGCGCACTGGCCCGACGGATGTTCAGTTGGCCGGCGCGGAAGTGGCGATCGAGTTCACCGTACCGTCCGCGGCGGCGGCGAACGTTTCTGCGTGTGCTCGTGCCGGTGTTGCAGTCGTCTGCGGAACGACCGGCTGGGACGCCGAACTCGCCGCCGTGTCTGCTGCTGTCGCTGCAGGTGACGGAGCGCTGCTCTGGTCCCCCAACTTCTCGCTAGGCGTGCAGATATTTGCCCGCATCGTTGAGTGTGCTTCAGCCGAGTTCGCCCGCACGCCCGGAGTATTCGATGCGCACATCATTGACACGCACCATGCGGCAAAAAAGGATGCGCCGTCCGGCACTGCACGATTGTTGGCCGGCCGGGCACGAGACGGCCTTGGCGCCGATGTGCCGGTCACGAGTGTGCGAACGGGTCACGTGCCGGGAACGCACGAGATCATCTTCGATGGCGCGTTCGAGCAGATTCGACTCACCCACACAGCGCGTGACCGTCGCGTATTTGCTGCTGGGGCACTCGCCGCGGCGCGCTGGATAGTGGGACGCAAGGGCGTGTTCACGATGGATGACTTGCTCGGAGGCTCGAAATGACCACGGCACTCCTTACCGGCTGCCACACGGCACTCGTGACTCCGTTCACGCCCGATGGCTCATTCGATGAAGCCGCCTACCGTACGCTCATTGATTGGCAGATCGCCGAGGGAGTGAATGGCCTCGTGCCGGTAGGTTCTACAGGCGAGGCGGCAACCTTGTCGCTCGATGAACGCGTCGGCGTCGTCCGGGTTTGCGTCGACCAGGCCGCCGGCCGGGTGCCGGTGATTGCCGGTGCCGGCGGCAACGATACAGTGCTCGCAATTGCCACATCTCGCGCGATGGCGAACGTGGGAGCAACGCACCTGCTGCATGTATCGCCGGCGTACAGCAAGCCGCCCCAGCGCGGAATCATCGCACACTTTCGCGCGATCGCCGACGCGTCGCCGTTGCCGATAGTGCTCTACAATGTTCCAGGGCGGACGGCGAGCAACATGGCTGCCGAGACAACGCTGGCTCTCGCCGAGCATGCGAACATTATCGCCGTCAAGGAGGCCTCGGGCGATCTCGCTCAGATGTCGGAGATTATCCGGGGCCGACCGTCGAACTTCGCCGTGATCTCCGGCGACGACGCGCTCACGCTCGGGCTGATTGCCGCAGGCGGGCAGGGGATCATCTCAGTTGTCTCCAACCTCGTGCCGCGGCCCATGTCGCAACTCTGCGAGGCGGCGCTCCGAGGTGACTTTGCTCGTGCACGCGAGCATCACCTCAACCTCACGCCGATTTTCAGCGCGGCGTTTGTCGAATCCAATCCGCTTCCCGCCAAGGCTGCGCTGGCCATGCTGGGCCGAATTGGGAACACTCTGAGGCTTCCGCTCGTGCCCATGGATCCGCGCAACGACGCCCTGCTCCGAGCCGCGCTCGTCGCGGCCGGAGCGATCGCAGCGTGACGCCGGTGAGTTTCGACGCGACCCGGCTTTCCGAGCGAATCGCGGAGATGGCGGCTCTTCCGGCCGGAAGTCCGGCCCCATCCGACGCGTTCGACGTCATTGAGTCGTTGCTCTCGCAGCTCGAATCGGGAACGCTGCGCGCCGCAGAGCGTGAAGCGTCGGGTGTCTGGCGTGCCGTACCGTGGGTCAAGCAAGGCATCCTGCTGGCGTTTCGGTTTGGTTCGCTCGCAGATCTTTCGCCAACCGATGGCGTGTTCTCGTTTGTTGACAAGGCCACCGTGCCGCCTCGACGGTTCGACGTCGGCGCGGGGGTACGCATCGTTCCCGGCGGATCGACCATTCGCCGTGGCGCGTATGTGGCTGCCGGCGTTGTCTGCATGCCACCGATGTATGTGAACGTCGGCGCGTGGATCGGAGCTGGCACCATGGTGGACTCGCACGCGCTCGTGGGTTCGTGCGCGCAGGTCGGGGCGCGAGTGCATCTCAGTGCCGCTGCTCAGATCGGGGGCGTCCTCGAGCCTGTCAATGCCGCGCCAGTGATCATCGAGGACGACGTGATAGTTGGCGGGAACTGCGGCGTTTACGAAGGCACAGTCGTTCGCGCTCGTGCGGTGCTCGGTGCCGGCGTCGTGCTCACGCGGGGGACGCCGGTGTTCGATCTGGTCAATGAGTGCGCATATCGTGGAACGGTCGACGCGCCTCTCGAAATCCCCGCTGATGCTGTCGTTGTGCCCGGCGCTCGCGCGGTGAGGACGCCATGGAATCCGGAGCTTGGGATATCCATACAGACGCCCGTCATCGTGAAATACCGGGACGACAAGACAGATTTGGCGACCGCACTCGAGTCCTGGCTCCGCTAGCTATGCTCGTGCGCGGTGGGGTACGAATTCCGGGCGACAAGAGCATTTCGCACCGTGCGCTGATTCTGAGTGCGCTCGCCGACGGTCAGTCGCGAATCCGCGGTATTCTGAATTCGGCGGACATCCAGAGTACGGCAGGCGTGCTGCGCGGACTCGGTGTCAGTGTGGTTGCGCAGGACGACGGGAGCATTCTCGTCCTCGGATCGGGGCCACACGCCCTATCGGCCCCGATTGCTGATCTTGACGCAGGAAACAGCGGGACGACAACACGGCTGATCAGCGGCGTTCTCGCCGCACTCCCGTTTACCTCACGAGTGGTTGGTGATGCCAGCTTGAGCGCGCGGCCGATGAGACGGGTTGCCAAGCCGCTCGGCGCAATGGGTGCGAGTTTTTCGTTCGACGGCGACGATGGACTCCCAATGTCGATTACCGGTGCGGCGCTTCAGGGACTCACGTGGTTCAGCGAGTCCGCCAGCGCGCAGGTCAAAAGCGCGATTCTTCTCGCCGGATTCACCGCCGGTGTGCCAGTCGAAGTCCACGAACCCGTGCCGACGCGCGACCACACGGAAAGGATGATGCGGCTTCGAGGCGTGGATGTGCGGAGCGAAGGAACAGTGGCGACGCTCATCCCCGGGGCGCCGATTGCCGCGCTTGACGTGGACGTCCCAGGCGATCCGTCGTCGGCTGTGTTCTTCGCCGCACTCGCTGCGATGGCCACGGGTGGCGACGTGACGCTTGCTGGCGTGTGTGCCAACCCGTCCCGCACTGGCGCGCTGCGTGTGCTCGAGAGAATGGGAGTGCGCATCGGTTGGGAAGACATGAAAGACGTCGGCGGTGAACCGACGGCCACGCTGGTTGTGGCGCCGCGGGTACTGCGGGCGACAACGATCGACGGTTCGGAAGTTCCGTCGCTGATTGACGAGCTCCCCGTGCTCGCGTGCGTGGCAGCGCGGGCAGACGGTGAGACGCGCGTCACGGGTGCGGCCGAACTGCGGGTGAAGGAGAGTGATCGCATCGCACTCGTCGTCCGGAACCTGCGTGCCGTCGGGGCGGAGGCCGAGGAACTTGAAGATGGGTTCGTTGTCCGCGGTTCCGACCGCCCCCTGGCTGGCCGAGTGGAAACAGGAGGTGATCACCGTATCGCCATGGCGTTCGGCGTATTGGGCGCAGCGACCGGTGGACGTATCACGATTGATGACCCGAATTGCGTGGCCGTGTCGTATCCGAACTTCTGGACCGATTTGGCATATGTCGCTGACTGAATCTCGATTCGTTATCGCCATCGACGGCCCGGCGGCGTCCGGAAAGTCGAGCACGGCGCGCGCGGTTGCGGTGGCACTGGGGTTCCGGCAGGCGGATTCGGGCGCCCTATACCGCGCAGCAACCGCCGCACGGCTTCGAGTCGGCGGAGATTCCGCGGATTGGAGCGAAGAGTCGGTGCTCGACGCCGCGCGAAGCGTGACGGTTCACCCGGCGGACGGCGTTTTCGAGGCGTGGGTTGATGGATCCGCTGCCGATGCCGAACTCCGCGGCGAGGAGGTCACTGCGAACGTCAGTCTCGTTGCACGGATGCAGAGCGTACGGGAGTGGGTGAACGAGAAGATGCGCGAGTGCGCCCAAATCGGCGCGATTGTCGTCGACGGACGCGACATGGGGACGGCGGTATTCCCAGACGCTGCGCTGAAGATCTGGCTGGTGGCGGACCCCGAGGTGCGAGCCCATCGTCGAAGTATCGAGTTACTTGGCCGCATACCGTCGGATGATGAACTCGCCCGCGAAACGGGCGAGCTCACGGCACGCGACGCCCGCGACGCGAGACAAACACAGCCGGCGGACGATGCGGTGCATGTGGACACGACACGGTTGAGTCCGGCGGAGCAGGTGGCGCGAATCGTCGACCTCGCCCGCGATCGCATTCAGAGATCTGGATCGGCGCCGAGCCCGGACGCTGGCGGCCGATAGGGGGATCGGGGCCAGCGCGCGAGAGAGCGAGCGAGCGAGCGAGCGAGGGGTCGTGATGCTCTTCTGCGGTTGACCTAACTCGTGGAGTGGACCATATTTACAGGCTCCGGAAAATCTCCGGATCTTCCGTCCAACCCACGCCTCGTCGCGACGAGCCGGACCCTTCGCGAACAACTCACGTGACCACTGAAACGCCCGTCGCGCCGTCAGACGCCGTCGACAATCCGGACGCAAACGCCTTTCCTGGCGCACTGACCCCCCGCGAGAAGCGCGACCTGCAAAAGGCGCAGCTTCGCCCCCTGAACAATCGCCGCCCCGAGCTCTACGAGGAAGACGAATATTCGTCGGCCGACTACGAGGCGATGATGGATATGTACAACGGCACGCTCGCCGCGATCGAAGAGGGTGAGATCGTCAAGGCGAAGGTGCTGGAGATGCGCGACAACCTCGTCGTCCTCGACATCGGGTTCAAGTCGGAAGGCTCGATCCCGCTCGAAGAGTTCAAGGACATGCCGGACCTCAAGCCCGGCGACGAGGTCGAAGTCCTCCTCGAGCATCTCGAGGATCAGGAAGGCTCGGTCGTGCTGTCCAAGAAGAAAGCCGACTTCATGCGAGTGTGGGAGAAGATCCGCGTCGCATACGAAAGTGATCAGCCCGTCGAAGGCGTGCTCATCAAGAAGATCAAGGGCGGAGTTGTGGTCGATCTCATGGGTGTCGATGCGTTCCTGCCCGGCTCCCAGATCGCGCTTCGTCGTGTGCCGAACATCGACGATCTGCTCGGACAGAAATACGAGTTCAAGATCATCAAGCTCAATAAGCGCCGGCGGAACATCGTCGTTTCGCGCCGCGTGATTCTGGAAACCGAGCGCGCCGGAAAGCGCGAGAAGCTCATGAAGGAGCTGCAGAAGGACCAGGTGCGGAAGGGCGTCGTCAAGAACATCACCGACTTCGGGGCGTTCATCGACCTCGGCGGAGTCGACGGCCTGCTGCACATCACCGACATGTCGTGGGGCCGCATCCAGCACCCGACGGAAATGGTGGCCATCGGCGCCGAGCTTGAGGTCAAGGTGCTCGACATCGACTGGGAGCGCGAGCGTATCTCGCTCGGCCTCAAGCAGTTGCAGAGCTATCCGTGGAAGGACGTTGCCGCCAAGTACCCGGTGGGCACGCGAGTCTCAGGGAAGGTCGTCTCGATTACGAACTACGGGGCGTTCATCGAGCTCGAGCCCGGCATCGAAGGCCTCGTGCACATCAGCGAGATGAGCTGGACGCGCAATGTGCGCCATCCTTCAAAGCTGGTGTCCATCGGTGAGGCCATCGAAGCGGTCGTGCTCAAGGTCGATCCGACGGAAGAGAAGATTTCGCTCGGCATGAAGCAGACCGAGCAGGATCCGTGGATGGTGCTTCCGCAGAAGTATCCGGTCGGTACGCGTCTCTCCGGCAAGGTGCGGAACCTGACGTCGTTCGGCGCGTTCGTCGAGATCGAACCCGGGATCGACGGGTTGATTCATATATCCGACATGAGCTGGACCAAGCGCGTACAGCACCCGTCGGATGTGGTGAAGAAGGGTGACGATGTCAACGTGGTCATCCTCAACATTGACGCCGACAACAAGCGAATCTCACTCGGTCTCAAGCAGGCTGAAGACGATCCGTGGCTGAAGATCGGCGAGACGTATCCGGTCGGTACGGAACTGCCGGGCAAGGTTGTTCGCTTGATGGACAAGGGCGTCGTCGTCGACATTGGCAACGATATCGAAGGGTTCGTTCCGCTCTCACACCTCGGCGTGTCGGGCGTCAACGTGGACAGCCCGGTCGACGTGGCTTGGGAAGGAATGGCCATGAACGTTCGGGTTCTCGAAGTGGATCCGATCCACCGCCGGATTGTCCTCGGGGTGATCGACATTCCGGAAGGGCAGGAACGCCCGGCGGAACCTTCGAAGATCTTCACCGAAGAAGCAGATCAGATGATTCCGGTGGATATGGACGCGATTCCGGACGACGAGCTATAGGGTCTATTTCGCCACGCACGGCGGATTGACAGCCGCCGCGCGGACTGCGAGTCTCCCATCAGCATATGAGCACACTCTACGCCTCCTATTACTACTACGCCGTCGGCCGCCACACGGGCCGCACGGCTGGGGCGCGGCGTGGTTAGCTAGCGATTCAGTCTTGCGAATACCTCACGGGCCCGTGGAACTCCACGGGCCCGTTTCGTTTGTCATCTCAAACAAGAGCGCAACATGATAATCGTGACTCGCCCACACGTCACTGACCCGGAACTCGACGCCATTCGCGAAGTCGTCGAACGTGCCGGGCTGCAAACCCATCTCTCTCGCGGCGAACACCGCACGATCGTCGGGTGTATCGGCGACGAACGTATGCTCGCGGAGGTGGGGCTTTCCACGCTTCCCGGTGTCGAGAGCGTCATCCCCGTGCTGAAGCCATACCGTCAAGTCGCGCGCGAGTTCAGGGCCGATCCGACCGTGGTCGTAGTTGGTGAGGGTGAAGGAGCCTCGATCGGCGGCAATCAGCTCGCCGTCATCGCCGGGCCGTGTTCCGTCGAAGGGCGCGAGATGTTGTTCAGCGCGGCGGCTTCGGTGCGGGCGGCAGGCGCAACACTGCTCCGCGGCGGCGCGTTCAAGCCGCGCAGTTCGCCGTATGCCTTCCGCGGACTCGGCGAGGAGGCGCTCGCGCTTCTCGCGGAGGTGCGCGCCGTATCCGGATTGCCGGTGGTTACCGAGGTGATGGACACGAGGCAGGTAGAAATTGTCGCCGAGCATGCCGACATGCTGCAAATCGGCGCGCGAAACATGCAGAACTTCCCGCTCCTCTCGGCCGTGGGTGATCTGCGCAGGCCCGTGTTGCTCAAACGCGGCCTGTCGGCCACCGTCGAGGAACTGCTTCTCGCGGCGGAATACATCCTCGCGCGAGGGAATGACCAGGTGGTGCTCTGCGAACGCGGTATTCGCACGTTCAAAACGGCCACGCGCAACACGCTTGACGTGAGTGCCGTGCCGGTGCTCAAACGCGAAACGCACCTTCCGGTGATCGTCGATCCAAGCCATGCTGGCGGTAAGAGTTGGCTGGTAGCGCCGCTTTCATTTGCGGCTGTCGCTGCTGGAGCGGATGGCTTGATAATCGAAGTGCATCCCAAGCCGTCGGAGGCGCGGTCGGACGCGGAGCAATCGGTCGCGCCCGGCGAGTTCGGCGATCTCATGAGTCGTCTTCGGGCATTCGCAGGGGCTGCAGGGAGGACGATGTCGGCAATTCCAGATAACGTGCCGGTGGATCCCGGCTCAGGAGCAGGCGGATGACACAGAAACGCGACGTGACCGGAGCCGCGACCATAGAGTCGTTGCGACGGAGAATCGAGCGGACCGACGACGCGATGTTGGTGCTCCTGCGGCGGCGTATGCGTCTCGCGCGGGCAATCGGAAAGGCCAAACAGGTTTCCGGCACCCCGGTGCTCGATCCGGCGCGAGAGGCGCGGGTCGTGCGCCGCATCGCTGCCAGCGCGCGCGAACACGGCATGCCCGCAGAAGAGGTGCGCTCGTTGTTCTGGAGCATCATCGCGCTCTGTCGAAGTGAACAGATCAACGCGAGAACGAATGCCGCGGCGCGGGCCTCGGAATGAAGGTCGCGATCGTCGGCCTCGGAATGATCGGCGGGTCGCTTGCTCGCGACCTGGCCGCCCTCGGCGTAACTGTGGTCGGATTCGATCGCACGCCGGCGACGCTCCGCGCGGCACGCCGCACCGGCGTGATATCGGAATCGCTCGGGGCCGACCTTGCCGGTGTCGAGCGGTGCGACGTCTGCGTTATCGCCGTGCCGGTGGATGCCACCGTCGCGCTCATCGAACAGGCGGCCCCCCGACTTCTGTCGGTGCCGCTGATTACCGACGTCGGGAGCACGAAACGGACGATCATTGACGCTGCACTGCGCGCAGGGCTCGGTGCGCGATTTGTCGGTTCACACCCGTTCACCGGCGACCACCGGACGGGCTGGCGCGCCTCGCGGCGGGGCCTCTTCCTCGGTGAACGCGTCTTTCTGTCGCCGACGCGAATATCGCGGCCGGCCGCCATGGCGCGAGCACGCCGAATGTGGCGGATGGTCGGCGCCGCTCCGGAGGCTATTGGAGCGGCCGTTCACGATGCGTTCGTCGCGCGAGCGAGTCATCTGCCGCAGATCGTTTCGTCCGCGCTGGGCCGCGTGCTGGCCGAAGCCGGCGTCTCTCGTGCCCAACTGGGTCCCGGCGGGCGTGACGTGACGCGGCTTGCCGGCTCCGACCCGGCGGCCTGGTCTGCCATTGCCATGGCCAACGCCGACCTGCTCGCTCCGTTGCTCGCCATGTATGAACGCGCCATCAGGCGGGCGCGTACGGCAATCGCCTCGGGTCGCGCGCAATCCATTCGACGCCATTTCGAAGCAGGACATCGCTGGAGCGCCGCACCGTAGGGATTCCGCAATCGTGCCGCCACTGGACGCGCCTTTCCGCGGGGCGTTGATTTCGCGCATGTCCATGCAAGAGAAACTCGATCTGCTCGCCCGGCGTCGCGAAGAGTCGGAGCAGGGGGGCGGCGCCGCACGCCTCAAGGCACAACACGATAAGGGCAAGCTGTCGGCGCGCGAACGACTCGACGCTCTGCTCGACGAAGGCTCGTTCGTCGAACTTGACCGATTCGTCACACACCGCTCAACGGATTTCGGGCTCGGTGAGCAGCGGCCATACGGTGACGGAGTCGTCACCGGCTTTGGCCGCATTGACGGTCGCCTCGTGTACGTCTTTTCGCAGGACTTCACCGTGTTCGGTGGATCGCTTTCCGAAACGCACGCACGAAAGATCTGCAAGGTGATGGACCTGGCAGTTCGGAACGGCGCTCCGATGATCGGATTGAACGACTCGGGGGGTGCGCGCATTCAGGAGGGCGTCGTTTCACTCGGCGGCTACGCCGAAATATTTCTTCGCAACACCATGGCGTCTGGTGTGGTGCCGCAGATTTCGGCCATTCTCGGACCGTGTGCAGGCGGGGCGGTATATTCGCCGGCGATCACCGATTTCGTTTATATGGTTCGTGGCACCAGCTACATGTTCGTGACCGGCCCGAGCGTCGTGAAAACGGTGACGCACGAAGAAGTCACCATGGAGGAGCTGGGCGGGGCTGCGACTCACGCCGAGATCAGCGGTGTTTCGCACTTCACCTGCAGCAGCGAGTTGGAGTGCCTCGACGGAATCCGGAAACTTCTTCGGTTCCTGCCTTCGAACAACGTCGATGCGCCGCCGCGCGGTGCCGGTACCGACCCTCGTGACCGACGCGACGAGGGACTGCGCGATCTCGTTCCGGACAGTCCGAACAAGCCGTACGATATGCATGAACTACTTCGCAGGGTGGTCGACGACGGCGACTTTCTGGAAGTGCAGGCCGACTACGCGCAGAATATCATCTGCGGCTTCGCCCATCTGGGCGGATTCAGTGTCGGCGTGGTGGCCAATCAGCCCGCAGTGCTGGCCGGCGTTCTCGACATACAGGCGAGCACGAAGGCGGCGCGATTCATCCGGTTCTGCGACGCGTTCAACGTGCCGATCGTGACGTTCGAGGATGTTCCCGGGTTCATGCCGGGGCTCGCACAGGAGCACGGCGGCATCATCAGGCACGGCGCCAAACTTCTCTTCGCATACTGTGAGGCAACGGTTCCCAAGCTCACGGTCATCGCGCGCAAGGCATATGGCGGCGCGTACGACGTCATGAGCTCCCGGCACATTCGCGGTGACTACAACGTGGCGTGGCCAACCGCCGAGATCGCGGTGATGGGGCCCAAGGGCGCGGTCGACATTCTGTTCCGCAAGGAAATCGCGGACGCCGACGATCCAACGGCGGCCGCCGAGCAGCGCGTGGCGGAGTATGCCGAGAAGTTTGCGAATCCATATGTCGCTGCGGCGCATGGATATGTCGATGACATCATCGACCCGGCCGACACGCGTCCACGGTTGATTGATGCACTCGAGTCGCTACAGGGCAAGCGCGACCGGAATCCGCCCAAGAAACACGGAAACATCCCGCTCTAGATGTTCAACAAAGTTTTGGTGGCCAACCGGGGCGAGATCGCGCTCCGCGTCGTGCGTGCCTGTCAGGAGCTGGGTGTCCGTTCGGTCGCCGTCTGCTCGGACGCCGACGCACATGCGCCGCATGCGCGCGAGGCGGACGAGGTCGTGCGGATTGGCCCTGCGCCATCATCGGAGAGTTACCTGCGCGGCGACGCAATCATTGCTGCCGCCAAGGCTGCCGGCGCAGATGCGATTCACCCGGGATACGGTTTTCTCTCTGAACGGGAGTGGTTTGCGCGCGCCGTGCACGATGCTGGTCTCGTCTGGATCGGACCGCCCGCAGCAGCCATCGCCGCGCTTGGTTCCAAGACGGCGGCTCGACAGCTCGCCGTCGCACACGACGTTCCGGTGGTGCCGGGTACGACTGAGACCATCGCAACTGTGGAGGCCGCGAAATCAATCGCCGCTGAGTTCGGGTTTCCGGTGTTGCTCAAGGCCGCCGCCGGTGGTGGCGGGAAGGGCATGCGCCTTGTGCGAACCGCGGACGAAATGCCGGCCGCCTGGGATGCCGCGCGCCGCGAATCCATGAACGCGTTTGGAGATGACGCGTTGTACATCGAAAAATTCATCGTCGGGCCGCGACACGTCGAAATTCAGATTCTGGCTGACACGCACGGCAACTTCCTGTCGCTCGGAGAGCGTGAGTGTTCTGTGCAGCGGCGGCATCAGAAGATGATCGAAGAAGCGCCGAGTCCGGCCGTGAATGCGGCGCTAAGGAAGCAAATGGGCGATGCTGCCATCCGCGCGGCGCGTGCGGCCGGCTACGTCAATGCCGGAACGTGCGAGTTCCTGCTCGCTCCCGACGGCGCGTTCTACTTCCTTGAAATGAACACACGCATACAGGTCGAACATCCGGTTACGGAACTCGTCACCGGCGTTGATCTGGTACAGTGGCAACTGCGGATCGCCGCCGGTGAGCGCCTGCCGTTCGATGGCCCAATCGAGCCGCGCGGCTGGGCGATCGAGTGCCGTATTACGAGTGAAGACCCGGCGAGCGGCTTTCTGCCATCAACCGGACGGATTGACTATCTCCACGTTCCGACCGGTCCCGGTGTGCGCTGGGATGGCGGCATTGAGATAGGCTCAGTCGTCGGCCTGCACTACGATCCCATGTTGGCCAAGTTGATCGTCTGGGGACGGAACCGTGAACAGGCGGTCGCGCGAATGCGCCGCGCGCTCATGGAGCTCGTAATCGACGGTGTGGAATCATCTCGTGAGTTCCACCTCCGTGTCATTGCTGACCCTGAGTTCCGGGCGGGCAGCATCGACATTCAATGGTTGGAGAGGCGGCTGCCGTCGCTGTTGGCGGATGCGCCGCGCGATGACGAGTTGCACGCTGCCGCAATCGCGGCGGCGCTGGTGGCTCAGCGCGACCGCACGGCTGGGCGCGTCGCCTCGGCTGGCGCGCCGGTGGACGGACGGTCGGGCTCCGCCTGGGCCGATCTTGCGCGATCAGAAGCGCTTCGAAACCCATGACCGAACGTCTCGTCCTCGAGATCGACTCGATCGCCGCCGGCGGCGACGGTGTCGCCCGTCACGACGGACTTGTCGTGTTCGTTCCGCGCACGGCACCGGGAGACCGTGTGCTCGCGCAGGTCGAAAAGGGACGTCGCTTTGCGCGCGGGAGGGTGGAGGCGTTCGAGCGAGAGTCGCCTGCGAGAGTCGAGCCGCGCTGCGCGCACTATGGCCCGTCGCGATGTGGCGGCTGCCAGTTGCAGCACCTCGGCGAAACGGCTCAGGGTGACGCCAAGCGGGCGATCGTGCGCGATACGATGCGCCGGATCGGGCGCCGGACGACTGATCTTCCCGCGTTTCACCGCGCGCCGTCGGCTTGGCGATATCGCCAACGGCTTAGTCTGGCCTTGCGAAAGAACTCCGAAGGCGCGTGGTTCGGCGGGCTTCACAAGTGGGACGATCCGGCGGCTGTCTTCGCGCTGGAGGATTGCTGGATTACCGACGAGCGTGTGCTTGCCCTTTGGCGCGAAGTTCTCGCGGCCGCCGACTCGTTCCCGCAGGCCGACGCGCTACGCGGCACCGTGCGACTGATCGGAGCACGTGGCGTTCTAACGATCGAAGGTGGGCGCACGTGGCCGGACGTAGACGCGTTCATTGAGCGGTTGCCCTCGTTCGACGGGGTGTGGTGGACCGCCGAGGCTGGGCGACGGCGGCGGGTAGGAGTGGCCGCTGGCTCGCCGGAGGCGGCGTCGGCTGACGCCTCGTTCAGCCAAGTCAATCCCGCAGTTGCCACGCCCATGTTCAGCTTCGTCGAGGAGCAGATCGTGGCACGTGTGGCTCTGTCTTTGCCAGTGCACGTGATCGATGCCTACTCCGGAACTGGTGAACTCGCAGCGGCCCTTTACGCCCGAGGCATTCGGGTGACGGCGATCGAGTTCGACGAAGAGGCCTCGGCGTTTGCGGCCGGCAGACTGACGCGGCCGTCCCGCTCAATCGCCGCGCGGGTCGAGGACGTCATCGCACGGGTCCTTCCAGCCGACGTTGTGGTCGTGAATCCGCCGCGTGCCGGCCTTGATTCCGGCGTGACGCAGGCCCTGAACGCGGCCCCCGGCACAACGGCCATCATTTACGTGTCATGCGACCCGGCAACGTTGGCTCGTGACGTGGCCCGCCTGCCGTCGTGGTCCATCGCGTCGATGGACGCGTTTGACATGTTCCCGCAGACGGCGCATGTCGAAACTGTCGTGGTCCTGACGAGGGATCGGACGTCGTGACGCGCTACATCGTTGATCTCGATGGTCGGTCCTTCGTGGTCACGCTTGACGCTGGAACTGCGTCGGTGGACGGTGGCCCTGCGGTGGCAACTCATCTTGAGGACGTCGAGGGCACGCCTGTCCGGTTGGTAACCGTCGGCACTGCTGTGCACCGGGTGACGGCGCGCCGCGAAGGCGAACGTGGGCGGTATGTGCTGCGAATCGACGGCCGGCGCTATGCGGTTGACGCGCTGGATGAGCGCACGCGGGCGATCCGCGAGATGGCCGCCGCGGGGCGAGGGCCGGCCGGTCCCGTTCCGCTTGTCGCCCCGATGCCGGGGTTGGTGGTGCGCGTGCACGTAGTGCCAGGGCAGACGGTTGTGGCCGGCGATCCGCTCGTGGCGATTGAAGCAATGAAAATGGAAAACGAGTTGCGGGCGCCGGCTGCCGGGACGGTGCGCGCGGTGCATGCCAAAGCGGGAACGCCGGTCGAGAAAGGCGAGATGCTCGTCGAATTCGACTGAGCGATCATCTTCTTTTGCGCTACGTACCGATCTTCGTCCGGATTCTGTCAGCCAGTGCGTCGAGATCGAACGGCTTGGCGATGACGTCGCCAGGTGACAAGGGGCCGGTCCAGTCCTTCATTGAAT